>DATBDO010000001.1:0-16055 GCA_036269855.1 Mycobacteriales bacterium
CACGGTCTCCTGGTGGCTGCTGCTGATCGGACTCGGGTCGTTCATCGCGCTGCTCGGCTACAGCGGCGGGCCGAAGCCGTATGCAAGCGCCGGCCTCGGCGAGGTCTTCGTGTTCCTCTTCTTCGGTCTGGTCGCGACGGCCGGGTCGGCCTACGTCCAGCACCGCGCGATTCCCGCGAGCGCCTGGGTCGGCGGGGTGGCGACCGGCCTGCTCGCGGTCGCCATCCTTGTCGTCAACAACCTGCGCGATGTGCCGACCGATGCGGTTGCGGGCAAGCGCACGCTGGCGGTGCGGATCGGCGAAGCCCGCACGCGTGTGTTGTTCGTGTCACTTATCGGCATCGCGCTGGGGCTCGCGGCAGTGGGTGTCCCGATCGCGTCGCATTCCGGGTGGCCGGTGCTCGTGCTGCTGGCATTGCCGTTGGCCCGCGAGCCCGTGGCCGCGGTGCGCGACGGCGGCGTCGGCCGGGCCCTCATCCCCGCTCTCGGCGGCACCGGTCGGCTCGAGCTCGGCGTGGCCGTCCTTCTCGCCGTCGGTCTGCTGCTGGCTTGAGGCCGCGATGACTAACGGGCGCGTCCTCGTGTTCGACGTGCCGATGCGGTTGCGGTTCCGCGGACAGGTACGCCGCCGCGGCGTGTTGCTGGCCGGCCGCGCAGGTTGGGGTGAGTTCTCGCCGTTTCCCGAGTACGACGACCGCACGTGCGCGCGCTGGCTGGCCGCCGCACGTGAGGCCGCCGACGACGGATGGCCTGAACCGGTGCGGGGCGTCGTACCGGTGAATGTGACGGTGCCCGCCGTCGACCCGGCGCAGGCGCACGCACTCGTGGCGGCGTCCGGGTGCCGGACCGCGAAGGTCAAGGTGGCCGAACCCGGGCAGCCACTGAGTGACGACATCGCGCGCGTCGAAGCGGTGCGGGACGCGCTCGGCCGCGACGGTCGGGTTCGGGTCGACGCCAACGGCGCCTGGTCGGTCGACGAAGCGGCGGACGCGTTGAAGCGACTCGACGCCTTCGACCTCGAGTACGCCGAACAACCGGTGCACACGTTGGAGGAGATGGCGGAGCTACGGCGGCGGGTCGATGTCCGGCTCGCGGCCGACGAATCGGTGCGCACCGCCGAGGACCCGATGCGCGTGGCGGGCCTGGAGGCTGCCGACATCGTCGTCCTGAAGGTGCAGCCGCTTGGTGGCGTACGACGCTGTCTGGAGATCGCCGCCGCGTGCGGACTGCCGGTCGTGGTGTCGAGTGCCATCGAGACGTCCGTCGGTCTCGCCGCGGGCGTCGCCCTCGCAGCAGCACTGCCGGAGTTGCCGTTCGCGTGCGGTCTCGGCACCGGACAGCTGTTGGGCGCCGACGTCACGGCAGAGCCGCTACTGCCGGTGGACGGCATGTTGCCGGTGCGCTCCGTCGCTCCCGATCCCGAATTGGTTCACGCGGACGACGAGACGCGGGAGTGGTGGTTGCAGCGACTTGCCCGGGCGGAGGCGGTCGCATGACCGCCGCCAACGCCGGTGTCGCGTTTGCGACTGTGCTCGTCGACGAACTCGTCCGACACGGCGTCACCGATGCGGTGCTGGCGCCGGGGTCCCGGTCGACACCGCTGGCGCTTGCATTCAGTGCGGACGACCGGGTCCGGCTGCACGTGCGGATCGACGAACGGTCGGCGGCCTTCCTGGCTCTGGGCCTTGTCCGCGCCAGTGGCCGTCCGGTTGCGGTGATGTGCACCTCGGGGACCGCGACGGCGCACTTCCATGCCGCCGTGCTCGAGGCGGACCAGTCCCGGCTGCCGCTGCTGGTCCTGACCGCGGACCGGCCACCGGAACTGCGAGGTGCGGGCGCCAACCAGACCGTCGACCAGATCCGGCTTTATGGGACCGCGGTGCGCTGGTTCTGCGACGCGGGTGTGCCCGAGGCCCGTGCCGAGTCGGTGCGCTACTGGCGCTCGCTCGTGGCGCGCGCGGTCGGGACGGCACGCGGTCACTCCGGCGGGCCGGCCGGCCCGGTGCATCTCAACCTGCCGTTCCGCGAGCCGCTGACGGCCGACGACGATGACGCCGGCTTCCCGTATCCGCTGGACGGCCGCGCGGACGGCGCACCGTGGACAGCGACCGGGCGCGCAGGCACGCGCGCTCCGGCGGATCTCGCCCGTGCCGTCGAGGGCGCGGGGCGCGGTGTGATCGTGGCCGGCGACGGCCTGCCGGCCGCTGACGTCACCGCATTGGTCGAATTCGCCGAACGCAGTGGCTGGCCCGTCATCGCCGAGCCGCACAGCAACGCACGTCGGCCGTCCGTGGCCGTCGTTGGCACCGACGCCCTGTTGCGCGACAGCCGTTTCAGTGAGCGTCACGCACCGGACCTGGTGGTGGTGGCCGGCCGGGTGGGCCTGTCCCGCGCTCTGCTCGGCTGGCTTGCCGGGCAGCACTACGTGGTCATCGACCGGGACGGCGCGTGGTCCGACCCCAACCGCGGCGCGAGCGCCGTACACCGGTGTGATGTCACCGCGTTGGCCGACCTCACCGGTCGAGCCGGGTCCGACTGGGCGGCCGGCTGGCGCGGCGCGGGCGAGCTGGTCGCGGAAGCGATCGACCGGGTGCTGGACGCCCAAGAGGAACCGACCGAACCGCAGGTCGCGCGTGACGTGGCCGCGGGGCTCCCCGACGCCGCGGCGCTCGTCGTCGCCTCGAGCATGCCGATCAGGGACCTCGACCTGACGATGCGACCGCGCAGCGGTTTGACGGTTGTGGCGAATCGCGGGGTGTCCGGGATCGACGGCTTCGTCTCGACCGCGCAGGGCGTTGCACTCGGCCGTAGCGGGCCGACCTGGGCCCTCGCGGGCGACCTGTCGTTGCTGCACGACGCCAACGGTCTGGCTGTTGCGGACGACCCGCCGGCCGTGACCTACGTCGTGATCAACAACAACGGCGGCGGCATCTTCTCGCTCCTCCCCCAGGCGTCGTCGGTCGAGCCGACGACGTTCGAGCGGGTCTTCGGCACTCCGCATGACGTCGATCTGGCGACGCTGGTGTCTGCGTACGGCGTTGGTTATGCGCGCGCCACGACCGCCGCCGAGCTCGGGCAGCAACTCGACCAGCCGCCGAAGGGACTCAAGGTGGTCGAGGTGCGGACTGACCGCACCGAGAACGCGGCGTTGCATGAACGACTGCGCCAGGCCGCGGCCGGCGCCGTACCGCAGTGAGCGATGGCGTGCTCGTCGTGGACGCGGCCAACGTTGTGGGCTCTCGGCCCAACGGGTGGTGGCGAGACCGAGGCAAAGCCGCGGCGAATCTCTGCGACGCACTCGTCGACGCCATCGATGCGGGCCGGCTGAACGCGCCGATCGTCGTCATCCTTGAAGGCGCGGCACGACAGGGAGCCGACGAGGGTGACCGCAACGGCCTGCAGGTCGTGCATGCGCCGCGTAGCGGTGATGACACCATCGCCGCCGTGGCTTCCGGCGCCGCGGCTGACGGCCGGACCGTCACCGTCGTCACAGCAGACCGGGAGCTTCGGGATCGGGCTCAGCAGGCCGGCTGCGACGTCGTCGGCCCCCACTGGCTGCTCGACCACCTATAAGCGCGCCCGTACAGCGACCTGTCAGACGCTGGCGTTGCTATAGCCACGCCAGCCGCTGACAAGTCGTCAGGGGTGGGACGGGTGGAGCATTGCCTGGCGGCACCAGTAGCGCTCCTGCTGGCTGAAGGTGTCGATCGTGTGCAGCTTCGCGAGCCAGGAGGCGCGCGTGGCGGCCGCGGTCGGCGGTGCCGCGTTGGGGTCGAACTTCAGGATGTCGATGCCGCGCTGGTAGTCGACGACGTAGACATAGTTGGAGTGACCGATCCAGTACGCCGCCGACGCGGAGCCGCGGATGGGCTGGAAGTAGCCGACCTGCTGCATCGTCCCGTTCGTCGGATCGACGGACAGGAAGCGGGTGCCGTGCTCGTACCAGGCCGCGGCGACGAGGTAGCGGCCCGCGTAACGCCCGGGCCCGTCGAGGCGAGCCTTGAACCAGTGGCCTGAGCAGCCGAGCGCGTTGATCGCGGGATCACCGTTGGCGTAGTCACCGTGCACCGGCGTCAGCACGTGCAGCTGACGCGGCGAAGCGCCTTTGTCCCAGTTGACCATCGACCAGGTCGAGAACGAACCCGTCCCGCCCGTGCCGCCGGCGCAGTTCGGGTTGAAGTTGGTCTCGGTCTCCGTCATCAGCAACTCACCCGGGCGCAGCGTCTTGCTGTTGTCGCCGGGCTTGCGCGGCACGTATCTGTCCGCGGCCGGCCGGATGTTGTTGTGCTGATAGGCAGTGTTGAGCTTCGGTGCCGCCTTGGTGATGAGCTGCACGTGCAGCGGGCCCTGTGTCTCCTTGAACATGACGAGCGGCGTCTCGTCGGCGATCCAGTAACCCGCCCGGTCCTGGTGAAGGGCATGCCCACCGGGGACACCGAGCTCGGTCGACCACCACAGGTTCTTCGCCACCGCGACCGGCGTGCGGGCCGTCGCGAGCGGACCGCCCTTGTCGCGGATGTCGTAGGTCTTGCCGTTGCTGGCATACAAGTAGTTGCACTTCACGTCCGCGCACTCGACGGTGTGCGACCCGTCGAACTCGAGAGTGCCGACGAGCATCGGAGCCGCCGGATTGGACGTGTCGATCACGTGCAGATAGAAGGAGCTCTCGAACTCGGTGAGGATCGTCGTCGCGCCATCCTGCGAGACGGCGATGTCCTCGTTCTCCCAGTTGTAGATCGGCAGCACACCAAGCGGCACCGGAAGAGCCGGGTTGCTGATGTCGTAGATGGTCAGGCTGTGCGCGCTGCTGACGTAGAGGCGGCGCTGGCCGTTGACGATCGCCTGCCGGGCGCTCACTCCGGCGCCCGTTGGGATCGACGCGACGTAGCTGACGTTGCTCGACGCGAAGCCGCCCGGACCGGGGTTGAGGAACTCGACCCCCGGCGTCGTCGTCGCGTGACCCGACGGGACCCCGACCGTCAGCACCGCCCCGACGGCAGCGACGAGGGCGGTACGAAGCACGGAACGGCGCATGAGCTCTCCCCTGGCAACGAGCGTGCCGCTCGACTTCGCCATCGAGGACAGCTCTCCTGCCGCCCGGTTTCGGCCGATTTCCTGCCGAGCGCGCTCAGGAAAGCAGCGCGGTGAGCGCCGCCTCGAGCTTGACCGTCGTCTCCGCGACCTCCGCCTCGGGATCGGACTCCGCGACGATGCCGGCCCCCGCCCAGACCCGGGCCCGCGCGCCGTCGAGCTGGGCGCAACGCAGCGCGAGTGCGAACTCGCCGTCCCCGTTGGCGTCCACCCAGCCGACCGGCCCGGCGTAGCGGTCGCGGGGCGCGGCCTCCAGCGCCCGGATCAGGTCGAGCGCCGGCCTTGACGGTGTGCCGCCGACCGCCGCGGTCGGATGCAGCCGGGCGGCCAACGCGAGCGCGGACGGTGCCCCGTGCGGCAACCAGGCCTGCACGTGCGTGGCGAGGTGGCTGAGGTTGGCCAGCCGAAGCAGCTGCGGGCCGGCGTCCGCCTCGACCTCGACGGCGACGTCGCTCAACGTGGCCATCACCGACTCGACGGCGAGCCGGTGCTCGTGCCGGTTCTTGGCAGAAGCGAGCAGCGACTCCTCCAGTTGCGCGGTCTCGTCCTCGTCGGCACCACGGGCGACCGTGCCCGCAAGCACGAGGGACTCCGCCTGCCGGCCGGTTCGTCGTACGAGCAACTCCGGCGACGCTCCTACCAGCCCGTCGCACACGTAGGTGAAGCACGACGGGAAGCGCTGCGCGAGCCGGCCGGCGACGATCCGAGCGTCGACCGCCGCCTCGGCGACGACGTCGATGGCGCGCGCAAGCACAACCTTCTCCAGCTCGCCGCGCTGCATCCGGGCGACCGCGGTCTCGACCGCCGCACGCCAGACGTACTCCTCCGGCAGCGCTTGGTCGAGCGCCGCCGGCACCGGGCGCGCCGCCGACGTCGGACGTCGGGTCAGCGTCGGCACGGCGACACCGCCCGGCGGCGTGACCAAAGTGAGCCACGACCGGCCGTCGCGTCGGCCGAGGACGACCTTGGGTACGACGACGACCGAGCCGGCCGCATCGGGATCGAAGGTCATGCTGACGATCGCGACCGGACCGCTGCCCGGCACCCGGACGTCGTCGCGGACCGTCATCGCGCCAAGGAGCTCGCCTACCTGTGCCGCCAGCTCGACCCCGGACCGTGGTCCGGCGGCAGCCGGGAGCCGCGCCGCCTCGCCCCATCCGACGAGGCCGTCGCCACCGCGCAGGAACGCGAACGCCGACCCCGCCGGCAGCCACGAGAGCAGCTCACCCGGGTCGCCGACCTCGACGCTCCAGGCGACAAGGGCCTCGGGTGCCCACGCGGCGGGGGACGTGCTCACGACTCCATACTGCCTTGGCACGCTGAGCAGGACGGTGCCGGTGGCTAGTCGCCTTCGAGACGCGCCCGCAGGGCGGCGTCCTTGCCGCGCGCGGTCTCGGCAAGCGCCTGCTGGAACTTCTCCATCCGGCTGCGTAGCTCGTCGTCCTCGGTCGCGAGGATGCGGACGGCCAGAAGGCCGGCGTTGCGCGCACCGGCGACCGAGACGGTCGCGACCGGCACGCCGGCCGGCATCTGGACGATCGACAGCAGCGAGTCCATCCCGTCGAGATGCGTCAGCGGGACCGGCACTCCGACGACGGGCAACGGCGTCACTGACGCCAACATGCCGGGCAGGTGCGCGGCGCCGCCGGCGCCCGCGATGAGCACCCGCAGACCTCGCCCGGCGGCCTGCGTTCCGTAGTCGAGCATGTCCCGTGGCGTGCGATGCGCCGAGACGACGCGCACCTCGTGCTCGACGCCGAACTCGTCGAGCACAGTCGAGGCCGGCTCCATCGTCGGCCAGTCGGAGTCGCTGCCCATCACGATGCCGACACGCGCGGACATCAGCTCTCCCCTCGCAACGCCGCGATCGCGACGCGAGCTCGCTCGCGGGTCTCGGTCACGTCCGTGCCGAGCACGGTGACATGACCTAGCTTGCGACCCGGTCGCGGCGCCTTGCCGTAGAGGTGCACATGCGCCTCCGGCACCGCGGCGAGCGCGGCCGGCAGCCCCGCCGTCAGGTCTGTCCTGTCACCGCCCAACAAGTTGGCCATCACGGTCACCGGTGCCCGGGCTGTGGTGTCGCCCAGCGGCCAGCCGGCGATCGCGCGCAGATGCTGCTCGAACTGGCTGGTGACGGCGCCTTCGATCGTCCAGTGGCCCGAGTTGTGCGGGCGCATCGCGAGCTCGTTGACGACGAGACCTCCTGGTGCCTCGAACAACTCAACGGCAAGGCAGCCCGTGACGTCCAGCTCCTCGGCCAGCTGCCTGGCCAATCGTTGCGCGTCCGTCGCGAGCGCCGGGCTGAGCCGCGGCGCCGGCGCGATGGTCTCGACGCAGATGCCATCCGCTTGCACGGTCTCGACGACCGGCCAGGTCCGCATCTCTCCGCTTGGCGTTCGCGCCACCTCGATCGCAAGCTCGTGCACCAGCGGGACCCGTTGCTCGACGTACAGCTCGATCGCGGGAAGCTCGGTCGGTGGTTCGGGGAGCATCCAGACGCCACGGCCGTCGTAGCCGCCGCGCACTGCCTTGAGGACCACCGGCCAACCGTGCGCTGCGCCGAACGCCTTCACATCGTCGACCGTGGTGACGGGAGCAAACTCCGGTACGGCGATGCCAAGCTCGCGCAGCCGCCGTCGTTGAACAAGCTTGTCTTGCGCAAAGATCAACGCGGCCGACCCGGGCCGCACCGCGACGCCGGTCTGTTCGATCGCCTGAATCTGGGCGGTCGGCACGTGCTCATGGTCGAACGTGACGACGTCACAAACCTTGGCGAACCGCAACAGCGCGGCCTGGTCGTCCGGCGCACCGATGTCGACCTCTGGCGCGACCAGCGCCGCCCCATCGGTCGGTGACTCGGCGAGGATCCGCAGCGACAGGCCGAGCGCGATGCCCGCCTGATGCGTCATCCGCGCGAGCTGGCCACCGCCCACCATGCCGATGCGCGGCAACGCCTTGTCGACCACGGGGTCACCTTAGAGCCCGGCGCGGTCAGGCCCGGAAAACGGCGTCGACCACCCGGCCGGCCGCGTTGCCGTCATCGAGCGGGCAGTAGGTCGCCCGAAACGCGGCGTATGCATGCTCATGGTCGCGGCGCACCAGGTCGAGGTCGCGAACCGCGTCGACGACGTCGTCGGTCGTCGCCAGCAGCGGTCCCGGTGCGACCCGATCGAACGGGATCGCGAAGCCGCGGATGTCGTCGCGGTAGGCCTCGAGGTCCGGCGTGAAGAACACGACCGGGCGGTTCATCGCCACTTGGTCGAAGACGAGCGAGGTGTAGTCGGTGACAAGAACGTCGGAGGCGAGCAGCAGGTCGCTCACCGATGGGTGGTCGGACACGTCCCGAATGAAGGGATCTCCGGCCGGCGCGAGGCGGCCGACCGCCTGATGATGCCGGCGGAAAAGCACCACCCAGTCCTCACCGAGCGCGCCGCGCAGCACATCGGCGTCGAGTGTCCGGCCGAGTCGGTAACGCATGCGTCCCTGGCGCAGATGGTCGCGATACGTCGGCGCATAGAGCAGGACCTTCTTGCCGGCCGGAACACCCAGCCGGGTGCGCACTTCCGCACCGAGCGACGCGCGTTCCGGCCGCAGCAGCAGGTCGGCGCGTGGGGAACCTGTCTCGAGCACCTGCTGCGCGAACGGAAAGGCGCGTCGCAGCGCCGACGTCATCGCCGCCGACGGTGACACGAGGAAGCGCCATGCATCCGGTCGCTGTGTCTCAGCGGGAAGGTAGGCGCGCCGCGCGACCGCACGACCGGCGAGCTCCATGCCCTGCTGCTTGACGAACCCGCCGTGCCAGGTCTGCAGCACCCGCTGACCCCGGCGAGGTCGCAACACATCCGGGACATAACCGTTGGCCACGACGTAGCGACACCGTGCCAACGCGTCGTAGTAGTCGGAGCTGTCCGCGCGCACCGCCGTCGCGGACTCGGGGACGACGAACCGGCCGTCCCGCACCATCCAGAGATGCTCGAGCCCGTTGCCCCGGCGCACCAGCTCTTCATGGATGGCGCGCGGGTTGTCGTCGTACGACGTCCCGTCGTGACAGATGTAGAGGACCGCGTCACGGATGGGCCGCCGGCGCTGGCTGGGGTAACGCCGCTGCTCGAGCAGCCGCTGGTGGAACCCGCCGCGTTCGTCGTCGCGCAAGTCGGGTCCGACGACGAGCAACGGGGTGTCGTAACCGAGCACGCCGAAGCGAAGCGTGCGGGCACCGGCCGTCGTGA
This sequence comes from Mycobacteriales bacterium, assembly GCA_036269855.1. Classification (GTDB taxonomy): domain Bacteria; phylum Actinomycetota; class Actinomycetes; order JAFAQI01; family JAFAQI01; genus DATBDO01. Next base: position 9,321 of record DATBDO010000001.1, read on the forward strand.
CGATCGGCAAGTGATCAAGCGCGGCATGGTCGAGGGTGACGTCGACCGGCTCGGCGCCGCCGGTCGAACCGGTGCGCGGCCGGACCGCGAATTCCCAACGACCTTGCGACAGACTCGAGGACCCCAAAGGGTCGTCGATGCCGACGACCGTGACGGTCGCCGCGAACCGATGCTGCGCACCGTCGACGTCGAATGGGTACAGGCGCTCATCCGAACCGCGCCGTCGCTGTAACAGCAGCTCGTAGTCCCCGGGCGGCGCCTGGAACGTGCCGCTGAGGGTGAGTTCACCGTCGGAGGTCCATGCCGCCTGCTGGATGACCGGCCGCGGCGACCGATCCACGACGGACAGGTAGCCGAACCGCGACCGTTGCAATGCGATCTCACGACCGTTGTGCAGCCAGGCCCGCTCCTCCATCGCCAGCGGCATCGCGACCCGCCGACGAACCCGGGTAGTGGTGAACACGTCCCAGACCACGCCGTCGCCCTGCGCCTCGCTGTGGCCGGCGGTGTCGGCGACCTCGACCTCGGCGAGGAGATCTGCCACCGGCACCCGTCCGACGAACTCGGCCGGCTTCCCCGACGGCGTGAGGTAGAGCGGGTAGTCGAGCTCGCCGGTGCCGACCCGACGGGTGATGCGCAGCCGGCCGGCGCTGCGATCACGAGCCTGCAGTGTGCCCTCGACCTGCAGAACGCCGCCGTCCCAGCGATGCGCCGACGCCGACGCGTGGTCGTCGACGATCGCCACCTCGAGTCGCCCATCCGCGGCCACGCGCGCCCGCACGGGTTTCCACGCCGTCGTCTTGATCGGCGTCTTCGGCGGGCGCGGCGTCGGCCACTGCCACTGGTCGGTCCGGCGTCGCAACCCCTGGCCCGCAATCTCGAGAGCGAGGTGCATCTCTCCAGCACGGGCTCGGGTTGCCGGCAGACGCCACGGCGGAAGCGTCACCGTGAAGCCCGACCAGTCGAGGCTGGCGTAGCCGGACCGAACCTCGGCGGTGACGTCGGGTCGGTGCATCGGCTCGGTCGGCAGTGAGGCGAGGTCTCCGTCCGGTCCTTCGACGACGAGCGTGATCGTCTGCGACTTTCGGGCCGGTGCGCCGAGCATGTCGACGTAGGCGTATCCCGCAACCGTCAGCGATCCGTCGTCGTTCCAGCGCAGTTGCTCGACGGCCGCTACCGGTACCAGCTCGTGGTCCAGACGGTAGACGTCCCTGGGCACCGCCCGGTCCTTGTCGTCGAGGAACGGATAGTCGCCGTACCAGTCGCCGCCGCGCCGCACCGGCGGACGGGAGTCGAGCTCGCGGTCCTCGAACTCCAGAACCGTCAGCAACTCCGGCAGCGCACGTTGCCGGGCGAGGTGCCACTTCAGCCGCTGCATTGCCGGCAACGGAGTGGCGACATCTGGAGCGGCGCGGTCGAGGAAGTCGTTGGCCAGATCGAAAAACTGTCGCCGGTAGTCGTCGTCGGCCGCGTCGAGCACGTCGAGGAAGTAGCGCAGGTCCTCGCGCAGCACATTGGTGTCATAGCTGCGCTTGTGCTCGGCCAGCCCACGCGTCGCCAGGAAGCGGCTGACCGAGTCGACAGCCGCTGCTCGGTCGCGCAGGGCGCGAAGATCGGTGCGTTGCTGCGTGATGGACAGGTCCCCACCCTCGCGAACGCGCCAGAGATAGGTGGTGCGGTCGACGACGTCGACGGACCGGGCGAGGAAGTGCGCCGGGATGGTCACCGGCATGTCTTCGTAGAGCACACCTTCCGGGAACCGCAGGTCGTTCTCTGTCCAGAACGCGCGCCGGAAGAGCTTGTTGCACGCGATCCGGTCGGCTATCAGTGCGGGGAACTTCGTGATGTGGGTGCCGAGCCGCCGCTGTCCGAACACGTTCGCGAGGAACGACGTCGGTGAGATGCCGATCGCGGACATCCGGCGGACATTGCCCGAGGCGAAGTCCGACCCCGACTTGTCGAGCGCGCCGAGCAAGGTCTCATACGCATGCCGGGGCACGATGTCGTCACTGTCGACGAACGCAACGAACTCCCCCGTGGCCACCTCCGCGCCGTTGTTTCGTGCGTTCCCGAGCCCGCCGTTGGGTTGCTGCACCAACCGGAACCGCGAATCACGTTGCGCCATGGCCACGGCAATGTCGGCGGTGTCGTCGGTGGATCCGTCGTCGACCATGACGACCTCGATGTCACGCAGCGACTGCTGCGCGAGCGAGTCGAGGCAGTCCTGGAGGTACGTCGCGACGTTGAACATCGGTACGACGACGCTGACGCGCGGCGGCATGCTCGTGACCCTATGAACGCAACCTGAGGAAGCGCCGTCGGCGGCGCTTGCGCTTCGGTGCCGGGGTGGCCGGCTGATCGGCCGCAGGTGCGGTGGATTCGACGGGCGCCGGCTTCGACCGTTTGCCGCGCGCGTTCTGAGCCGCCCGGACCGAGGACTGCGCGATCGCCTCCGTGTCCGCGTAAAAGGCGTCGTAGTCGGCCCGGACCTTGTCGAGCCCGTCCGTCGGGCGGTCGCCCGCTTCGTCGTCGCCGAGCGGCTCGAGCGCGGCCCAGGCGCGGTCGACGACCTGTTGCAGCGCGGCGGGCACGTCAAGACCGTCCCAGCCCGGGGTCTGCCGACGCAGGCTGGGGTCGACGAACGCCGCGACCCGGTCGCGTCGGTCGGCAGCGACGTCGAGCAGATCCGGTGCGTCGATCAGCCTGCCGAGGCGGGCGATCTCGCCAGGCCAGTCAGCGAGAAGCCGTTCGTAGTGGATGAACATCCGCCGCGAGCCGCGACCCTCCTTCTCGGTGTGCACCATGATGTTCGTCCACCCGGCCGCACGGCTGGCATCGTTCTGCCAGTTGCCGTACCACTGCCGGGCGCTGCCGAGGACCTCCGTCGGCGGCCTGAGCATCGTCACGAAGGTGGGCTCGACGCCGAGGTCGGCGGCGCAGCGCTGCCACAGGCCGAGGAACCACGACAGCCGCGGGTCCTTGACGACCACGCGCTCCGTGCCGACGAACTGCACCTCGAGCCAGGAGCGCAGCTCGTCGGCGACCTCTTGACGCTCGCCGACGGCGAGTGTCTTGGCCCAGGCCGCGGGGCGGGAGTCGATCGTCGTCACACGCACGCTCTTGAGCAGGCGGGTGTGCCAGTCGACGGCCCAACGGGGCTCACCGAACCCGCGCGGGTTGGTCTCGTCCGGCTCGACCTCGGGCTGCGGCACGAGGAAGCCGAGCTCCCGCAGGATGCCCGTGAACGCACTCGTGCCGCTGCGCCCGACACCGATGAGCAGGACCAGCTTCTTCACGTCGACCACACCCGGCGGACAACACGCTCGGCGGCCTTGCCGTCGTCGTACGGGCAGAACCGCGCGCGGAACACCGCGCGCGCAGCCGCGTCGTCGGCCCCGCCGCGCAGCGCGTCGAGAAGCGCGTCGTCGGTGCGCGTGACCACACCCGGTGGCTCGGCGAGCAGGTCGAAGTAGGTGCCGCGACGCTGCTGGTATTCCTCCCAGTCGGGCGCATGAATGACGATCGGCCGGTCCAGGACGGCGAAGTCGAACATCGCTGAGGAGTAGTCGGTGACGAGGACATCGGCGGCGAGGTAGAGCTGCTCGACCGTCGGATGAGTAGCGACGTCGAGGATTCGTCCGGTCTGGTGGAGCTCGGTCAGCCGCGGATCCTCGTCGTAGGCATAGTGCGGCCTCGTCATCAGCAGCGTTCCGGACCCGAGCTCGCTCGCAACGCGTGCGACATCAAAGGTTGGTGCGAAGCCCTGCATGTACTCGCGGTGGGTCGGCGCGTAGAGCACGGTCCGGACGTCGTCATCGATCCCGAGCGACGCGCGCGCGGCCCGGACGTCGTCGGCGGTCGCCGTCGCGAGAACGTCGTTGCGGGGGTAGCCGTACTCCAGCGACTCGTAGTCGCCGGGGTAGACGCGCGTCCAGACCTCGGTGGAAAAGGGATTGCTCGACAGGCTGAAGTCCCAGCGCGACGTCCGCTTGAGCATCGTCTCGACCGCGTCTTCCGGCTGGTCCGGCGACTGGAGGATGTTGTCGAGCCCCATCTTCTTGAGCGGGGTGCCGTGGTGCGTCTGGATGTGAACGGTGCCGTCGCGCTTCACCAGGTGGTTCGGGAAGTTGACGTTGTTGACGAACCACTTGGCGCGCGCGATCACCTCGAAGTAGTCCCGCGACCGGGCGGCGACACACTCGAGCCCCGCGGGCGCGCTGTCCATGAGATCGCGCTGGATGACCCAGACGCGGCGAATGTCGGGCAACAGCTCGGCGAGCTTGTCGTGGATCGCGCGCGGGTTACACGAGAACGCACTGAACCAGTACGCCCCGAAGACGGCAAGGTTCTGGTCGATCGGTTCGAGCCGGCGCTCCTCGTAGTACCGGAGCTGACGGGCGCGCCGCTTGGCCCGCTCGTCCTCGCTGCGCTCCGGGTGCGCCTCGGGGTTGTGCCGGCGCCGCATCCATTGCGGACCAGGCATCAGACGGGCAGGCCGAGCTGTCGGGCGATGAGCATCCGCTGAACCTCGCTGGTGCCTTCGCCGATCTCCAGGATCTTCGAGTCGCGCCAGTGCCGGGCAACCGGGAACTCGTTCATGAAGCCGTAGCCGCCGAAGACCTGCGTCGCGTCGCGAGCGTTGTCGACGGCGATCGTCGACGAGTAGAGCTTCGCGATCGCCGCCTCGCGCTTGAACGGTTGGCCGGCAGCCATACGCGCGGCCGCGTCGTAGTAAGCGAGCCGGGCGACGTGCGCCCGCATATCCATGTCGGCGATCCGGAACGCAACCGCCTGGTAGCCGCCGATGGGACGACCGAAGGCCTCGCGTTGCTTGGCGTAGCGGGTCGCCTCGTCGACGCAGGCCTGAGCGAGTCCGACGGCCAGGGCGCTGATCGCGATCCGGCCCTCGTCGAGCGTCGAGAGAAACTGCTTGTAGCCGCTGCCCCGCTCGCCCAGCACGTTGTCGGCGGGAACCCGGCAGTCCTCGAACACCAGCTCGCGGGTATCGGATGCGTGCCAGCCGACCTTGTCGTACTTGGCCGACGAGCTGAACCCGTCGTGCGGGACCGGGACCATGATGCTCGTCAGCTCCGGGCGGCCGTCGGCTCGCTCTCCGGTGTGGCAGAGCACCGTCACCAGCGTGGTGATGTCGGTGCCGGCGTTGGTGATGAAGGCCTTCGAGCCGTTGATGACCCACTCGCCGCCGTCGAGCACGGCCGTCGTCCGCGGGTTGCCGGCGTCGGACCCGCCGCCGGGCTCGGTCAGGCCGAAGGCGGACAGGGACACCCCGGTGCAGAGGTCGGGCAACCAGCGCTTGCGCTGCTCCTCGTCGCCGAACCGGAAGACCGGCATCGACCCGAGTCCCACCGCAGCCTCGAGCGTGATGGCCACGGACGAGTCGGCCCGGGCGAGCTCCTCGATGGCGAGACAGAGGGCAAGGAAGTCGCCGCCCATTCCGCCGTACTCCTCGGGGAACGGCAAGCCGAACAATCCCATCTCGCCCATCTGCCGGACGACGTCGTAGGGAAACTCTCCCGTGCGGTCGGAGCGCTCCGCCTGCGGGGCGACGACCTCACGAGCAAACTCCTCGACCGTCTTGCGCAGGGCCTCGTGCTCGTCGCTGAGCCGAAAGTCCATGCCACAAGTGTTCCATGGCTATGCTCGATCAGCGTGGCCGTCGCGAGGTTGAAGCACCTCTACGCGACGTTCGAGACGCTCATTCACGAACTCGCAAAGTTCGGCATCGTCGGCGCCTTCAACTACGTCGTCGACGTCGGCCTGTTCAACCTGCTGCTGACGCAGGGCCTGCACCACAAGCCCCTGACCGCCAAGGCCATTTCGACCGTGGTTGCCGCGACCTCGTCGTACTTCATGAACCGGCATTGGACCTGGCGCGACCGAGCCCGGCGGGGTCTCGTCCGGGAGTACGGCACGTTCATCCTTCTGAGCGCCATCGCCCTGGTCATCACGCTTGGCTGTCTCGCGTTCGGAGAGTACGTGCTCCACCAGCACTCGCTGCTGGCCCGCAACATCTGGGGCAATGTCGTCGGCGTCGCCACCGCGATGATCTGGCGGTTCTGGTCGTTCAAGCGCTGGGTGTTCCTCGAGCAGGAACCGGACCGCAGCGACGACGCCTTGCATGCCGCACTGCTCTGAGACTCACCGCTCGAAGCTGCTCGGCTCCGGGAAGTAGCGCTCGAGGAACCGCCCGACGATCCGGGCCTTCCGCTTGGGCTCGAGGCTGTCCGACACCGTGTCGTTCAGGCAGAACGCGTGCGGTCGGCGCCGGGTCACCATCCGAAGCCTGTCCTTGAGGTCGTCGCCACTCAGCTTCACCCCACGAAAGCGCATGTGCGCGGGCACCGCGCGGCCGGTGAAGAAGGCGTAGTAGTGGTGCAGCGCTGTCGCCATCGCGACGTCGTTGCCGTTGCGGAACGGCGAGCGACGGGTACGGGCGATCTCGTCCGGAAACTCCCGCTCGAGCTCCTCGAGCAGGCTGCGCTGTTGCGGGTGCGGCGTGTGCGCCAGCATCGTGGAGAAGCGTCGACCGAATCGGCCGGCGAGGAGGTCGCGCACGTTCTTGTCGGCACCGAGGAACGGCGGATCGTCGTCCGTGCGCGGACCGGGGTCGAGCGTCGCGCGCATCTGCGGATAGAAGCGGTGTACGTCCGGGCGGAGGAAGAACTGCCGGGGCGTCACCGACCGGCCGGCGAAGACGTCGTCATTGAAGTAGAG
>DATBDO010000002.1:0-4571 GCA_036269855.1 Mycobacteriales bacterium
AGATCCGCGCGTAACGCGGCCATCGGCTCACCAGCCGGCCCGAACCGGATCGCCGCCGACGGGTGATAACTGACGAGCAGTCGCCGGCCGTTCCAGTCGTGCAGCCGGCCGCGGAGGTCGCGCAAGCGGTGCCCACTGCCGAGCGCCCAGCCGAGCGCGGTTCCGCCGAGCGTGACGACGAGCTCGGGGGCGACGAGCTCCACCTGGCGGTCCAGCCAGCCGCGGCAGCGGCCCGCCTCCGCGCGGGTCGGTGCGCGGTTGTCCGGCGGACGGCACTTCAGCACGTTGGCGACAGCGATCGACTCCCGGTCCAGCCCGGCCTCGGTCAGCAGCTGGTTCAGCAACGCGCCGGCCTTGCCGACGAACGGGCGGCCGGCCACGTCCTCCTGCGCGCCCGGTGCCTCACCGACGAGCAGCAACCGCGCCGGCGCAGGAAAATCGCCGATGACGACGCTCTGCCGGGTGGCCGCAAGGTCGACGCACGCGACGCACTCACGGGTGATCGCCGCCAACGTGTCGAGATCGACGCATCCCGCCGCCCGGGAGCGGATCTCGAGCGCACTCGCGTCGACGGCTCTCACGCCGCGGAGGCCCGCCGCGCTCTCTCGAACAACCGGCGACACGCCCCTGTCACGACCGCCGGGCGCTCGAGCATCACCATGTGCCCGGCACCGGGGACGACGAGCAGCTCGGCATCCGGCAAGGCCTCAGCCATGACGTGGCTGTTCTTCACCGGCGTCAGCATGTCTTTGTCGCCGCAGAGAATGAGGGTCGGCACGCCGTCGAGCACTTTCAACGCGTCGAGCTTGTCGTGGTCGAGGAACGTGTCGAAGAACTCAGTCATCACCTCGACCGAGGTGCCCGCGATCATCTGCTCCATGAACGCGACCAGCGACGGCGGCGGGTTCCCGCCATAGGCCAACCGTCGCGTCAGCATGAACGCGACATCGCTTCCGGCTCGCCGGCCTTGTTCGAGCAGCTGCGCCCGGCGGTTCGCCACCCGGATCGCGCCAGGTGCGACCGGGCGCAGCGCCCGCCCGACGAAGCCGGGAATGCCGAAGATGGTTTCCGCGAACGCACCGGCGGAGGTGCCGACAAGTGCCACGGCAGCGACGCGCTCGCCGAACAGCTCGGGATGACGATCGGCAAGAGCAAGGACCGTCATGCCGCCCATCGAGTGCCCGACGAGTACGACCGGACCGGTGGGCGCGACCTGCTGGAGGACGTCGTACAGGTCCTCGCCGAGCCGGTCGATCGTCGCGTGCTCACGCGGCGACCGGCCGGATGCGCCATGGCTGCGCTGGTCGTAGAACACGAGACGCGCGTCGCGGGCGAGCTCACGCCGCTGGAAGTGCCAGCAAGCCATCGACAGCGTGAACCCGTGTACGAAGACGACCGTCAGGTCGGACGACGTGTCACCGTCGACCTCGACGTGCAGTCGGACGCCGTCGTTCGCGACGACCGTGACCGGTGCGGTGTGCCGGTCGCCGAACCGCACACCGACGTAAGGATCGGCGGCACTGCGCGCGCGTCCGACCAACCGCCGTTCCGCGGCAACTCCCGCCGCCACGAGGGCGGCAGCACCCGCGACCGATGCGGTCGCGATCCCGGCTCGCCGCCGGTTCACGCGGAGCCGCCGAGGTAGACGCGCGGGACGCGCGGTCCGATGCGCGTGACGATCTCGTAGTTGATAGTGCCGATGGCGTCGGCCCAGTCATCGGCGGTGGGTTCTCCATTGTCACCAGGACCGAACACGACGACCTCGTCGCCGGCGTCGACGGGATGAGAACCGACATCGACCACGAACTGATCCATGCACACCGTGCCGCTCACGACGAAGCGCTTGCCGTTGACCTGCACCGGACCGACATTGGTTGCATGGCGCGGGATGCCGTCGGCGTAGCCGACGGGCACCAACGCCAGCGCTGTCGATGCCGACGTGTGGTAGCGGTGACCGTAGGAGACGCCCTGGCCGGCGGCAACGTGCTTGACCAACGCCACCTCGGCAGTCAGCCGCATCGCCGGTCGCAGGCCCAGGTCACGGGACGTGCCGACCTGCGGCCCCGGCGACAATCCATAGACCGAGATGCCCGGACGGACGAGGTCGAAGTGCGTGGCCGGCAGCCGCAAGGTCGCGGCGGAGTTGGCCAGGTGGCGCACCTCGGGGTTGATCCCGGCACGGGCAGCCACGTCCAACGCGTCGACAAAGGCCAGCCGCTGCTTGTCGATCGTCGGGTGATCCGGCGCATCGGCATGCGCGAGGTGGGACCAGACGCCCACCACCTCGACCGTGCCCTCGGCCTGGAGCTTCGCCGCGCTCTCGACCAGCGTTGGCCAGTCGTTGCCGGCCGCGCCGGCCCGACCGAGTCCGGTGTCGACCTTGAGGTGGATCCGAGCAGGTCGGCCGGCCGGCGGCACTGCGGCGGCCACCCGGTCGAGCGTCCACGCCGCGCTGACGCTGAGGTCCACGTCTGCCGTGAGGGCGGCCGCCAGGTCCGTGTCCGGACCGAGCAGCCACGCGAGCACCGGTGCAGTGATCCCCGCGGCCCGAAGAGCCAGCGCCTCCTCGACGAAGGCAACGCCCAACCAACCGGCTCCGCCTTCGAGAGCAGCGCGAGCGCACGGCAGCATGCCGTGGCCGTAGCCGTCCGCCTTGACGACGGCCATCACCGTCGCCGAGCCGGCCCGGCGGGTCAGCTCAGCGACGTTGGCGCGAACCGCGTCGAGGTCGACCTCGGCTACGAACGGCGGCATGCCTCCATTTCTACCGGCTCGTCGTCTTGTTGACCGTCGCCGCGTACTTGCGACACGGCTCGTTACGCAGGCTCGGGCACGCGGGCTGCGCCGTGGTGAAGTCGACACCGGGCACTACCGGGAGCACCAGGCTCGATGGCATCGACGGCGAGCGCGCGATCGACACCTTGGCGGTGCCGCTCGGCCGAGCGTCGGTCGTCGACCAGATCGGCTGGGTGCCGTTGGGGGCAGCGATCGTCACCCGGATCCGAGTGCCGGCGCGGTAGGCGTGTCCTTCGTAGTAGAGCGGGATGACGACCTTGACGAACTTGTTGCTCGGCATGGGCTTGACGTCGGACGCAAGCTCACTCGGCACCGGCTCGATGACGGAGCTCGCCTGCTTGAAGAGGTTGTCCGAGCCGGTCGCGAGCTTTCGTTCACTGCCGCGCATCCAGCCGTTCTGTACGAAGGTTTCGTTGCCGTCCGCGCTGATCTCACTGATCGTCGCGGTCAGGTCGACGTCCGGCGTGGAGGACTTCACCCACACCGTCACCGAGCCGGCACCGACGACAACCGTGTTGTCCTTCAGCGGGGCGCTGACATAGGACACCGACCTGCCCGAGGGGTAGGGCTTCCACTTCCAGTCCCATTGCGAGGCGTTGCCCCACAAGCCGCCGCCACCGGTGTTGGAGCCGTAGTCGGTCGGCGACAGCGCACTCGCGTCGGACGTGTAGAAGTCGACGCCGTCGCCGGTCTGCTGGTCGTTGAGCGCGCCGTCGGGACCGAGGAACCAGCGCTGCGCCGTCGTACCCGGGACCGGGAAGGACGGGAACGACTGCTCGAAACCCGGGTAGGGATCGCCGGGGTTGTTCGAGGCACCCGGGTTGGTGCCGGCGCCGTTGTCGAACGCCACGCGCACCGACGGCAGTTGCTCGAACGCCGCGAGCGCGCCGTCATAGGTCGGCATCGATTGGATCGGGTCGTTCGGCAACGTGATGTTGTCGTTCTGCGGGACGCCCATGGCTGCCTGATACACCACCGGAGCGGATGCCTGGACCTGCGGCGCGTTCTGCGCCGGCGCCTGGTGCGCGACGTAAAGACTCAGGAAGTCATACCAGTGGTTGTAGGTCCCTGGATCGAGTGAGTCGATGTGCGCACCGTTGGTGTAGTTGAACCATTTCTTCGTCGTACCGGTCATGTGCTCGGCGAGCGTCGGGCAGTGCCCACCCGTCTGCTCATCCTCGAACTGGCACGCCATGAACACCGGCACGTTGATCTTGTGTACGAAGGTGACCGGGTCGAGCGGGTCGGCGATCTTTGCCCGGTAGTGCGTGTTGGCCGTGATCTTCGACATCAGGTTGGCGGCTTCGCCGTGCAGCACCTGGTTGTCCTTGCACGTCTGATCGCCGTTCTTGATCTGGTCCTCGGCGTAGGACTGCGTGCCCTTCTTACCCTGGCCTGCCGGTTGCGCTTGCGCCTGACGCTCCTTCGCCCAGGCGACCGCGAATCCGTCGTTGCGGATGCCGCCGGGGTAAAGCGTCGTCGCGGTCGCATCGATCACCGACAGCGGTGAGATCGCCTCGAGGGACGGCGGACGCGTCGCCGCCGTGAACAGCTGGCTGATGCCGCCGTAAGAGATGCCCATCATGCCGACCTTGTGGTCCCTGACCCATGGCTGGCGCGCGATCGTCTCGATCACGTCGTAGCCGTCGAGACTTTGCAGCGGCTCGAAGAAGTCGAAGGCGCCGCCGGAGCAGCCGGTGCCGCGCATGCTCACGTCGACGACCGCGAAGCCCATGATGTTGGCGAGCGCGGCGATGCCGCTGTCCGGGCCGTTC
>DATBDO010000003.1:0-24604 GCA_036269855.1 Mycobacteriales bacterium
GCCTACGTCACGCTCGTCGTCGGCGAGCTCGCGCCGAAGCGGCTCGCGTTGCAGCGCTCGGAGAAGACGGCCGGCGTCGTCGGTCCGACCCTCGACCGCTTCGCGCGGCTCATGCGTCCGGTCATCTGGCTGCTGTCGGCATCGACCGACGTCACCGTCAGGTTGCTAGGCGGTGATCCCAACATCAACCGCGAACGAATCACGGAAGAAGAGCTGCGCGACCTCGTCACCGCGCACGAGGCACTCACTCGCGACGAGCGCGCACTCATCGACGAGGTGTTCCAGGCGGGCGAGCGTCAGCTGCGCGAGGTGATGGTGCCGCGCACCGAGGTCGAGTTCCTCGACGCCGGTTGGAGCGTCACCAAGGCCGTGTCCATCGGCTCGCAGCTTCCGCACTCGCGATTTCCGGTCGTCCGCGGATCCCACGACGAGGTCGTGGGCTTCGTACACGTGCGTGACCTCTACGGTCCGAGCGGCGCGGCCCGCCGCGGCCTCAAGGTCGGCGACCTGGCCCGGGACGTCCTGCTGCTGCCCGCGACCAAGAAGGTGCTTCCCTCGCTGTCGGAGATGCGCAAGGGCGGTCATCATCTGGCCGTCATCGTCGATGAGTACGGCGGCACCGCCGGCATCGTCACGCTCGAGGACCTGATCGAGGAGCTCATCGGTGAGATCCGCGACGAGTACGACATCGGCGACGTCGAGGCCAGGCGGATGCGTGGCGGCGACGTGGTTGTCGACGGCCTGCTCAACCTCGACGAGTTCGCCGAGGTCACCGGCCACGAACTGCCCGACGGTCCGTATGAGACGGTCGCCGGCTGCCTGATGGCGTCCCTCGGTCGGCTGCCACGCATCGGCGACGCGGTCGAGGTCGACAGTGTCCGGCTGAAGGTGAGCAAAATGGACGGCCGTCGGGTCGCCCGGGTCCGCGTCACCGTGCTCGACAACGGCGAGCCGGACGAGTCAGGCGAAAACGCAGTCGACGCGTCATAGACAATGGAAGCCATGGATCGTCCGCGCGTGCTGTCCGGCATCCAGCCGACGGCCGACTCGTTCCACCTCGGCAACTACCTCGGCGCGGTCCGCCAGTGGGTCGCGCTGCAGGAGACGCACGATGCGTTCTACTGCGTCGTCGACCTGCACGCGATAACGATGGAGCACGATCCGGCCCTGCTGCGTGAGCGCACCCGGGTGGCGGTCGCCCAACTGCTCGCCGCCGGACTGGACCCGGACCGGTGCACGCTCTTCGTGCAGAGCCACGTGCCGGAGCACGCACAGCTCGCGTGGGTGCTCAACTGCATCACCGGGTTCGGCGAAGCGAGCCGGATGACGCAGTTCAAGGACAAGTCGGCCCGGCAGCAGAACGCGAGTGTCGGATTGTTCACCTATCCGATCCTGCAGGCCGCCGACATCCTGCTCTACCACGCCAACCAGGTTCCGGTCGGCGAGGACCAGCGCCAACACGTCGAGCTGACCCGCGACCTGGCGCAACGGTTCAACGCGCGCTTCGGTGAGACGTTCGTCGTACCGGATGCCTACATCGTCAAGGAGACAGCCAAGATCTTCGATCTCCAGATCGTGGACAAGCAGATGTCGAAGAGCATCGGTGGAGCCGGATGCCTGTGGCTGCTCGAGGAGCCCGACAGCCTCGCCAAGAAGATCAAGCGCGCGGTGACCGACACGGGCACTGAGATCCGGTTCGACCCGGACGACAAGCCCGGTGTGTCCAACCTCCTGACGATTCTCTCGACCCTGTCGGGTCGCGCGGTGGATGACCTCCAACATGACTACGCGGGCAAGGGTTACGGCGCGTTGAAGTCTGACGTCGCCGATGCGGTCGTCGGCTTTGCGGCTCCGTTCCGAACGCGCGTGCGGGAACTGATGGCGGACACCAGCGGCATGGATGCACTACTTGCCGACGGTGCCGCACGCGCCCGCAAGGTTGCAGAGGAGACGCTGCAACGGGCGTTCGACGCCGTCGGCTTCCTACCGGCCGGCGGGTGAGCGCCGAGGTCGACGGGGGAGTCACAGACGGCCGGCGCAACATCGGGGTCGCGTTCGGACTGCCCGAGCCCTACAACCGCGAACTCCAGGGCTGGCGTGACCGGCTGGGCGACCCCAACGCCAACCGGATCGTGCCGCACATCACGCTGCTGCCACCGACCGAAGTGCGGTCCGAGCGGCTGTCCGACATCGAGGAACACCTGCGCAAGGTCGCAGCCGATGAGGAGCCGTTCGAGATCCAGCTCCGCGGCTCGGCGAGTTTCCTGCCGGTCTCTCCCGTCGTCTTCGTGCCGCTGGTGATGGGTATCGCCGACTGTGAGCGCATCGAGAGCAAGGTGCGGTCGGGGCCGCTGCGGCGCGAGCTACGTTTTCCCTACCACCCACACGTGACCGTGGCGCACGACCTGCCGGCCGAGGCCCTCGACCAGGCATTCGCAACTCTCGCCGGCTACGAGGCTGCCTTCGGCGTTCGTGGGTTCACGCTCTTCGAGCAGGGTCCCGACGCCACCTGGCGGCCGCAGCGCGACTTCGTCTTCGGTGGGGGTGGTCTGCCCGGGCCGGCCGGTCGCCCGCTGTTGCCCCCGGAGACACCGCTGGATACCGACGGCGGATGGTGACCTGACTTCGTGGGTAGCCCGTCTCCCGTGGGCGCTTTCCTGCGGCGGCTGGATGGCTTGCAGCGCAGTCGCGCCTGGCTCGCGTTTCCGTTCGCCGTCGTCAAGAAGTTCGGCGATGACCAAGCGGGCAATCTGGCCGCGCTGATCGCCTACTACGCCATCTTCTCCGTCTTTCCCCTGCTGCTCGTCCTCTCGACAGCTCTCGGGTTCGTCCTGCACGGTCACCCCCAGTGGCAGCACGATGTGACGCAATCCGCGCTCAAGAACTTGCCGCTCGTCAAGGTCCGGACCACACCGACCAACGGAAGTCTGGCGGCGTTGGTCGTCGGTTCGCTGCTCGCGATGTGGAGTGGCCTCGGTGTCGCCAAGACCGCCCAGACTGCGTTCAACAGCGTTTACCTCGTCGCACACACCGACCGGCCGAACTTCCTGAAGTCGACGTCGCGAGCGTTGGGAATCGTCGTCGTCGGCGGCATCGGCTTCATCGTCACCACGGCACTGTCCGGCGCGGTGACGTCCGTGACATCGATCGGCGGGGTGGACTTCGGTGTCGGCCTTCGCATTGTCGGCATCGCACTAGCGGTCGCGCTCAACACGATGCTGTTCCTCGTGCTCTTCCGATGGCTGACCGTGCGACCGGTCGGCTGGCGCGACGCCTGGCCGGGCGCAGCGATCTCCGCGGTGGCATTGCAACTTCTCCAGCTCGGCGCATCTGCTCTCATCGCCCACAAACTGAAAGGCGCGTCGACCACCTACGGCAAGGACGTTGCGTCGGTGATCGTCCTGCTGTCGTGGTTCTACCTTCAGGCCCAGGTGGTGCTGCTCGCCGCCGAGGTCAACGTCGTCCGGCAGTACAAGCTGTGGCCGCGCGCACTCACCGACGCGCCGGCGACGCCCGCCGACTATCGCGCATACGAGGCGTACGCCGAGCGGGAGCGCTACGAAGCAGACGAAGTGGTGGACACCGAGTTTCGTGGTGACAACACGAAGAAACCCGGCCCGCGTAAGCGGGCACGGGCCCCTTCCAAAAACTGAACCGCGGTGCTACTGCGAGGGTGCACGCACCGCGTCAGCCTGCGGGCCCTTCTGGCCCTGAGTGACCTCGAACTCGACCCGCTGGCCTTCTTCGAGTGACTTGTAGCCATCCATCTGGATGGCGCTGTAGTGAACGAAAACGTCACTACCTCCGTCGACGGCGATGAAGCCGAAGCCCTTTTCGGAGTTGAACCACTTGACCGTGCCTACTGCCACAACGACCCCAGGTTGCTCGATCCTCGCGCCGAACCGATCGTCGGAGCGCCGCCGCGCCGGGGAGGCGCGGTTGGCGGAACGATACACGTCTTACCGGCGGAAGGGGCCTTCTCGCCGCAATCCGGTCAGTGCGCCCACTAGAGCGGTGGCAGGGAGAGTCGGGACGGTCGACGCATCCGCCGGGCAGTGACCACGGCCGCTATGGCTGCCGACGCCGCGAGCGCGACGATCTGCCACAGCGGGATCGGACTGCTGCCGTGGTGAGCGCTCAGGACCAGCGTGGTCTTCGAGGAACCGCGGTCCTGTTGCTGAGTGGTTGCGGCAGGCGCCGTCTGCTGCGGGTCGACGAGCGTCCCGACCGGCTGAACCTTGCCCTCGGCCGCGAAGCCCCAGTCGAGGAGACTGCGCGCCTCCGGCCAGAAGTAGGGGTTCGCGTTGAGCAACGTGGCGACGATGGTGTGTCCGTGCCGAGTGGCCGCGCCGACGTAGGTCGCGTTGGCGGCAACCGTGTAGCCGTTCTTCACTCCGATCGCACCGTGGTAGCTCGTGAGTAACCGGTTGTGCGTGTAGATCTGAAAGTGCTTGTGATGTGGAGCCGGCACGGTGCTTGACACGGTGCTGACGTATTTGCGGAAGTCCGCCATCTGCAGCCCGGCGCGGGCGATGAGCGCGAGGTCGTAGGCGGAGGTGCTCTCGCCGGGCCCGTCCAGGCCGCTTGGTGTCCGGGCGAACGTGTCGTAGGCCTGAAGGTGCGTCGCCTCGGCGTTCATCATCCGCACGGTCTTGCCGATGCCACCCGCTGCTTCGGCGAGCGCATCGGCCGCGTCGTTGCCGGAGACGACGAGCATTGCGGTGAGCAGCTTGCGCACGCTGTAGCGCATCCCCGGCACGAGGCCGACCTTCGACCCGTCGACGACCGCGTCCTGGTAGGTGGCCTTGACCATCTGGTTGGGATCGAGACGCGGGATCAGCGTGACGGCGGTCAGCGTCTTGAGTGTCGACGCGGGCAGGTAGTGCTCGTGCGGGGCCTTCGCCGCGAGCACCTCCCCGGTGTCGAGGTCCGCGACCAACCACGCCGACGAGGTCAGATCGGTCGGCAGCGCCGGAGCGCCCGGCAGCGGCTGCACGACCACGCCGCGACCGGTCAGCAGCGGCCCGCCCACCGGCTCGACGACGGGCTTCGTCGCCCAGGCAGGCGCGCTGGCGCCGCTGAGGAGTGCGCAGGCCAGGGAGGCGGCGAGGAGCCGGCGACGATGCATCGCCATGGAGATTAGCGGTCTCGGCAGGGGCGGGCGAGGCCCGTGCCGGAGTGTCAACCGGGCGAATTGCCACCCCCTAACATCGGATCATGGTCGAGGCAGAGTCCGGCTTCGAGATCGAGCCGATCTACGACGCCGGCGCCCTCGCCGAGTGGGACCCGGCCGAGCGCCTGGGCGTCCCCGGCGAGTTCCCCTTCACCCGCGGCGTCTATCCGACGATGTACCGCGGCCGGCCGTGGACGATCCGGCAGTACGCCGGGTTCGGCACCGCGCGCGAGTCCAACGAGCGCTACCACCGCCTCGTCGAGGCCGGGACGACCGGACTGTCGGTCGCGTTCGACCTGCCCACGCAGATGGGCTACGACTCCGACGACCCGGTCGCGCATGGCGAGGTCGGCAAGGTCGGCGTCGCCATCGATTCGGTCGAGGACATGCGCCTGCTGTTCGACGGGATCCCGCTCGACCAGGTCTCGACCTCGATGACCATCAACGCCCCCGCCTCGCTGTTGCTGCTGCTCTACCAGCTGGTCGGTGAGGAGCAGGGCGCGAGCGCGACGGCACTGACCGGCACGATCCAGAACGACATCCTCAAGGAATACATCGCTCGCGGCACCTACATCTTCCCGCCGAAGCCGTCCCTGCGCCTGGTGACCGACGTCTTCCGCTACTGCCGGGCCGAGATCCCGAAGTGGAACACGATCTCCATCTCCGGCTATCACATGGCCGAGGCCGGAGCTACGCCTGCGCAGGAGATCGCGTTCACGATCGCCAACGGCATCGAGTACGTGCGGGCCGCGGTCGCGTCGGGCCAGGACGTCGACGACTTCGCGCCGCGGCTGGCATTCTTTTTCGTCGCTCGTACGACGTTGCTCGAAGAAGTGGCGAAGTTCCGCGCCGCCCGACGTATCTGGGCACGGGTCATGCGCGATGACTTCGGCGCGCGTGACCCGAAATCGCAGATGCTGCGTTTCCACACGCAGACAGCGGGCGTGCAACTCACCGCGCAACAGCCTGAGGTCAACCTGATCCGCGTCACCACGCAAGCGGTCGCGGCGATCCTCGGTGGCACCCAGTCGCTGCACACCAACTCCTACGACGAGGCGATCGCGCTGCCCACCGAGAAGGCGGCACGGCTGGCCGTGCGCACCCAGCAAGTGCTGGCCAACGAAACCGACCTCACGGCCACGGTCGACCCGCTTGCCGGCGCCTACGCGATCGAGGCGATGACCGACGAGGTCGAGAGCGCCGCCTTCGAGCTGATGGCGCGGATCGAGGGGATGGGTGGCGCGGTGGCCGCGATCGAGCGCGGCTTCCAGAAGGGCGAGATCGAGCGCACCGCCTACGAAACGGCCCAGGAGATCGACCACGGCCAGCGCGTCGTCGTCGGCGTCAACAAGTTCGTGACGCCCGCGGACGAGCGCTACGAGCCGCTGCGGGTCGATCCCGCGATCGAGGAGGAGCAGGCCAAGCGGCTGACGCAGCTGCGTGCCGATCGCTCGGCCGACGATGTCCGTCGGACTCTCGATGAGGTGCGCGGAGCGGCTGAGGGCACGGACAACGTGCTCTACCCGATGCGGGCGGCGCTGGCGGCGCGGGCAACGGTCGGCGAGGTCTGCAATGCCCTGCGCGAGGTGTGGGGCGTCTACAAGCCCGCCAACGCATTCTGAGGCGGAGGCCGCAGGGGCTCGCGCACGGTTGCGGGGCAACGACTTTCCGTGAGGTCAGTTTGACGAAAGGCCCTGTTTTGCGCTGTCGTGGTTGCCGACCGACGCAAGCGCTCAGCAAGGGTTGACCGACATCGTGCTCGCCGTACTCATCGTCATCGCCGTCGGCGCCGGCATCGTCCTGGTGTCCGCCGCGGCGTTCAGCCGACGTCGCCACTTCAGCGAAGTCGACCGGTTTCATCGCGCCAGCCGGATGACCAGCGAGTGGGCGCGGTCAGGCGTGACCCGACCCGTGTTCCACGACCCGGACGCCGTCCGCGACGGCGCCCAGGGAGAACCACAGTCCAACGGCGATCGCCGCCAGCCCCGTTAATCGCCCCTAGCCCCATTAGACGCACCCGCTTCGCGGGTACTGTCCCTGGGTGCAGATCCCGTTCACGTCCTCGCCGCGGTCCAGCCTGGGCGTCGAATGGGAGCTCGAGCTCGTCGATCTGCAGACGCGTGGGTTGTCGAGCGCGGCCAGCGAGATCCTGGCCGAGCTCGGTGCGCCGTTCGGGGGCGAGCATCCGAAGGCGAAGCACGAGCTGCTGGAGTCCTGCATCGAGGTGATCACCGGCGTCTGTACGACGGTCGACGAGGCGGTCGCGGACCTCCGCGGCACGGTCGACGAAGTAGCTGTCGCCGCCGGCGCGCGCGACCTCGGGGTCATGTGCTCGGGGACCCACCCGTTCATCGACTGGTCGACCCAGCAGATCAGCCCGGATCCCCGCTACCGCAAGCTCGTCGACGACATGCAGTGGCCGGCTCGCCGGCTGCAGATCTTCGGCGTGCACGTGCACGTCGGGGTGCGCTCGCCCGACAAGGCGATCCCGATCGTCAACGCGTTGACGGGCTACATCCCGCACTTCCTCGCGCTCTCGGCATCGTCGCCGTACTGGGTCGGGACCGACACGGGGCTCGCCAGCGCCCGCAGCAAGGTGTTCGAAGCACTGCCGACCGCGGGCCTGCCCTACCAGCTCGCCGGATGGGAGGACTTCGAGCAGTTCATGGAGACCCTGATCTCGGCGCGAACGATCTCGACCATCCGCGAGGTCTGGTGGGACGTCCGCCCGCATCCCGCCTTCGGCACGGTCGAGCTGCGCATCTGCGACGGGCTGCCGACCCTGTTCGAGATCGGCTGGGCGGCGGCGCTGTCGCAGTGTCTGGTCGAGATGCTCAACAGTCAGATCGACCGTGGCTACACCCTGCCGATGCCGCGGAGCTGGACCGTCCGCGAGAACAAGTGGCGAGCCGCCCGCTACGGCATCGACGCCGAGATCATCGCCGACGAGACCGGCAGCACGCTTCCGTTGCGTGACGCGCTGCTCGATCTCGTCGACGAGCTCATGCCGTTTGCCGAGCGTCTTCAATGCACGAAGGAGCTGACCCGCGTGCGGGACATCCTCGACGTCGGCCCGTCCTATGCGCGGCAACGCGCGGTCGCGGCTGCCAATGGCGGGGACTTGACCGCCGTCGTCGACTCGCTGTTGCAGGAGATGCGCGACGACACGCCTTCCATCCCGGCGTCGGCCCGGTGACCGCGGTCGACGCGTTCCTCAGCGAGCACCACGACCGGCTGGTCGCGCTACGTCGCGACCTGCACGCGCACCCCGAGCTGGGTGGGCACGAACACCGCACCACCGAGCGCATCGCATCCGAGCTCACCGCCGTCGGCCTCGAGCCACGACCGCTCCCGAGCGGGACCGGGCTGCTCTGCGACGTCGGTGATTCACCCGCCGTCGGCCTCCGCGCCGACATCGACGCGTTGCCCCTCGTCGACGCCAAGGACGTGCCCTACCGCTCCACCATCGACGGTGTCTGTCATGCCTGCGGTCACGACGTGCACGTCACGGTCGTCGCGGGAGTCGGGCTCTTCCTCGCCCAGCTGGCCCGATCGGGAGAACTTGCCCGTGGGGTGCGGCTGGTCTTCCAGCCCGCGGAGGAGGTCATGCCCGGCGGCGCGCTCGACGTGATCGCTGCCGGCGGTCTCGACGGGCTGGAGCGGATCTTCGCGGTCCATTGCGACCCGTCGATCCCGGTCGGACGGATCGGGCTGCGTGTCGGGCCGATCACGTCGGCCACCGACGAGGTCGAGATCCGGCTGCACGGGCCCGGCGGCCACACTGCTCGTCCGCACCGCACCGCCGACGTGGTGGCCGCGCTCGGTGACATCGTCAGCCGGGTGCCCGCAGTGCTGGCGCGCCGCGTCGACCCGAGGGCGGGCGTCAACCTCGTGTTCGGGGAGATCCACGCCGGAAGCGCCCCCAACGTGATCCCGCGAAGCGGAGTCGCGCGCGGGACGCTGCGCATGCTCGACCACCGGGCCTGGGAGACGGTGCCGCCACTGCTGGAGGAGACCGTGCGCGCCGTGGCTGCGCCGTACGGCGTCGAGGTCGAGCTGCTGCACGAGCGCGGCGTACCGCCCGTCGTGAACGATGCACAGGCAGTTGCGGAGCTCGCGGCAGGAGCGGCGCAGATATCGGCCGATGCAGCGTGCGACACCGAGCAGAGCCTCGGTGGGGAAGACTTCGGCTGGTTCCTCGACAAGGTTCCCGGCGCACTAGCCCGGCTAGGTGTGCGCAGCCCGGGTGCCGACAGCGCGCCGGATCTGCATCAACCCAACTTCGACGTCGACGAGGCGTGCCTCGACGTCGGCGTCCGGCTGCTCAGCGCGGTCGCGACTCTTCGTGCTCGACCTTGAGCCGGCGGATCTGCTCCTGCTCGCGGGCATACGGGTCGTCCGGCAGCGTCTCCATGTCCTTGCGGGCCTTCGAGGTCTTGCCGGCGGCGAAGAACAGCCACATCGCAAGCGCGATAACGAGGATTACGACAGGCGCGACGAGAAACTCACCCATAGGCAGGGCCTTACCCGATTGAGCGGCACTCACGCGAGCGCAGCTCGGCGACGTAGTCGTCGGGCGCGCCGCCCTTCTCAGCCGCATCGGCCATCAGCCCGAGGTAGCGGGCCGAGGGCAGCCCGCCCTCATAGCCGTCGAGAACGTAGAGCCAGCACAGCTCCTCGCCGGTGAGCATCTGCACCCGGACGCGGATCTTGCGGTAGACGCCGGTCGCCGCGCTCTCCCAGCGATCCAGGGCCTCCTCGTCGTGCGGAGGGACGTCGTAGATCATCACGAACACCTGGGTGCCCGGGTCCTCGACGACGGTGGCCAGCGCGCCTTCCCAGCCCATGTCCTCGCCGCCGAAGCTCAACCGCCAGCCGACCAGCCAACCGGGTCCACGCGACGGCGAGTGCGGGCAGCGATGCCGCATCTGATCGGCATCGAGATTGGTGCCGTATGCGGCATACAGGGCCACACCGGGGACACTAGCGGTATGAGGATCGCAATCCTCGGCGGCGGACCGGGCGGATACGAAGCGGCGCTGGTCGCGTCCCAGCTGGGCGCAGAGGTTGTCGTCGTCGACCGGGACGGGCTCGGCGGTGCCTGCGTTCTGGCCGACTGCGTGCCGTCGAAGACGCTCATCGCGACGAGCGAAACGATGACGACGTTCGCATCCAGCGACCCGCTCGGCGTACGGCTGCGTTCAGGTGCTCGCCCCGAAGACCAGGTCACGGTCGACCTGCCGATGGTCAACGCCAGGGTCAAGGCCCTCGCGCTGGCGCAGTCCCTCGACATCGCCCGGCGGCTGGCTCGCGAGGGCGTCGAGGTCGTGCGCGGCAGCGGGCGACTCGTAGCACCCGACCGACTGGTGGTGCGCACCGAGGATGGCGAGGAGGGGTACGGAGCCGACACCATCCTCATCACCACCGGTGGCTCGCCGCGTCAGCTGCCGGGGGTCGACTGCGACGGCGAGCGGATCCTCAACTGGCAGCAGCTCTACGACCTGCCCACGCTGCCGGAGCACCTTGTCGTCATCGGCTCCGGCGTCACCGGCGCTGAGTTCGCCTCGGCCTACCTGGCCCTGGGCAGCGGCGTCACGCTCGTGTCGAGCCGGGACCGCGTCATGCCGAGCGAGGACGAGGACGCGGCGCTGCTGCTCGAAGACGTGTTCACCCGCCGCGGCATGCGTATCGCCAAGCGGTCGCGCGCGGCGGCGGTCATGCGCACGGCTGACGGCGTGGTGGTCAAACTCGAGGACGGCGGCACGGTCGAGGGCAGCCACTGTCTCGTGGCGGTCGGCTCGGTGCCCAACACCCAGGACCTCGGACTCGAGCACGTCGGCGTCATCACCGACGAGCGCGGCTGTGTGACAGTCGACCGGGTGTCGCGTACCTCCGTGCCAGGCGTCTACGCGGCCGGCGACTGCACGGGCGTCCTGTTGCTCGCCTCGGTGGCGGCGATGCAAGGACGCATCGCCATGTGGCATGCGCTAGGTGACGCGGTGCATCCGTTGCGGCTGTCGCACGTGGCAGCGAATGTCTTCACCGATCCTGAGATCGCGACGGTCGGTCTCGGTCAGAGCGTGGTCGACCACGACCGCGGCGGCGTACAAGAGATCAAGCTGCCGCTCGGGACGAACGCGCGCGCGAAGATGCAGGGGATCGTCGACGGTTTCGTCAAGCTCTACTGCCGTCCGGGCACAGGCACGGTGCTCGGCGGGGTTGTCGTCGCACCGCGAGCGAGCGAACTGATCCTGCCGGTGTCGCTTGCGGTCGAGAACAACCTGACGGTGGACCAGCTGGCCCACACGTTCACGATCTATCCGTCGATCAGCGGCAGCATCACCGAGGCGGCGCGGCAGCTGCACCTCGCTATGTCGTAGGCGATTGGGTCCTCAGTGAATGGGGCCTAGCCGCGATAGCCGTGGCTGTCGAGGAAACTCTTGAGCGCGGAGATGTAGGCCTGGTTGCGCGGCCACCCGGCCATGCCGTCGAGCTTGCCGGCGTCATCGAGCTGCTGCAGCGTCGACCACACCGTGGCGTCGTGACCCAGCCGGTCCTGATCTGCCGCCCATGCGGCCAGGTAGCCGAGACCGCGGGACGGGTGGTCGTTGAACGCCGACCAGAAGTCCCGCGCCTCCGGGCGAAGCTTCGACGGGTAGGCGTCGGTCACGTCGCGCTGCCGGCCGCTGCGGACGGTCAGGACGCGCAACGGTGCGACGGAGTCTGCGTAGTCGGTGAAGCGAGCCAGGAAACTGCCGTCGGCGGAGACGATCGCCGGGCGGTCATTCATGACTCGAAGCCGCGGCGCGACCAGACCGTCCTGGAAGGGACTGCGCGGCCGTAGTCCTGGCGCATAGGTGTCCACCAGGAAGCAGCACTGGTTGAACGCGCTGGTCACGCCGAGCAGCGCTACCGGGCCGGCCGAGAACTGGGCGAGGCACAGGGCGGGGGCCCCGCCGCCGGGCGCGTCGATGCCGTCGACGAGGAGGCCGCGGCCCGGTGTCTGCGGGACGGGCCTGGGCGTGAAGGCGGTGACGACGTGCGCAGCCGAGGCCAGCGTCAATCGGGCCTGCCGCACCCGAGGAACGCCGACATACGCCTTGCCGGAGGTGCCGCGCAGGGTCGCGGTGGCGCCGTTCAGGGAGACGGTCAGGTGTACCGGTCGGCCCGTTGCGAGGGGCAGCCGCTCGGTTGTGCACGAAACCGGCGTCTTCGTGGCCGTTGTCCGAGCCCGGGCGGGCGCCGGGGCACCACCGACCACGGTCGCAGCGAGCAGCACCGCCATCCCCGCCGCCACGAGACGAGGCCGCCGGTTGGAAACGGGCAAATCGGTCAGCACGACATGACATGGAACGGGTGCGGCGGGGTTGTTGTCCACTAGTGAGGCCGGAGGTTCCGTTGCGGGGTAAGGGATGACTGGCTAGTCGGCGATGCGGCAGATGGCTGCGCCGGCCTGTACGGCCGCGCCGACGTCGGCGTCGAGGTCGCTGACCGTGCCCGCCTTGTGAGCGTTGATCGGCTGCTCCATCTTCATCGCCTCGAGAACGACGACAAGCTCGCCCGCTTCGACCTGCTGACCATCCTCGACCGCGACCTTCACGATTGTGCCCTGCATCGGGGCAGTCAGCGTGTCGCCGGACACGGCCGCGCCGGTCGAACCACCGCGGTGATGAGTCGGCGGTTTGCTCCGGCCGGCGGATCCTCGGCTTGCGCCGAGGCCGGCGGGCAGCACGACCTCGAGCCGGCGACCGCCGACCTCGACGGTCACCCGGTCTCGTTCGGCGGGCTCCCCGGCGGCGGCGGGTTCGGCGTACGGCGGGATCGTGGTTGCGAACTCCGTCTCGATCCAGCGGGTGTGCACCCTGAACGGCTCATCGGCGAACGCCGGGTCGTCGAGGACGGCTCGGTGGAACGGGATGATCGTCGGCATTCCGCCGACCTCGAACTCAGAAAGTGCGCGGCGGGCCCGCTCTATTGCTTGCCGGCGGGACGAACCGGTCACGATCAACTTCGCGAGCAGTGAGTCGAAGGCGCCGGGCACTGTGTCGCCGAGTACGTAGCCGGCGTCGACGCGAACGCCGGGACCGGTGGGCAGCTCCCAGCGGGTGACCTGGCCCGGCGCGGGCAGGAAGTTGCGACCGGCATCCTCGGCGTTGATGCGGAACTCGATCGAGTGGCCACGGGGCGCCGGGTCGGCGCCCTTGAGCCGCTGACCGTCGGCGATGGCGAACTGAGCGCGGACGAGATCGACGCCGCTCGTCTCCTCGGTCACGGGATGTTCGACCTGCAGGCGGGTGTTGACCTCGAGGAACGACACCATGCCGTCCTGTGCGACGAGAAACTCGCACGTGCCGGCGCCGACGTAACCGGCCGCTCGGACGATCGCCTTGGACGACGTGTAGAGCTGGTTGAGCTGAGCCTCGTTGAGGAAGGGCGCGGGCGCCTCCTCGACAACCTTCTGATGCCGTCGTTGCAGCGAGCAATCGCGGGTGCCGACGACGACGACCTCGCCGTTCGAGTCCGCAAGGATCTGCGTCTCGACGTGCCGTGGCCGGTCGAGGTAGCGCTCCACGAAACACTCGCCGCGGCCGAACGCGGCAGTCGCTTCGCGGACCGCGCTGTCGAAAAGCTCGGGGATCTCCTCACGGGTTCGCGCCACCTTGAGCCCCCGGCCGCCGCCACCGAACGCTGCCTTGATGGCGACCGGCAGTCCGTGTTCGTCGGCGAACTCCAGCACCTCGTCAACGCCACCCACGGGGTCAGCAGTGCCGGGCGCCAGTGGTGCGCCGACGTCCTGCGCGATGTGCCGGGCTTTGACCTTGTCGCCGAGCGCCTCGATTGCTGCGGGCGGGGGACCGATCCAGATGAGGCCGGCCTCGATCACCGCGCTCGCGAAGCCGGCGTTTTCGGCGAGGAAGCCGTAGCCGGGATGCACCGCGTCCGCACCGCTGCGTTTGGCGACGGCCAGGATCTTGGCGATGTCGAGGTAGCTGTCAGCCGGCGTCGCACCGCCGAGCGAGTAGGCCTCGTCGGCGAGCCGCACGTGCAACGCGTCGAGGTCGGCGTCGGCGTAGACGGCGACGCTGGCGAGACCCTCGTCGCGGCAGCCGCGCACGATGCGCACGGCGATCTCGCCACGGTTGGCGATGAGGACCTTGCGCACGCGAGCACTCTACGGTGAGGCCGTGACCGAGCCTCCTTTTGCCAGCTACCAGAACGAGATCTACCTCACCGGTCTGGGCGGCGAGCTGCCCAAGTTCCCCTGCGACTTTCCGTCGCTCGAGGCGAAGGCGCAGGAGGTCATGTCGCCCGAGGCCTTTGGCTACGTCGCCGGCAGCGCCGGCTTGGAGCGAACCGAACGGGCCAACCGGGCCGCGTTCGACCGGTGGCGGGTGGTGCCGCGTTTCCTGCGCGACGTGGGGAACCGGGACCTGAGCTCGACGATTCTCGGTACGCCGTTCCCGGCGCCGGTCGCGCTGGCACCGGTCGGCGTGCAGGGAATCGTCCACCCCGAGGCCGAGCTCGCGGTTGCGCGCGCGGCGGCCGGTCTCGGTGTCCCGATGGTGCTGTCGACGGTGTCGTCGTACCGAATGGAAGAGGTCGCCGAGGTTCTCGGTGACTCGCCGCGCTGGTTCCAGCTCTATTGGCCGCGCGACAGCGAGGTTGCGGCCTCGTTCCTGCGCCGGGCCAAAGCGGCCGGTTTCTCGACGCTGGTGCTGACGCTCGACACGTTCATCCTCGCCTGGCGACCGCGAGACATTGCGGCAGCGTTCCTGCCGTTCCTGCGTCGATTGGGCGTGGCCAACTACGAAGCCGATGCGGCTTTCGTCGCCGGTCTGCCCGGACCGCCGGAGGAGCACCCGGACGCGTCGGTCCTGCACTGGGCATCGATGTTCGGCGACCCGACGAAGACGTGGGACGACCTCAGGTGGCTGCGCGATCACTGGGAGGGCCCGATCGTGCTCAAGGGCGTGCTGCATCCGGACGACGCGGTGCTGGCGGCCGAGGCGGGCATCGACGGCCTCGTCGTCAGCAATCACGGCGGCCGTCAGATCGATGGCGAGATCGCCTCGCTCGAGGCGCTGCCCGACATCGTCGAGGCCGTCGGCGACCGGATGACGGTGCTGCTCGACTCGGGCATCCGCACCGGCAGTGACGTGATGAAGGCGGTCGCGCTCGGCGCGAAGGGCGTGTTTCTCGGCCGGCCCTACGTCTACGCCCTCGGTGTCGGCGGCGAGGACGGCGTGCGGCACGTCCTGCGCAGCCTGCTCGCGGAGCTCGATCTGACGATGGCACTAGCGGGATGCCGCAGCCTCGACGAGCTCGGCCCGGCGCTGCTTCGACCGGTCTAGAAAAGGGTTCCAGTACCGTAGTGGGGCCCTGAATCGAGGAGGACCGTGCTCAACGTCGGCGAGTCCGCCGGCCTGCTGGACCGACTCCGGTATTGGTGGGAGCAGGAGAGCCGGAGGCCGACCGGGGGAAGCCCCGCCGCACGGATCGCGCAGATCTACCGCCGCCGGGACATGCTCCGCACGCTGGTGGCCCGCGATCTCAAGAAGAAGTACTCGACGTCCTACCTCGGTTACGTCTGGACGTTGCTCGAGCCGAGCCTGCTCATTGCGGTCTACGCGGTGGTGTTCGGCAAGTTCGGGCGTTTCGGCATCCACCACTACGTGCTCTTCCTCGCGGTCGGCGTCCTGCCGTTCAACTGGTTCCGGCAGTCCATCAACGGCGGGACCGATGCACTCACCGGCAACTCGAAGTTGATCAGCTCGATCAACCTGCCGCGCGAGATCTATCCGCTCTCGTTGGTGCTGGTCAAGACGGTCGAATTCCTACTGACGATCCCGATCATCGTGGTCGTCGCGATCATCTACGGCATCGCGCCGACGCCGTCCCACCTCGTCTTCTTCCCGGTCGCCTTGATCGTGGAGTTCGTGCTGAACCTCGGGCTGGTGCTGCTGTTCTCCGCCTGGACGACGCTGTTCAACGACCTCGAACGCGGGTTGACGTCGTTCCTGCGGCTCTGGTTCTACTTGTCGCCGGTGCTCTATCCGACCGGCCGTGTCGGCGGCGGGGTCGGCCGGACGTTTTATGAGCTCAACCCGCTCGTCGGCATCATCGAGCTGCAGCGTGCGGTCTGGTTCCCGCATCAGGTTCCGTCGTGGCACGTGCTCGTGGTGAGCTGTGGTGGTGCGCTGATCGCGTTCATCGGTGGCTGGGCGGCGTTCATCAAGCTCGAGCCGGCCGTGCTCAAGGAGCTCTGAGATGGGCGACGCGATCACGGTCCACGACCTCGGCATCAAGTTCCACCTCAACCAGCGCGGCCGACGGCGCCGGCGCCGCACGCTGCGCCACGCCTTGTCACATGGCGAGTACGCGCCGCAACACAGCGAGTTCTGGGCGCTGCGCAACATCTCCTTCTCCGTGGAGCAAGGTGAAGCCGTCGGCATCATCGGCCGCAACGGCTCCGGCAAGAGCACACTGCTGCGACTGATCGCCGGCGTGCTGCTGCCGGACGAGGGAACCATCCAGGTCAACGGCGGCGTCGGCGCGATGCTCGAGTTGTCCGCCGGGTTCGTCAGTGCGCTCACCGCGCGGGACAACGTCTACCTGCTGTCTGCGTTGCACGGCTTCAGCCGTGAGGAGGTCGACCGACGCTTCAACCAGATGGTCAGGTGGGCAGAGGTCGAGAAATTCGTCGACACGCCGATCCGGCACTTCTCCAGCGGGATGCGTGCCCGGTTGGCGTTCTCCGTCGTCTCCCGGCTCGACGAACCCATCCTTCTCGTGGACGAGGTGCTCGCGGTCGGAGACAAGGCGTTCCGGCGCAAGTGCGCGCGCGTCATCGAGCGACAGCTGTCCGATGGGCGCACGATGCTGTTCGTCAGCCACAACGAGGCCGACCTGCGCCGGCTCTGCACGCGCGGGGTCTACCTGAAGGAAGGCGTGATCTGCGCGGATGGGCCGATCGAGGATGTCCTCGAGCTCTACGAGTCGGACTCCGACCGCGAGGACTGATCGGAGCGCCGCCGCCGCCGCAGCAGCTCGGTGCGCGCGCGACCGGCGAGGTCGATAGCGGCGTCTGTCGTCGGCGGCAGGCCGGCGAGCAACGCGACGAACCGACCGTTGCGCTCGACGAAGCGCAACCGGTTGCCGGTGACCGCTCGCCACGGCGTCGGCACGTGGATGTCGTCGGCGGGAAGGTCTGCATCGCGCGCGATCAGGGGCAACACCGACGTGCTGTCGCCGGCCGTCAGGGCGAGCTGTAGACGCACCTCCGGGCCGACGCGCGGTGTCAACAGCCGGCGGCCGAGTCGCCCGAGGTCGATGTCGGCGTGGAAGCGCAGTCCGGTGCCATCACGCTCGACTGTCGCCGGCACCGCGGCGAGCAGGCCGCCCAACCGACCGCGGAGCTCCAGCCGCGCATCGGCGCCGGTGGGCGCCTCCGCGACCGTCCCGTCGACGGTGACCCGCGGCCCTTCGGTGACCGTCACCTGCTGTACGACGCCGTACGGCCGGTCACCCGCGGCCACGCGGTCGGCAGCGTCGAGCACGCCGGGGAGATCTCCGTGCAGGGTCGCGGCGAACGCCGCGCGCAGGTCCGGCCGAGTCGCCGGTGGTTCGGGCAGCGTGCCGACGTAGGCGGTGGCGAGGGCCAGCAGCGCCGGCCGGTCCGGCCCGGCCGCCTGTCGCAGGTCGCGCAGGAAGAGGACGAAGTCGAGCTCGAGAAATTTGCGCTGCTTGGCCGCGGTCAGCGCCGTGCCAACTCGGTGCGCGGAGAGGAACGCGTCGATGCGGCGATGCGCTTCGAACCGGTCGCGCCAGGCACGCAGATCGCCACGATTGGTGATGGACAGCGACAGGGCTGTGCGTCGTACATGCCAGACGTAAACAACGTCCGGGATCAGGGCGATGCGGTTGGCCGCGCAGAACGCCTCAGTCGTGAAGAGCAGGTCCTCATACAGCATGCCTTCGGGAAACGTCAGTCCGTTGTCCGTGATCAGGGTCCGGCGATAGAGCTTGTTCCAGGCCGGGGTGTCGTAGAGCAGCCGCGGTTCATCGGTGATGCTCGACACGACCCGGGCGCGCGCATAGAGCTCGTCATGCGCGGTGATGACTCTGCGCGGGTGATGGTGTCGGCGTACCCACCGACCGCTGGCCAGGTCGGCTTCTGCGTTCTCGGCCGCCGCGACCAACCGGGCTACGGCGCGACGCGGGAGCTCGTCGTCGCTGTCGAGAAACATGACGTAACGACCCTGCGCTGCGTCGATACCGACATTGCGCGGACGGCTGCAGCCGCCGCTGTTCTCATCGAGCCGCAACACCTTCACTCGCGCGTCATGGTCGGCGAATCGGCGCGCGACCGCCGGTGTCGCATCGGTCGACGCGTCGTCGACAACAAGGATCTCGAGATCTCGATGCGTCTGCCGCTGTGCCGAGCGGATCGCGGCCGGCAAGTGCTGCGCGTCGTTGTAGCCGATGACGACGACGCTGACCAGCGGCATGGCGTCGAGACTACGGCGGACGCAATGATTGACTGCCCCAATGCGTCCGAGCGTGGCTGAGCTGCGTGCGGTCGTTCATCCCGAGCACGTTGTCGCCGATCCGCGCCGTGAGCACTGGATGGGCCGTGTCTACATGCGCCGGGTGTCCATCCATCTGACTCGGCTGCTTTCGACGACTCGGGTCACACCCGATGAGCTCACCTGGGGAATGGTCATCTCGGGTCTTGCGGCAGCCTTGCTGATGACGGTGCCCTCTCCGTGGGCGACCCTCGGTGCCGTGCTCCTCGTGCAGCTGCAGGTGCTTTTCGACTGCAGCGACGGCGAGCTGGCCCGCTGGCGGGGTCGCGGCGGTCCGCGCGGAGTGTTCATCGACCGGCTCGGGCATTACACGACCGACTCGTTCCTGGTCGCCGCTGTCGGGGTTCATGCCGACGGCGGGCTGGGCTCGATCGGTGGCTGGACGACTCTCGGACTCGCTGCCGCGGTGCTCGTGCTGGTCAGTCGGGCCGAGACCGACCTCGTGCACGTCGCGCGCGCCTACAAAGACATGCCGATGTGGGAACCGACTGCCGCCCGGCCGCGCACGGGCGGAATCCGCCGGCTGCGGTCGCTGGCCTACCGCGTCCCGATCAACCGGCTGCTGCTTGCCTGGGATCTGTCCGTCGTGCTGGTCGGCGTCGCCGTGGTCGACGCGATCGACGGGTCGGTGCGCGCGGACCAGGTCCTTGCGGTCGTGCTCGCCATCGTCGGCGTGCTCGTCGTGCTCCTGCACTTGCTGACGATCCTGACGTCGGACCGATTGCGATGAGCCGCGTCGGTTGCATCGTCCTCACGCGAGGCGGCCGGCCCGACTCGCTCACCCGGGCGATCGAATCGGTGCGGTCGCAGGTCGGTGTCGACCTCGACCTCGTCGTCGTCGGCAACGGCTGGAAGCCGACGGGCCTGCCGGCCGGCGTGCGATCAGTGGAGCTGGTCGTCAACCGGGGTATCCCGGCCGGACGCAACGGCGGCGTACCGCACGTGAGCGGAGACGCGCTGCTCTTCCTCGACGACGACGCAGCGCTGGTCAGCGACGACGTTCTCGCGCGAGCGATGGCAATGTTCACTGCCGACCCGACCATCGGGGCGATCCAGGCCCGCCCGGTCGACCCGGTGACCAGAGAGACGCCGCGATCGTTCGTGCCACGGCTGAGGGTCGGTGACCCGGGCCGGGACAGCGACGTGACCGCGCTCTGGGAGGGCACCGTCCTCGTACGACGAGAAGCCTTCGAGCAAGCCGGCGGTTGGCCGGAGCTCTACCTCTACATGCATGAGGGTGTCGAGCTCGCCTGGCGCGTGATCGATGCTGGATATCGGGTGCGCTACGCGGGCGACCTCCTGACCTACCACGAGGCGAAGCAACCCGGTCGCGACCCGGAGTACTTCTGGATGCAGGCGCGCAACCGGGTCTGGCTGGCCCGACGCAACCTGCCGGTGCCGTTGGGGGCGGCGTACCTCACCACCTGGTTTCTGCTGACGCTGGTCCGCGTGCGCGGCCGGGAGGCCCGACGGCAGGCCATCGCGGGTTGGCGGGAAGGATTCCGTCAGCCCTGCGGGCCGCGACGGCCGATCTCGTGGCGGACGGTCTGGCGGATGACGCGCGCCGGCCGGCCACCCGTGATTTGAAAGCCGCGATCTTTTGGTTCCGCCTACTCACCGATGAGTTCCTGGCCTGTCCAGCGTCTGCCTTGTCATGAGCGAGATTGCGGAGCGCTACGCGCGCATCACTGGCCAGTTCACCGACCGTGTCCTTGCTGTGTCCACGGAAGGGTGGAACAACCCCTCGCCCTGTACGGGCTGGACGGCCCGAGACGTCGTCGGTCATCTCACCGAGTGGATTCCGGGGCTCTTCGGGCCGGTAGGCGTGGAGTTCCCCGTCGTGCCGTCCGTCCAGGACGACCCGGTCGGCGCGTGGGTGACCGTGCAGGAGGCGATCGCCAGCGCGCTCGCCGACCCTGACACGGCCGTAAAGCCGGTGGAGACGCCGTTCAGCAAGCAGTCGTTCGCGGAGACGGTCGACATGATCGTCATCGGCGACGTCTTCACGCACACCTGGGACCTTTCCCGCGCCACCGGCCAACCGGAGACGCTCGATCCTGAACAACTGCAGCGCATGATCGCCGGTATGGGTGCGATACCCGAGGAGGTGCTGCGCGCCGACGGCATGTTCGGCCCAAAGATCGACGTTTCCGACGACGCCGATGATCAGACACGGTTTCTCGCGTACGTCGGTCGCCGGGCATAGTGCCGTCACGCCGGTGTCCGTTGGATCCGACTCGGCTGTGCGCTAGGGCCAGCGGGCGGTGCGCGACTGGTGCCGTTACGGCGCCGGAGGCCGCGGGTGTCGTGGCTCGTACATACCGACCTCGCCACCGCCTGGCAGGCGGAACTTCGTCAGCCTGCCCCAGCGTTCTTCTGAGATGGGCACCGTGAATTCGACGCCCTTGGCGCGGAGCTCGTCGGTAGTGGCCTCGACGTCGTCGCACACGAAATAGAGCTCGTGAGATGGCGGCCCTTCGGTCGGGTGAATCGCCGCTTCCGCCGGCGGCAGCGCGAAGATCAGCCAGCCGCCGCCCGCATCGACATGCGAGAGCCCGAGAACGTCGGCGAAGAACGACCTGTCCGCTTCGGGGTCGCGGCTGAAGAGGATGACGTGACTGCCGTCGATCATGCCTTCAGCCTAGAAACGTCCCGCTATTTGAGGAACGGGACCCGTCGGCTGATGCGCTGACCGAGCGTCGGTGGCGGTGGCGGCGCCTTCCGAGGCGGCGGCGCGGCAGCTGCCTTCTTTGCCGCGATGCGCGCTCGACGGCGGAGTGCCTTGGCACTGCGGGTCAGGTCGCCGATGCGGTCGTGCCGTTCGACAAGAATGCCGACGCTGGCGACGAGATCCTTCGGGTAGTCGTCGTCGGTGCGTACCCCGCGGGGAACGGATCGCGGGTAGTCGAATGCGTTGTAGTCCTCGGCGTAGACGTCTTGCACGACCTCGAGGACCTGCGCCGGGAACGCGCGTGCGAGTGCGGGCAGCGGCGTCTCGTTGCTTCGCCGGACGCTGAGCTCGCCTTCCCACCCGAGCTTCTGCACATGCTTGGTCACGTCTTCGAGCAGCTCGCCGAACTCGCTCGTGTCATAGATGCGGTCGTAGGGCACGGTCCCGATCGCAAGCTGCTTCGCCTGACCACGGAAGTGCACGTCCTGCATGATTTTGATCGCGGGATCCTCGCGGACCGCTTCGATGAAGCGGAACCAGTCGTCAATGACGTCGTCGGCCGACCGCGGGATCCGCGGGAACCACGATTCCTCGCCGAACCGCGTGTAGTACATCGGCTCGCGCAGCAGCAGTTTCGACTGCCAGCCGGACCACAGCCTTGTGGCCGGATGCCGGCTCGCCGTGAAGACGAGCCACCCGTTCTCCGGCGTGATCTCGGCCAGCTGCTCGTCGCTGAGGTTGCGCAGCCGGGGAGTCTCGCCCCACACCTGACGCTCGCGGTGAATCGTCGTTGCGCGGGTGGTCTCGTAACGGATGGTTCGGTAGAAGCGGTCGGCCTCGACGCCTTGCAGGTCGGCGAGGATCCACTTGATGCTCGTGCAGGCCGCTTTGGGGTTGGAGACGTAGACGAGTTTCCACTGCGGCAGCACGTAGTTCGCCGCGGGACGAAACCGCGGCAGTTGATCGCGCTGCATGAGGTGGTCTCCTATCGACTATGGGTCAGCGAGGCTTGCCGAGGTGCCGCTGGAAGAACGGCGGCGTCGGCACGTGTGAACCGATCTCGCGCTGACCGGTGGTGAGTTTTGCCATAACGGGCTCACGGAAGTCGACCTTGCGACGCAGCTCTTCGAGCTCGAGCTTGCCGCGTTTCAGGGCGACCCGGCGGTGGTGCCGGCGGTAGGACGACATCAGCGACGACGACGGCCGGGGCGTCGTTGCGCGCTCGTAACCGAGCCGGTCCATTTGTGCGCCGCTGACCTGTTCGATGAGTGCAACTTCGTCCGGGTTGAGGACGCTTTCCCAAGCCCGCAATGCGTCGGTCGTGACCGGCTGGTTGAGCATCGGGTGGTACTTCTCGGACTTCTCGTCGTTCTTCTCGTAGTAGTGCAGCATCTGCTGGACCGCATCGGAGAGGTCGAGGAAGTCGGTGATCCGCTGCAGCAGCGACTCCGGGTCGTGGACGAGATCCTCGTAACGGATGTCGAGGTATTGGTCGGGCCCGAGTCGCTCGCGCCACGGCGCGACCGCGTTCACCGACCGCATCCACAACTCGACGCCCGGCACCATGTCGCCGTCGTACCAACCGAGCTTGCGCATCGAGGCGACCGAAGCGCGCGGGTCGCGCACGACGTTGATGAACTGCGCATCCGGAAACATCCCGAAGATCGCGTCGAGGTAGCGCGCGTACATCGGTCGCTTGTCGCCCCAGCGCTTCTTGCCGGTCGCCTCCGCGTACATGGCCAGAGTCGTGCCGAGCAGGGAGCCGAGTGTGCCCGGCGATTCGGCGAAGCGCGCCACTGCGTCCTGCTGCGAGGTACGAAGTCGATCCGCCTGCGTCCAGTCGCTGCCGTAAATGACACGTGCGAGTCTGGTGCGCTTCTTCTTCTCGCTGAGGCCGCGCCAGCGCGCACGGTTCTCCCAGATCGAGAGCAGATATCGCGTCTCCCGCGGTACGGCGAGGTCGGGATGCGTGTTGAGCATGGTGCGCAGCAACGTCGTGCCCGATCGCGGGCACGCGCCGACGAAGACGGGTCGATCCGGCAGCCCGGCGTAAGGGGAGGGCTGGTTGGGCACGGTCATACCTCTCGGTCGCTGTCGTCGTCGTCGGCGGACGCAGCGGTGACCGAGGTTGAGTCGGACTCCATGTCCGCGGGCAGCCGCTGGCCGAGGAACACCCGGCGTACGACGCGCTCGCTCGCCCGGCCGTCGTCGTACTCGCAGAACCGATCACGGAAATCGGCCCGCAGTTTCGCAGCGGCCTCGCCCCAGGCCTCGCCGGTTCGCAGCCCGGTCAGCAACTCGTCGGCGGTGGTCGCGACGAAACCGGGCGGCTCGGCCAGGAGGTCGAAGTTGACACCGCGAGTGCGGACGTAGCTGTCCCAGTCGTAGGCGTAGATGACGATCGGCCGGTCGAGGATGGCGTAGTCGAACATGATGGAGGAGTAGTCGGTCAGCAGCGCGTCAGACGCGATGCAGAGGTCCTCGATGGACGGGTACTCCGACACGTCGATCATGCGTTTCGACCGCTCCCGCTCGGCGGCTGCCGTCAGCTTGTTGTGGCCGTTGAAGTAGTGCGCGCGCATGAGCAGAACCCCGTCGTCGCCGAGCGCGTCGAGCACCCGCGCGAGGTCGATCTCCGGATCGAAACCCAGCCGGTAGTCGCGAAACGTCGGGCAGTAGAGCAACACCTGGCCGGCGTTCGGCGCGATGCCGAGCTTGGCGCGGACCTCCTGCTTGTCCTCATCAGTGGCCAGCACGAGCCGGTCGTTGCGGGGGTATCCGACCTCGAGCGTCTCGAACGCGGCCGGGTTGGACCGCTCCCAGACCTCTGTTGAATACGGGTTGGAGGAGATGTTGAAGTCCCAGCGGTCGATGCGCTTGAGCAGCATCGGAAAGTCCATTTCCGCAGCGCCGACGGGGAACTCGATCAGCTCGACGCCCATCTTCTTCAGCGGGGTGCCGTGCTGGGTTTGTAGATGAACGGACCCGCGGCGCTTGCGGACGAAGTCGGGAAAGTTGGCGTTGTTGACGAGGTACTTCGCCCGGGCCAGCACGCGGTAGTAGCCCCAGGTGTCCTGCGCCACTGCCTCGATGCCGGGCGGGATGTCCTCAGCCTTCGGGTCGCGCAGCACCCACACGCCGCGCACGTCCGGCGCGAGCTCACGGGCCTTGAGA
>DATBDO010000004.1:0-3413 GCA_036269855.1 Mycobacteriales bacterium
CGTGCTGCGGTTCGGCCTCTATGCGTCGATCCCCATTGTCCATACCTTGTGGTGGCTGCTCGTCGCGTCGTTCCTCATCGAGTCCCTCTCGCTGTTCTGGATCCCGGCCAAGGAAGCCTCCGTCCCCAACCTGGTGCCGCCTAGCCATCTCGAGTCGGCCAACCGCATCAGCCTCATCACGACCTACGGGTCAGCGGCGGTCGCGTCGTCGTTGTTCGCGTTGCTGGCCGAGGTCAACCAAGTTCTCGGCCGGGTGTTCGAGCACTTCCGCAGCAATCCCGTCGACCTCGCGCTGTATATCGACGCTACGACGTTCCTCATCTCCGCCGTCACGGTCTGGTCGTTGCGCACGATCACGTCGCAGCGGACGGCGAGGCAAGCTACCGGGGAGCGCGTCTCGACACTCCGGTCCATAGCCGATGGCTGGCGGTTCATTGCCTCGGCGCGCTGGCTACGCGGGCTCGTCGTAGGCATCCTTGGCGCGGTTGCGGCAGCCGCGGTCGCGATCGGACTCGCGCCGAGGTTCGTCGTCGACCTGCATGCCGGCAACGCCGGTTACGGCGTGCTCTTCGCGACGATCTTCATCGGACTCGCGACCGGCATGTTTGCCGGACCGCGGCTGTTTCGCGGACTGTCCCGCCGCCGGCTCGTCGGGGTGTGTATCTCCGCGGCCGGCGTTGCGCTGTCGCTCGACTCGATCATGCCGAACCTCCTGCTGGCCATGGTCTTCACGTTCTTGATGGGCGCCTTTGCCGGCATCGTTTGGGTCGTCAGCATCACGCTCGTCGGACTCGAGGTCAGTGACGACCGGCGCGCACGCACGTTCGCCTACATCTACAACATGATGCGGCTGATGCTGCTGTTGGTCGTCGTTGCGGCGCCGTTCATCGCCGGCCTGATCGGTCAGCATTCGACTGTCGTCGGTGACACCCGGATCCGGCTCGACGGCATCACGATCACGATGTTCGGCGCGGGTCTCATCGCGATGGTCGTCGGTCGCATCTGCTTCCGCCTCATGGATGACCGTCCGGACGTCCCGCTCCGGGCGGATCTGCTCGCGGCGATGCGTCGCCGCGATCCTGAGCCCGGCCGCGGCGCCAGCGGCCTGTTCGTGGTCTTCGAAGGTGGCGAAGGCGCCGGCAAGTCCACTCAGGCGACGCTGCTCGCAGATGCACTTCGCGCGCGAGGCCATGACGTCGTGACCACGTTCGAGCCGGGCGCGACGCCTATTGGCCGCCGGCTCCGCGAGGTACTCCTCGACCGGGGCAGCACCGGCATGTCAGCGCGCACCGAGGCCCTGGGCTATGCCGCCGATCGCGCGCAACACGTCGCCGAGGTGATCCGACCGGCGCTCCGCCGAGGTGCGGTGGTCGTCAGTGACCGTTACGTCGACTCCTCGCTCGCTTACCAGGGCGCCGGCCGGGAGCTCGACGAGCACGAGGTGAAGCGGCTTTCGCGATGGGCGACGGGCGGGCTCACTCCGGACCTGACAATTGTGCTCGACGTCGATCCCGCCGAAGGACTCACGCGCGCGACCGGCCCGGGCGACCGCATCGAGACCGAGGCGATGGAGTTCCACCAGCGGGTCAGGAACCGGTTCCTCGAGCTGGCCCGGCGCGGTCGCAACCGCTATCTCGTCATCGACGTCCGCAACGCCGACGCGCAAGCTGTGCACGCGCAAGTCCTCGACCGGGTCCGCCGAGAGCTGTCGAGCACCGACGCCGTGGTCGCCGAGGGCAGCGACCCCGTCCCGACCGAGCGGGTGACGTCGTGAGCGGCCCAGGCGTATTCGCGTCGTTGATCGGTCAGGACGACGCCATCGGCGTTCTCCGCGCCGCCGCCCGAGCGGCCGGACCCGCGATGACCCACTCGTGGCTGTTCACCGGCCCACCCGGCTCCGGCCGCTCGGTCGCCGCGCGCGCGTTCGCTGCTGCACTTCAATGCTCCAACGGAGGCTGTGGAGAGTGTCACGAATGCCACACCGCGCTCACGGGGGCGCATGCCGACGTCGAGATCGTCAGCCCGTCAGGCCTGTCCTACGGCGTCGGTGAAACGCGGGAGCTCGTCACGCGCGCGGCGCTCGCCCCGACTCGCGGTCGCTGGCAGGTCACGATCGTCGAGGACGCGGACCGGTTCACCGAACAGGCACTCAACGCCCTGCTCAAGTCGATCGAGGAGCCGCCGCCACGCGCGGTCTGGTTGCTCTGCGCGCCCTCGGCGGAGGACCTGTTGCCGACGATCCGATCCCGGTGCCGGCTCATAACTCTGCGCATCCCACGCGTCGACGAGTTGGCCGAATATCTGGCCGGCGAGGGGATCGATCGCTCGGTGGCGGCATTCGCAGCGCGCGCCGCGCAGTCGCACGTCGGCCGGGCGCGCCGGCTGGCGAGCGACGCCGATGCACAACGCCGTCGTCGCGAAGTGCTCGAGCTGCCTACTCAGGTCGCAACCGTGGGCGGGTGCTTCACCGCCGCCGCCAACCTCGTCGACGCAGCGCGGGATGATGCAGCCGCAGTTGTCGACGCGTTGGACGCGGCGGAGACCACCGCTCTCAAGGAGGCACTCGGCGACGTGGGCGGCCGGGGCCGACCGCGCCCACGCGGTGTCGCCGGGGCGCTGACCGACCTCGAGAAGCGGCAACGTTCACGGGCAACCCGGACCCAACGGGACTCGCTCGACCGTGCGCTGCTCGACCTCGCTGCTTTCTACCGCGACGTCCTGGTCGTCCAGCTCGCCGCAGCGGTGGAGCCGATCAATCCCGACTTGACCACTCCGGTTGAGCGACTCGCCCAGACCTCGAGCCCGGAGGCGACCGTGCGCCGGATCGAAGCCGTTCTCGCCTGCCGAGAGGCGGTCGACCTCAACGTCGCGCCGCTGCTCGCCGTCGAGGCAATGGCGCTCTCGCTGCATCAGGGTTAGTTGCGCCGTACGCTCATCGTCGTGAGCATGGTCATGGCCGTGAGCTTCGAGCGATACGGCCGGCTCTACTACCTCGACCCGGGCGAGCTCGCCCCGAGCGTCGGAGACAAGGTGCTGGTGCCCACCGACGGTGGCACCGAGGTCGCCGAGTGCGTCTGGGCGCCGGCGTGGAGCGAGGAGGAGGTCGGCGGGCTGCCAACACTGGCCGGCCTCGCAACCGACGCCGACCTCGACCGCGACGAGCGCAACCGCCGGCGTCGCGCCGAAGCGAAGATCGCGGCCAAGAAGCTCATCCGCCAACACGACCTGCCGATGAAGGTCGTGGGCGTTGATTACCTCGACCGCGGAGAACCGCGGCGCATCATCGTCTACTTCTCCGCACCGCACCGGGTGGACTTCCGTGACCTCGTCCGCGACCTGTCCCGGACGCTCGACACCAAAGTGGAGCTGCGGCAACTCGGCGCGCGCGACGAGGCACGTGTCCAGGGCGGGAT
>DATBDO010000005.1:0-10526 GCA_036269855.1 Mycobacteriales bacterium
CGCGGTCTATGCGGTCGGCGACACGTTCGTCGAGGTGATCTCACCCACCCAGCCGGACACCGCTGCGGGTCGCTATCTCGACCGGCGCGGCGGCGACTGCGGCTACATGGCCATGTTCGAGCTCGACGACGAAACGGCCACGCGGGACCGGCTCGATCGACTCGGTGTGCGGATCGTGTGGCAGACCGGCCACCCCGACATCGTGGATCTGCACCTGCACCCCAAGGACATGACTGGCGCCATCGTCGCTCTCGACATCACGTCGCCGCGCGGCTCCTGGCGCTGGGGCGGCCCGGCCTGGGCCGGCAGTGTCCCGTCACACGCACCCGGCGCGCTCATGAGTCTGACGGTCGCGGCCGTCGATCCGGACAAGACCGCGGACCGTTGGGCCGCGGTTCTCGACGCCCCGCCCGATGGCCGCCGGCTGGCGCTCGAGGGCGGGCAACGGGTCACATTCGTGGGCGCGGCCGACCCCGGCAGCGAAGGCATCGTCGCGGTCACGGTTGACTTCGCGGGAGCACAGGACGCGACCGTCTGCGGCGTACGTTTTTCGGAGGATTGATGAGCACCATCGACACCGGCACCGACCACTTGCTCGCAGAAGTCGACGACGGTGTAGCCGTCCTCACCATGAACCGGCCTGAACGCCGCAACGCCTTCTCGACGGACATGGTCTACGCCATGGGCCGCGTCCTCGCCGACCTCGAGATCGACGACTCGGTCGGCGCTGTCGTCGTCACCGGGGCCGGCGGCGCATTCTGTGCCGGCGGTGACGTGAAGGCGATGGCGGAGAAGTCCGCGCTGTTCTCCCCGGACGCCTCGTTTGACGACCTCGTCAACCTGCAACGGGTCAACCAGCGCGCGACAAGCGGCAAGCTGTGGTCGATGGGCAAACCGACCATTGCTGCGCTGCCGGGCGCTGCCGCCGGAGCCGGCCTGTCGCTCGCTCTGTCCTGTGACCTTCGCTACGCGGCCGACACCGCGATCCTGACGACGGCGTTCGCGCGAGTCGGCTTCGCCGGCGACTACGGCGGCACGTGGTTCCTGACCCGGCTCATCGGCAGTGCGAAGGCCAAGGAGCTTTACTTCTTCTCCGAACGTCTGTCGGCGAAAGAAGCACTCGACCTCGGCATCGTCAACGGTGTGTTCACCGCAGACGCCCTACACGACGAAGTGATGACGCTGGCCCGCAAGCTGGCACACGGTCCTCGGATCGCGCTGCGCTACATGAAAGAAAACCTCAACCGAGCGGTGCTCACTCCTTTCGAGCAGTGCTCGGATATCGAGGTGACTCATCACGCACATACGGGGACGACCGAAGACCACCGTGAAGCAGCGACGGCCTTCGTCGAGAAGCGTGAGCCGACGTTCCGCGGTCGCTGAGCTCGGCCACGGCTGCGCGCGCGATGTGACGCGCGTCGATCCCGACCTCGCGGAACATGCCGCTGATCGGGTTGGTGTAGCCGGTAAACCACATCCGCGGGGCGTTGGCGTGAGTGCGAGCCCGCCGGACCGTGGGTCGGCCGTCACGGCCGAGGATGCCGAGGTGTCCAACCAGATCGTCGAGCCCGTGTCGATAACCGGTCGCTGCGACGACAACCTCGGCGGGCCGCGGCAGCCCATCTACATGGAGGACGTGGTTGCCGTCGAATCCGACCACGCCAGGCACAACGGTGATAAGCCCCGCCTTGACCGCAGCGAGGAAACCGGCGTCGACGAGCGGGATCGCGTCATCGCGGAGGATGCGCTCGTAGAGGCCGTCCTTCGGTGTCGGCAGTCCATAGGCGCTGAGGTCGCCGATGTCCATCTTGCGCATGGCGGCCGCGATGGGATCGAAAAGCCTCGGCGGCAGATGGCGGAACAGCACCCCTAGGGCAAGCGACGGGATGCCGTAGCGTTCGCGCAGCACGATGTGCGGTGGCGTGCGTACGGCGATGGCCACGTCCCGCGCACCGCCTTCGACCAGATCCACCGCGATCTCGGCGCCGGTGTTGCCGGAGCCGACCACGAGAACGCTGCGGCCGGCGAACGGCGCTGCATTGCGGTAGGTCGAGGCGTGGAGCAGCTCGCCGGCGAAGCCATCGGCACCAGGCCACTCCGGGAGATGCGGCGTGTGGTTGTGACCAGTCGCGACGACGACCGCGCGGGCCGAGATGTCGCCGTCCGGGG
The DNA here is from genome assembly GCA_036269855.1 of Mycobacteriales bacterium. GTDB lineage: Bacteria > Actinomycetota > Actinomycetes > JAFAQI01 > JAFAQI01 > DATBDO01. The sequence continues at coordinate 2,170 of DATBDO010000005.1, forward strand.
TGCGCACCAACCAGCCGTCTCCCCCGCGGTCAACGCTGGTGACCGGTGTCCCCAACCGAACGTCCAGGCCGTGACGAGTGGCGTACTCCTCGAGGTAACGGACCACGTCGTCGCGGCCGACCCAGCGGCCGAAGCGGCGCGGGATTCGGTAACCCGGCAGGTGGGACAGCCACCGCACGGTGTGGAGATGGAGCCGGTCGTAATGTCCGCGCCAGCTCGCGCCGACCGTCTCGGCGCGGTCGACCACCACGACATCGATGCCGCCGCGGCGCAACATCGCGCCTGCAGACAGGCCGGCCGGACCGGCACCGATGACGACGGCGTCGTACGCCTGTCGGGATCTCAGCGGTGCCTCCCTCGCGGACGGGTCACTCCATTGTTCGTGACCGGCCGGTGGATACCTTGCCGGGGTGGAGATCTGGTTCAACCCGGGCTGTTCCAAATGCCGCGCGGCGCGCGCCGCGCTGGACGAGGCCGGGATCACTTACCAGCTGCGGCACTACCTGGAAGAGCCGCCGGACGAGGCGGAACTGCGGGCGACCCTCGACGCGCTCGGCCTCGAGCCGTGGGACATCACCCGGACCGGCGACGCTCTGGCCGCGGAGCTGGGGGTTGCCGACCTGGCGCGCGACCGGGCCACCTGGATCGCCCTGCTCGCGGCCAACCCAGCGTTGATCCAGCGGCCGATCATGGTGACCACGGACGGTCAGGCCTGGGTCGCGCGGGATCCGGACACCGTCGAAACGGCGATCACCCACGAGCGCGCGTGACCCGCCCGAACTTCCTGATCCTGGGTGCCGCGCGGTGTGGGACGACCTCGCTGCACTACTACCTGGCGGAACATCCGGACGTCTGCATGTCGTCGATCAAGGAGCCGAACTTCTTCCTGTTCGAGCAGACCGAACGAGGTCCGCGACCATGCATCGGTGACGACCGGCGGCTGATCGCCAAATCGGTCCCGGACCCGGCTCGCTACGAGCGGTTGTTCACCCGGCCCGCGATCGCAGTGGGTGAGGCGTCGCCGCTGTATCTCTACACGCGCGAGACGCCGGCGCTGATCCGCCACACGGTGCCGGCCGCTCGGCTGGTCGCCGTCGTGCGCGAACCGGTCGAGCGCGCCTGGTCGCACTTCGTCTACGTCAATGACGATCTGGGTGAGCAGACCGTTCCCGCGTTCCGCGAAGCGGTGGACCGTGAGCTGGGGCGTCCCTACGAGCCGTATCTGACCGGCACGCATTTCGTCCGGCTGAGCGCCTACGCGGAGCAGCTCGACCGCTACCGCAGCATGTTCCCGGCGGAGCAGCTGCTCGTCGTGGCTTATGACGATCTGATCCGGCGCACTCCCGGGACGCTTGCCAGGATTTGCCGGTTCCTCGGCGTCGACGACAACTTCGGCTTCGACACCTCCGTGCAGTACAACCCCTCGAGCGGCGAGGGGTCCTGGGTCGCCCGACTCGACCGGATCGTGCGGCCGACGTTCCCCTACCTGAAGAAGGCCTTGCCGGCGTCGGTCACGGGACGACTCGCCCGCAGTCGGGCTCGGCTGCGCGCGGCGAGCCGCAGCGAGGGGGCCTCGCCCGTCCCGGACGATCTGCGCGCGCGATTGAACGAGCACTTCGCGCCCGACCGGGAGTGGCTGGCGCGCGAAGCAGGAATCACCTTCGCCCCGTCAGTGAGCTGAGGGCCGTCAGTGAGCTGAGGGCCAGCGCAGTGCCGACGGCGGCACCTGTCGCTCGTGTGCCTCCTGCAGCAGCAGGGCAAGTGAGTAGGCCGGGTCGCTGCCCAGGGCGCGGTCGAGCGCAGTGGCTGCCACGAGGCCGTCTCCACGCAGGTAGGACACCCACGCGAAGGCAGCGCAAGCGGGTGCATCCAGCGGCGGCTGTGCTCTGCGGGCAAGGTCGCCCAACAGTGAGCGCATCGCATCGGAGTCCGGGGTTGCCCAGCCGATCATCGTGTCGCGAAGTCGGACGTCGTGGAGGGCGATGACGAGCGCGGCGGCCTCCTGATCGGTGAGCGATCCACGATCGGCGTCGTAGCGCGCGCGGATCTTCGTCGCGAGTCGGCGAGCTTTGGTGCGAGCCCGGCGTGGCTCCAGCGCCGCATAGGCGGCCGCGGCTTCGTCGGTCAAGCGCGCCATGACGTCGCCCGCCGGGCCCGAGACCGGCTGCACCGAAGCAACCACGGCATCCCGGTCCGGCAGGACGGCTCGCCCATTGAGCGCATGCGCGGCCGACAACGCGAGGCTGCCCGGAGTGGTGTAGAGGCGTCGACGCCCTTCCGGTGGACAACACTCGTCGTCGCAGAGATAGGACCAGACCCGCTCGTCGGTGACGAACAACGCATCGCGCACCGGCATCGGCATCGCGTCGACGACTCGGTCGATGAGGGCACGCCGCGGGAGCCAGCCTTCGATCGGCTCGTCGTCGGTGTAGACGAACAGCATGACTTCGTCCGCCCGGGCTAGTCGCATGCGGTCGGCGACCATGAAAGCGACCTGCTCGTCGTAGTCCGCCGCGAGGAGGTCGAGGCGGAGGGTGAACTCCAGCCGTTCTCGAGCACCCCGCATCGACACCGCGACGATGCTCTCCGTCGGCACGAAGCCCAGCAGGTAGGGCACGGTGTTGACCACATCGCTGAGGTCGTCGAGCTTGAGAACAATGGGTTCGAGAGAAGACGTCATGCGACGACGTTGCGTGGATGAGCGGTTCAGCGCTTGCGCCCAGCGGTCGGTTGTGGACAACCAGGCGCCGACGTCAGGCCGGTGGACTAGTGGCAGACGGCCTCGGCAGCGCGGATGACGCTGTCGCCGTAATGGCCGCCGAACATCTGCGCGTGGACGAGAAGCGGATGCAGCTGATGCAGCGGTATCCGGTCCCGCCAGCCGTCGGGCAGCGGCGCGACCTCCTGGTACGACGCGACGATCACGTCGAGATGCGGTGCTCCGAAGAGTGCGAGCATCGCGAGGTCGGTCTCGCGATTCCCGCCATGTGCGCTGGCAGCGTCCACGAGCCACACCTGTCCGTCGGCCGCCCAGAGCAGGTTGCCGCTCCACAGGTCGCCGTGAATCCTGGCCGGCGGCTCCGCCGGCCCGGCCAGGCCGGGCAGCCGCTCGACGACCCGCTCCACCGCAGCACACACGTCATGGCGGAGACCGGGCAGGTAGGGCAGCAACCGACGTACGGCGTAGAACGTGGGCCAGTCGTCGGCCGGTGTGTTGTCGAGCGGCAGCGCCCCGATGAAGCCGGGCGCCGCGGCACCGAAGCAGGGCAACCAGGTCGTGTGCATCGTCGCCAGCCGGCGGCCGAACTCACGAGCAGCCGGCTCGGCGGCACGAGCGGCATCCACCCGGTCGATGACAACGCGGTCGGCTGCCACCTCGCGCACAGCCGGAAGCGGCGGTCCACCTGGCACTCGGAGAAGCTCCAGGCCCCTGGCTTCGGCTCGAAAGAAGTCCGGCTCCGCGCCGGGCTGTGTCTTGACGAAGCCTTCGCTCATCCGGCGAGCTCGGCGTCGAGATGGTCGAGGAGTCCCCGGCAAGCCGCCTCGACCATCACAAGAACCTCGTCGAAGCCGTCGTCGCCTCCGTAGTAGGGATCGGGGACATCGGTGTCGGTGGCGTCTGGATCGAACTCGCGGAGCAGTCGCAGCTTGTCCCGGTCGTCGCCGTGGGCCATGCGACGCAGCGCGGAGAGATTGCTCTTGTCCATGGCAAGGACGAGGTCGTGTTCGGCGATGGCCTCGTCGAGGAACTGCTGGGCCCGGTGCGCCGAACCGTCGTACCCGTGTCGTGCCAGCACCGCCAGTGCGCGCTCGTCGGCGCCTTGACCGATGTGCCAGTCGCCGGTTCCGGCACTGCTCACTTCCACCCGGTCGGCCAGCCCGCTCTTGGCGAGGAGTGACCGCATCACGACCTCGGCGATCGGCGACCGGCATATGTTGCCGAGACACACGAAGCAGATGCGGAAGCTCACGTTGGGATGATGACGGTATGGAGATGGGTTTCGGCATCCCGGTGTCCGGCTCGTGGGCGACGCCGGCCAACATCCGCGAGATCTGCCGGCGAGCGGAAGCGCTGGGTTATTCGTCGCTGTGGTCGTTTCAGCGAACCCTCTATCCGGGCGGCGATCCCATCCCGATGCCCTACCGCAGCGTGCACGACCCACTTGCCATCTCGGCATACGTCGCGGGCGTGACCGAACGAGCCCGCATCAGCATCGCGATCGTCAACCTGCCGTTCTATTCGCCGATCGTTCTCGCGAAGACCCTCACCAGCATCGACATCCTCTCCGGCGGGCGGCTCGACGCCGGTCTTGGTCTGGGGTGGAACCCCGATGAGTTCGCGGCTGCCGGTGCACCGATGGAGCGGCGCGGTGCCCGAGCCGAAGAATTCATTGCCTGCCTGCGGGCCATCTGGACTCAGGACCCGGTGTCGTTCGACGGCGAGTTCTACCGGGTGCCGTCTTCGTACGTCGATCCCAAGCCGGTGCAGCGACCGCATCCGCCCATCCTGCTCGGTGGCAGTGCCGAGAAGGCCCTGGTGCGCGCCGGGCGGCTCGCCGCGGGCTGGGTGTCGGCCAGCCGGTTCGCCGCAGCGGAGGTGCCCGGAGCGGTCGACATCGTCAAGCGCTCCGCCCGCGAGGCCGGTCGGGACCCGGCGGACCTGCGCATCATCATCCGGGCGGCGGTGCGCGTCCGAGAGCGCGACGAGGACCAGCAGTTCACCGGCACGCTCGACAAGGTCAAGAAGGACTTCGCCGACTATGCCTCGGCCGGCGCGACCGAGCTCTTCGTCGACCTGAACTTCGACGAGCAGATCGGCAACCCCGACGTCGATCCGGCCGAGTCGATGCGGCGCGCCCACGTGGCGCTGGACGCGTTCGCTCCCTGAGTGCCCAGGGCGGCCGGGTTAGCCTCGAGGGGTGCCGTCCGACCGCCCGCGTTCGCCGCGCCTGCGCCCGATCGCGCCCGGCACGATCGCGGACAACGTACGAGCCAGTGAGGGCGTCTCCGACGAGGAGCTGGTCGCGCGTCTCTACGAAGCCCTCGCCGACCTGCCGCCCGCCGAGCGCGCGGCTGCGGTCGTCGCGTTCGGGATGGGTGAGGGCCACCAAGGCGTGGCCGCCGAGCTGGGCATCGACCAGGACGACGCCGATGCGCTCACCCGCAACGCCCTGCAGCTGCTGCGTGGTGCGCTCGGCGACATCGATCTGGACGACCCGGCCTTCTTCGGTCGCCTCGAGCGCCGCCGCGGCCACCGGACCGCGCACCCCGACTCCTGACTCGGAAAACACGAAAGCCCCGGAATAATCCGGGGCTTCGCGCACCGACTCGCCAGGTCTGCCTCGCGGCACTGGTTCGCTCGAAGCGACAAAGGTTGGGACCGGGGGCCATGGATCGAGCCGGCGGACGCCTCGCGGCGTCCTGAGCAACAACGGTAACGCACCGAGGTTGATTCCGCGGCTGAGCCAGGAAATTGTCCCCGAATGGGCGGCAGCCGGCCCGAGCCGGTCAATTCCGGCAACCGGGAAGTTTCGCCGAACAGGTTGCACCGCGCTCGGGCCGGGTGTCCCATGGGGCGCGCGTGACGCATTCGGTCCTTGGGGGTGGAGCATGCGTCGGATCGCGCGGATCGTCGTCGTTGTCACTACCGTCGCCGGTTTCGCGGCCGTCGCCCCGTCGCCGGTCGGCGCCGCCGCGGGCAAGTCGCTGTCCCTGGCGAGTCACGCCCAGTCGGTGAAAACCTCGACCGGCAAGTCGCTCAAGCTCCAGATCACCGCGCTCAAGATGACAACCCAGGGCGATACCAGCGCCGTCCTGCTGTCGGTCACCCTGTCCACCGGTACGCCGTACGGCAGGGGCGAGACCCATTCCTGGCGCTTCTCGCCGTCGCGTGGGTCCTTCACCTACTCGGCAAGCACCGGCAAGGGGTCGGTCAGCACCGGCAAGGAGATGCAGCCATTCGGGTTGCTGAGCCTGACCTTCACCAAGACCGGTCAGTCCACCTCGAAGTGCGCCATCGCCGGCAGCGTGACGAACATCAAGGGCAAGCTGCACGGCAAAGTCGACGTCGACACGAGCTTGTCCGCGTGGGGAAGCGTGAGCAGCACCCGCTTCACGTTCGCGACCCCGAACATCATCTCGATCAGCAACGGCTGCAACGGCGGCGAGGGCAAGGTCCCCTGCTCCGTGGCGACGACGTGGTCGGGCCCGTCGTCGGCTGACCAGAGCGGCTCGGCCTACGAAAGCGGCTACGCCGTCACCGTTTCGGGGACGACGACATCGACGATCACCGGCAGCAGGACAACCAGCCTGTCGAAGCCGCGAGGGGCCTCTCGAGCCGACCTACTCACCGCCGTCGCGCCGTCACCGAGCATCAACAGCAGCATGCTCACGGTGCGGACGAAGTCCGGCTCGCCCGTCAGCGGGTCGGCGACGATCAGCGGCGGTCAGGCGTCGAACACGAGCCAGGCCTGCGTGCTCAACGGACACCAGAGGACGGAGCACTTCACGAGCTACTACGGCGGAGCTTCGTGGTCGTCGCCGCGCGGCATCACGTTCAACTTCAAGGCCGGGCCTGACCTGGTCACCGCGACCAGCGGCACCGGCGGGTGGTCCCGCAACACCTACAGCTGAGCGTCGTCCGAGTGGTCGATCGTCAGCCGGACCTCCGCCGGCTCCCGAATGTCCAGCCGGCGATCCCGGCCGCGCAACTCGTCGTAGCGGCGGGCGAACTTGGTGGCCACCACGCCGAAGCGACGGAAGAAGTGCAGCCGGCGGAGCTCGGCATCCTCGGTCGGGGTCAGTCCTCCAGGCATACCGTGCTTATCGGCGCGTGCGCCGGACAGGTTGATAGGCCTCAGCTGACCGACGGTGTGACCCCGCCGGCGAGTCGCTTGGCCGAGCGATAGCGATTCTGGGCGTCGAGCACCACCTTGCGCAGCCGGACCGTCGCCGGGGTCACCTCGACGCACTCGTCCTCGCGACAGAACTCCAGTGCCTGCTCGAGCGACAGCTGCTTGTGCGGGATGAGCCGGACCAACTCGTCCCCGGTGGAGGAACGCATGTTGGTGAGCTTCTTCTCCCTGGTGGGGTTGACATCCATGTCGTCGGAGCGGGCGTTCTCCCCCACGATCATCCCCTCGTAGACCTCCGTGGTCGGCCCGACGAACATCGTGCCGCGCTCCTGCAGGTTGAACAGGGCGAACGACGTCACGGCACCGCGGCGGTCGGCGACGAGTGAACCGGTCGGTCTGGTGCGCAGATCGCCGTGCCACGGCTCGTAGCGGTCGAACACGTGATGCAGCAAGCCGGTGCCGCGGCTCTCGGTCAGGAACTCGGTCCGGAAGCCGATGAGGCCGCGAGCAGGTACGGCGTATTCCATCCGCACCCAGCCGGTGCCATGGTTGACCATCTGCTCCATGCGGCCCTTGCGCAGCGCCATCAGCTGGGTGACGACACCGAGATAGTCCTCGGGGATGTCGATGGTCAGGTGCTCCATCGGCTCGTGCACCTTGCCGTCGACCACGCGCGTGACGACCTGGGGCTTGCCCACGGTGAGCTCGAAACCTTCTCGGCGCATGATCTCGACGAGGATCGCGAGCTGCAGCTCGCCGCGACCCTGCACCTCCCAGGTGTCGGGACGATCCGTCGGCAACAGCCGGATCGACACGTTGCCGACCAGCTCGGCGTCGAGTCGCGACTTGACGAGCCGCGCGGTGAGCTTGCTGCCGCTCTGCCCGGCGAGCGGCGACGTGTTGATGCCGATCGTCATCGACAGACTCGGCTCGTCGACGGTGATGACCGGCAGCGGTCGCGGATCCTCCGGGTCAGCGATGGTCTCACCGATCGTGATGTCGGCGATGCCGGCGATGGCGACGATGTCGCCGGGACCGGCTTCGTCGATCGGGACACGTTCGAGTCCGTCAGTCCCGAGAAGCTCGGTCAACTTGACCCGCTCGATGGTGCCGTCGGTGCGGCACCAGGCAACCTGTTGGCCTTTGCGCATCGTCCCGTTGTGCACGCGACACAACGCCAGTCGACCGAGGTAGGGCGACGCGTCGAGGTTGGTGACATGTGCCTGCAGCGGCGCGTCGGCGTCGTACGACGGCGCGGGCACAGTTGCAAGGAGCGCGTCGAAGAGCGGCCGCAGATCGTCGTTGGCCGGCATCTCGCCGTCCTTCGGACGATCGAGCGAGGCCCGCCCAGCCCTCGCGGAAGCGTAGATGATCGGAAACTCGATGTGGTGCTCGTCCGCATCCAGATCCAGGAAGAGCTCGTAGGTTTCGTCGACGACGGCCGCGATGCGCGCATCACTGCGGTCAACCTTGTTGATGACGAGCACGACCGGCAGGTGCTTC
>DATBDO010000006.1:0-3194 GCA_036269855.1 Mycobacteriales bacterium
GGCCGGCAGCCGGCGCGGCTTGTCGAGAATTGTCGTGAGGTGGTCGAGCTCGCGGCGCATGAGGAACGGACGCCACCGAGCCAGGTCGGCGTGGCGGTCGACGTAGGCCCAGGTGAGGTCCCACTGGTCGAAGATGTCGAAGTGCTTGCGGCTGCGGCTCTTGAGGATGTTGCCGGCTTCGCGCCGCATCCGGTAGTGGATGCAGACCATGTCCAGTACGGCGATCCGCTTCGCGGAGAGCAGGGCCGGATAGGTCCACGAGGTGTCCTCGTAGTAGCCCGGGTTGAAGCGCAGCTCGCGCTCGACGACGAAGTCGCGGCGATAGGCCTTGTTCCACACCACCTGCAGCATGGTGAGCAGCTTCGGTCGCTCGTCGATCGTGAACACCTGAGGGTCGGTCTGTGCGAGTAGTTGCGCGAGCTTGTTGCGGACGGTACGACGGGTCCAGTACTTACGCGCGTAGTCGAAGATCACGATGTCCGGCCGGTCGGTCTCGTCGATCCGGTCGGAGATCGCCTGTAGCGAGTCCGGCGTCATGTAGTCGTCGCTGTCGACGAAGAGCAGGTAGTCGCCGGTGGCTGTCGCGATGCCGGCCTCGCGGGCCAGGCCAAGACCGACGTTCTTGTCGAGGTGGATCACCCGAAGCCGGGGGTCGGTTTTTGCGTAGTCGTCGAGGATTGCGCCGCTGTGGTCCGGTGACGCGTCGTCGACGGCGATGAGCTCGAAGTCGCCGAACGACTGGCTCAGAATCGAGTCCAGACACTGCCGCAGGTAGGCCCGGACGTTGTAGACCGGAAGCACGATGCTGAAGCGGCGGGGAGTCGGCACGGTGCCGAAAGTCTACGGGGAGTAGTCGGGCTCGCGATCAGCGCCGCGCTGCCGCCACCCAGGCGCCGGGGCCCCGGTCAAGGGGTCCTCGCAGCTGTGCCCGCCGGTCGTTCCAGCGCGAGCGCGCGTGTTGCGACCGGTCCGCGGCGGCGCTCACGGTCGCGACGGCGGCGACTAGCGCGGCGAGCTCGTCGTCGGTCGGCTCGCCCCCGCCGACCACTCTGAGTAGCGGCCGCTGTCCCTCGCCCGAGGCGGTCACAGCGGAATGTTGCCGTGCTTCTTGGGAGGCAGCGACTCGCGCTTGGTGCGCAGCAGCCGCAGCGCCTTGATCAGCTCCCGCCGGGTGGCCGACGGCCGGATGACGGCATCGACGTAGCCGCGCTCGGCTGCGATGTAGGGGTTGGCGAAGTGGTCCTCGTAGTCCGCGACCAGCTCCTTGCGGCGGGCGTCCGGGTCCGCGGCGTCTGCGAGCTCGCGCCGATAGAGGATGTTGGCCGCGCCCTGGGCGCCCATGACCGCGATCTCGGCGGTCGGCCAGGCGAGGTTGACGTCGGCGCGCAGGTGCTTGGAGCCCATGACGTCGTAGGCCCCGCCGTAGGCCTTCCGTGTGATGACGGTCACTTTGGGGGCGGTCGCCTCGGCGTAGGCGTAGAGCAGCTTGGCGCCGCGGCGGATGATGCCGCCCCACTCCTGCGACGTGCCGGGAAGGAAGCCGGGGACGTCGACGAAGGTGAGGATCGGGACGTTGAACGCGTCGCAGGTGCGCACGAAGCGCGCGCCCTTCTCGGACGCGTCGATGTCGAGTGTGCCTGCGTAGGACATGGGCTGGTTGGCGACGACGCCCACGCTGCGTCCGTCGATGCGTGCGTATCCGCACACGATGTTGGGCGCGAACTGTGCGTGCACCTCGAGGAACACCCCGTCGTCGACGATGTGCTCGATGACGGTCTTGATGTCGTAGGGCTGGTTGGACGAGTCGGGGATGAACGTGTCGAGGAACGGCTCGTCGACCATCGCGTCGAGGTCCTCTTCGTCGTACGACGGTGGGTCCTCGAGGTTGTTGTTCGGCAAGTACGAGAGCAAGGCCTTCGTCAGCTCGAGGCAGTCGGCCTCGTCAGAGGCCATGAAGTGCGCGACACCGGACTTGGTGTTGTGCGTGCGCGCCCCGCCGAGGTCCTCGAACGTCACGTCCTCGCCGGTGACGGTCTTGATGACGTCGGGACCCGTGATGAACATGTGTGAGGTCTGGTCGACCATCAGCGTGAAGTCCGTGATGGCGGGCGAGTAGACGGCGCCGCCGGCGCACGGCCCCATGACGAGCGAGATCTGCGGTACGACGCCGGACGCCATCACGTTGCGGTAGAAGATCTCGGCGTAGAGACCGAGCGCGACGACACCCTCCTGGATGCGTGCGCCGCCGGAGTCGTTGATGCCGACGACCGGGCAGCCGGTCTTCATGGCGAGGTCCATCACCTTGCAGATCTTCTCGCCGAACACTTCGCCGAGGCTGCCGCCGAACACGGTGAAGTCCTGGCTGAAGATGCACACCGGGCGCCCGTCGATCGTCCCGTGTCCGGTGATGACGCCGTCGCCGTAGGGCCGCTTGTCCTCGATGCCGAAGTCGTGGGCGCGGTGGCGGGCGAGGGCGTCCATCTCGACGAAGGAGCCGGGGTCGAGCAGCGCGTCGACGCGTTCGCGGGCGGTCATCCGGCCCTCGGCGTGGCGCTTCTCCACCGCTGCCGCGGACCCGGCGTGCACGGCCTCGTCGACCTTGTGCCCGAGTTGCGCGAGCTTGCCCGCTGTTGTGTGCAGGTCGGGCACACCCGTTGGCTGCGGCGGCTGGGCTTCAGCGCTCATAGCCGTAGCGTACGGCTGTGCCCGGCCGCTGGACCGATCTCGACCGCCCGCCGCTGGCCGCGTCGCGGTTGACGGCAGCGCTGTGTCGAAGTGGACCGGGGTCGGGCGGTCTTTGGCGGGAGGTTCGTGTCGTCGAAGAGACCACGTCGACGAACGCAGACGTCCGCGCCGCGGCTGACGACGGCGCGGCTGAAGGTCTGGTTGTGATCGCGGAACGGCAGACCGGTGGACGCGGTCGATTGGATCGCCAGTGGGACTCGCCCGCTCGCGCAGGCGTGTTGCTGTCGTTGCTCGTCCGGCCCAGTGTCCCCGCGGCGCGACTGCCACTCCTCCCGTTGCTGACCGGCCTTGCGGTGGCGGAGGCGGTGCGATCGGTTGCCGAGCTGCCGGCGATGGTGAAGTGGCCCAACGACGTGCTTGTCGACGGGCGCAAGCTCGGCGGCATCCTGGTGGAGCGCACGCCGGACGGAGCGGTCGTGGTCGGCGTCGGTCTCAACGTCAGTACCCGG
>DATBDO010000007.1:0-10132 GCA_036269855.1 Mycobacteriales bacterium
GACCAACGAGAAGTCCGGCGGCCGGATCGAGCGCCGCATCGTCGCGACCACTGAGCGGTTCGCCGGTCACGCGGCACTGGCGATGCGCAACGCCTACCTGCTCGAACGGGTGCAGCAGATGGCGGTCACCGACGGGCTCACCGAGCTGGCCAACCGGCGCTCGTTCGACCGGTCGCTGGACCGTGAGCTCACGCGTGCGGCCCGCACCGACGGTCGGTTGTCGGTGGTTCTGCTCGACGTCGACCACTTCAAGTCCCTCAACGACACTTACGGCCACGTCGTCGGCGACAACGTGCTGCGGCAGATCGCGCAGGCGCTGCGCGACTGCGGGCGTGAGTACGACACCATCGCGCGCTACGGCGGCGAGGAGTTCGCCGCGGTCCTGCCCGGCTGCTCGTCCGCTCTCGCGCTTCAGGTCGCGGAGCGGCTGCGTGAGGCGGTCGAGTTGGCATCAACCGACGTGTCGGTGACGGCGAGCGCCGGGGTCGCGACGTACCCGTACGACGGCATCGACGCCAACGGCCTGCTGTCGGCGGCGTACCAGGCGCTCTATGCCGGCAAGCGGGCCGGCCGTAACACGGTGCGCTCGGCGGAGCAGGCGCGCGCCAGCATCTCGCCGATCATTCCCGCCTGAGCAATACAGTCCCTGCGTGGCAGGTGAGCAGCGCAACTTCGGTGAGGCAGGCGGGCTGCTGTCCTACGGCGGCTATCTGCACCTGCCGACGTTGCTGGCGCAGCAAGTACCCGAGTCGGATCCGCCGGCGCACGACGAGCTGCTGTTCATCACGATTCATCAGGTCTACGAGCTGTGGTTCAAGCTGCTGCTGCACGAGCTGACGACGGTCCGCGATCTATTGCTCGGTGATGCCAGCCGGGGTGGGGCGATGTGGACGGCACGGCATCTGATGCGCCGGGTCGAGCAGATCGAGCAGGTGCTGATCGCGCAGCTACCGGTGCTCGAGACGATGACGCCGCAGGACTTCCTGGATTTCCGTTCCCTGCTGTCACCGGCGTCAGGATTCCAGTCGGTGCAGTTCCGGGAGCTCGAGTTCCTGTCCGGGTTGAAGGATCCGGCGTTCATGAACCGGCTGCGAGCCGCATCAGATGACGAGCGCCAGCGACTGCAACGTCGGCTCGACGAGCCGACGCTGTGGGACGGTTACGTCGCCGCACTCGCGGCTCGCGGACTCCCGACCGAGACCGAAGAGAATGTCCGCGCGTCGTTGCTGACGGTCGCACGCGACCGGGCGTCGTACGGCGATCTCTGGGACGTCGCCGAGGGTCTCGTCTCCCACGACGAGTTGTCCGCGCAGTGGCGGGCCCTGCACGCGACTGTCGTGGAGCGGCAGATCGGCTACAAGTCTGGCACCGGCGGATCCACCGGTGCGACGTATCTGCGGGGTCGGCGCGACCTGCGGTTCTTCCCGTTGCTGTGGGAGCTGCGTACGGCGCTGTAGGCCTGTCAGCGCCCGCGCATGTCGGCGAGCTCCTTGGCGAAAGCGCGCACGCTGCCCATCCGGAATGCCGGTGGGATCAGGGTCTTGGTGATGAGTGCCTGGCGCATGAACGCGCTGGCAAAGATGTCGCGGCGGTTGTGTTCGATGGCGCGGACGGTGACCGCCGCGACGTGCGCCGCGGATTGCGGCTTCGGTCGCTCGCGGTCGTAGGGATGACCGCTCGCCTCGAAGAACGAGGTGGTGGTCGGACCCGGGCTGACCAGGGTGACGTTGATGTCGAACGGCAGCAGCTCGATCGACAGCGCCTCGGTCAAACCGGTGAGCGCGAACTTGCTGGCGGAGTAGCCGGCTTCGAACGGCGAGCCCATCCGGCCGGAGATCGAGCCGATGATGGCGACGTGGCCCTGGCGTCGCTCGATCATGGCGGGCAGCACCGCCTTGAGCACATGCACGGAGCCCAGGTAGTTGACCCGCATGACCCGGTCGAGATCAGCCACGTCGGCGTCGATGAACGGGCCGTGCAGGCCGACGCCGGCGTTGACGACAGCGACGTCGATCGGGCCGAGTTCTTCGGCGATCTTCTTGACGGCGGCGTCGACCTGCGCGCGGTCGGCGACATCCGCGACCGCGGTCGCGCAGACCGACCCGATCTCGTCGCGGACCCGGTCGAGGTCGGCCTGGGTGCGGGCCATCAGCCCGACTTTGGCACCGCGGGTCGCGGCCTGCCGGGCGATCTCGGCGCCGATCCCACGCGAGGCACCGGTGACCAATACCGCCTTGTCCCGCAGCTTCATCTGGACCTCCCGGCGCCGACCAGGCGCTCCGCCGGCCGGCGCCTCGTCGCGAACCCGTCGATGAGGCGCTCGACGACTTCGACCGCTTGCTCAGGGCGGCCCTTGGTGAGCACGTGCAGAGTCGCTTCCGCGAACGCGCCGAGCAAGACGCGGGTGAAGGTCTCGGCGTCGATGTCCGCGATGTCGCCGCGACGGATGCCTTGCTCGACCAGCTGCTGCACGAGCCCGACGCCCATCTCGAGCTGCTCGCGGCCGGCCACGTCGAGGCTGGCGACCGCCCAGCAGTCGCGCAGGAAGAACCGCGCCTGCGCCGAGTCCTCCAGCGACAGCAGGTAGCCACGGAACGCAAGCTTCAGGTTGTCGATGGCGTTGGCATCCGGGTCGAGGACGCGTTGCGCCTCGGTGGCGATCTGGGTCCACACCTGGCGCTGGAGGTCGGACGCGAGGTCTTCCTTGTCGCGGAACCAGTAGTAGACCGCGCCCTTGGTCATGCCGGCGCGCTCGGCGATCTCCTCTACCGTGGCGGCCTGGTAGCCCCGCTCGGCGAAGACCTCGAGTGCGGCCGCGAGGACCCGTTCCTTGGTGTCTCGCACCGCAGGCGCGCGACGACTCACCGGCATCTCCTCCCGACCCTGCCTTGCGGCATCGTCCCCCATCTCATACTTTGCGTCAAAGGCCCCATACGCGGCGTATGTAGGAGTCCCGATGGCTCGCTCGAGGCGCGTGTCGCTCACCGTCGGGGTCGCCCTGCTCGCCATCGCGATCCCGGCGGCCGGCGTCGTACCGCCGGTGTCGACCGCTTCTCCGACTCCGGTCGCGCGCGGGACGGCGCTATCGGCTCAGCATCCGGTGCTCGGCTTCCACGGGGAGATGCACAACCCGACACCGCTGCCGACGGTGTCCGACCCGGACCCGACGCTGTGCGTCAACATGTGCGAGCTGTGGTCGCTGAAAGTCGCGACCGCCAAGCCGTTCCTCGTGTCGGTGCACAACGGCAACTCGTCGATCGATGACGGCTTCAACCTCTACGTCTACGACCCGTCGGGCAACCAGGTCGCGGCCTCCAACGGCATCGGCGCCAACGGGCAGGCCGCGGCGGTCACGCCGACCGGCAACGGCACCTACACGATCGCCGTGACGATGACTTATGCCTACGACGCGAAGGCGTCGTACGACGGGGAAGTGCGGATGATGGCGCGTCCGACCTGGGACGTGCCGCGGTGCAAAGGCTCCAAGGCATGTGACGAGCTGCCTCGGCTCGCGGTGCGTCCGCCGGCGGATGTGCACGTGGATGGCGTTCCGCCGGTGGCGAGCACGCCGCTTGGTTTCCCGTTCCCGGTCAACGCGGGCACGCCCAACTCCTGCTATCTGGACGAGACATTCGCCACCCACGCGCTGCGCTGTCTGCGGTTCACCAGTGAGGTCGACAACGTCGGTGCCGCGCCGTTGACGTTGCGGATCCGATGGGCACAGACAGGTCCGCCGCCGAGGGCGGCGATGGTGCCGGGTGAGTGCGAGGCGCAGCAGTCGATCGCGCGCACGAGTGGCAAGCCGTTGTTCCACGACGCCGGCGGGTGCACGTGGCACTGGCAGCACGGGCATTTCCACTACCTGAACTTCGTCGAGTTCACCCTGCACAAGGTGAACCCGGATGGCACCGACGGGAAGCAGATCGCCAAGTCGCTGAAGGAGTCGTTCTGTCTCGCCGACGACGGTTACTTCGGCTTCGGCTCGCCCGGTCCGAACGGGCCGCGCAACTACGCCGGCCAGCCCGACTGCAATGTTCCATCGGCGCCGACCGCGCAGGCACCGGAGGCGTGGGTGACGATGGGCGTCTCGCCCGGGTGGGGCGACATCTACACCTGGGATACGCCCAGCCAGTACATCGACATCACCCACACGCCGCCGGGCATCTACGACATCGTCTCGGTCGCCAACCCGGCCGGAAAACTGGTCGTGGCCGGTCCGGCGACCACGTGCGCGGCGAGCCGCATCAAGCTGACAGACACCTCGGTAAAGCTGCTGAAGTCGGGCGTCCCGTGTGACTAGTGGGTGTGGTGTTAAGCGGTGCCCGACTTGGCGAGGACATTAGTCGCACTGGTTGTCCACAATTCCCGCAAGATGCTGGTTCCCCCGTTGATGCCCGTCTTCGCCCTAGTTAGTGTCCCTGCCACTTGGGGTGCGTGCGGGCTGTACTAAGTCGGGGAGCTGCCGAACCGTGGACTCAGTCGCGGTCGTCGAACACGAGGTTCGTGAGCTCGTACGAAGGCGTGGACTGGATCCCGCCACGGACGCCGCGAGCATCCGCCGGCTCGTCGACGAGGTCATTGCCGAGTACGACGAGCGGACTCTCACCAGCGCACTGCCGCCGTTGGACGATCGGCGACAGGTGGCGCGGAGCGTCTACGACGCGGTCGCCGGTTTCGGACCGCTGCAGGCCTATCTCGACGACTCCTCGATTGAAGAAATTTGGGTGAATGAGCCCGGTCGAGTTTTCGTTGCGCGGCGCGGTACCTCGGAGCTGACCACCACGATCCTGACCGCCGGAGAGTTGCGCGACCTCGTCGAGCGCATGTTGAAGGCGTCCGGGCGGCGCGTCGATCTTTCCCAGCCATTCGTCGACGCGATGCTTCCGGACGGATCCAGGCTGCATGTGGTGATCCCGGACATCACCCGGCAACACTGGTCCGTCAATATTCGCAAGTTCGTCCTGACCGCTCATTCGTTGGACGAGCTCGTCGTGCTCGGTACTGTCACGGCCGACGCTGCGCGCTTTCTCGAAGCCGCCGTCATCGCCGGCCTCAACGTCATCGTCGCCGGCGGAACCCAGGCCGGGAAGACCACGCTGTTGAACTGCCTGGCCGCCGCCATCCCTTCGAAGCAGCGCGTTGTCACGTGCGAAGAGGTCTTCGAGCTGCGGGTTCCGTTGCCGGATGTCGTCGCGATGCAGACGCGCCAGCCCAACCTCGAGGGAAGCGGCGAGATTCGTCTCCGCCGCCTCGTCAAGGAGGCGCTACGTATGCGCCCGGACCGGCTGATCGTCGGCGAGGTCCGCCAGGAGGAGTGTCTCGATCTGCTCGTCGCTTTGAATTCCGGACTTCCCGGCATGTGTACGTTGCATGCCAACTCGGCACGGGAAGCTGTCACCAAGCTGTGCACCCTTCCACTGCTGGCCGGCGAGAACGTGACGCACGCATTCGTCGTCCCGACTGTTGCGTCCTGCGTCGACCTCGTCGTTCATGTCGCGAGGACGTCCACCGGTCACCGTCGCATCAGTGAAATTGTCGCGGTGCCGGGTCGAGCCGAGGGCGACGTCATCGAGACCGCTGACATCTTCGTCACTCGTGACGGCGTGCTCGAGCGTGCAGACGGATGGCCCCCTCATCCGGAACGCTTCACGCGCGCCGGCTACGACGTCGTCGAGTTGTTGGGCATCCGCACACGCACGGCCCAACCGGCGGCGGCCCACTGATGGGCGCACTGCTGGGGCTGTCGTTCGGACTCGGCGTTCTGCTGATCTGGCGAAGCGGATCGCGCAAGCCCGCCCGGCGTCGTACAAGTGAAACTGCCCGCGCCCGACAGCACGACCGGCTAGTCCAAGCCGGTCTGGGCTCCGTCTCTGCCGGCCAGCTCTATGCCTGCTGCTTGGTGGCAGCGGCCGTGACGATGCTGCTGGTGGTCGCCGTCAGCCACTCGTTAGCCATCGCGTTGGCCTTTGCATCCTTCGCTGGTTACGCCCCGGTCGCGCTCGTGAAGGTGCGGCAACGGCAACGGCAAGGCGAGTTGCGCACCGTGTGGCCGGATGTTGTCGACAACCTTGTGTCGGCAGTGCGTGCCGGGCTGTCCTTGCCCGAGGCCATCGGCCAGCTCGGCCACCGCGGTCCGGAGCCGTTGCGGGAGCCGTTCCGCTTGTTCGCGGACGACTACCGCGCGTCTGGTCGGTTCGGCGACTGCCTCGATCGACTGAAGGCGCGGCTCGCCGACCCGGTGGCGGATCGGATCGTCGAGTCTCTCCGGCTCGCACGCGAGGTAGGCGGCTCCGATCTGGGCCGGCTCCTGCGCACGCTGTCGCAGTTCCTCCGCGAAGACGCCCGCACGCGTGCCGAGCTCGAGACCAGACAGGGCTGGACCATCAACGCCGCCCGTTTAGCGCTGGCCGCGCCATGGGCGGTGCTCGGTCTCTTGGCTTTGCGCCCTGATGCCGTTCGTGCTTACGACAGCGCGGCCGGGCTCCTCGTCCTCGCGGTCGGCGGCGCCGTCTCGGTCGCCGCCTACCGCCTGATGCTGCGGCTCGCCCGGTTGCCCGAGGACGAGCGGGTGCTGCGGTGACCCCGGCTCTCACCGGTGCCGCTGTCGGCTTGCTCGGGGCTGGCGGAGTCCTGGTGGCCGTCAGCGCGAGCCCGCCACTTCGCCGACCCCGCCTGCACGATCGGCTCGCGCCGTATCTCGACGATGCACCGCGGCCCTCCCGGCTGCTTCATCAGCCGGTGGTCAACTCGCCGTTCGCGAGCCTCGATCGGCTGCTGGGGCCCGTGTTGAGGGACGCCGCCCGCTGGTGCGACCGCCTGATCGGCGGTACGACGAGTGTCCGGCGCCGACTCGAGCAAGCGGCGGACGACACGACACTCGAGCAGTTCCGCGTCGAACAAGTCATCTGGGGAGCTGCGGGACTGCTGCTGGGTCTCGCAGTCACCGCGGTCGCCGCGGCGCGCGGCTCGTCCACCCGGCCGGCGGCATTCCTGTTCGTCGCACTCGCGCTCGCCGTCGCCGGTGTGCTGGCACGTGACCGGATGCTGACGGTGGCCGTGGCTCGTCGAGAACGCCGGATGCTCGCGGAGTTCCCGACGATCGCCGAACTCCTTGCTCTGGCGGTCGGCGCGGGTGAGGGAGCGATCGGTGCTCTCAGTCGCGTGACCAGCCTCGCCGGCGGTGAGCTCGCGTCCGAGCTGGGCCGGGCGCTGGCCGACGCCCGGTCCGGCGCCTCGCTGGTGAGTGCGCTCGAGCGGATGGCTGCGCGCACGTCGCTTCCCGCCCTTGCCCGGTTCGTCGACGGCATCGCCGTTGCGGTCGAGCGAGGTACGCCGCTCGCCGACGTACTGCGTGCCCAGGCCGTCGACGTGCGCGAGGAGGGCCGGCGTCGGCTGCTGGAAAGCGCGGGCCGCAAAGAGATCGCGATGCTCCTGCCGGTTGTCTTCTTCGTACTTCCCGTGACCGTCGTCTTAACCAAGTTTCAGCTATGACCCTTTTCGATTGGGTCAGCTCTGGGCTCGTTGATCATGCTTGAGGGCCCCGGCCCCTCAAGGCTATGTGGGTGACCGGCGCAACAGACGGGCACATCCGCCACCGGCAAACCCAGTACGAAGACCGCCTACATCTTGCCGCTCGAGGCATGCAACGAATGCGACCTCTACCGCGAGATCAAGGGCGTCGCCCACGAAGCGGTCGACGACTTTCTCGACGACCATCGCCGAAGCTAGGGCAATTGCCCTGCGACTTGCCCCACGGTTGCCCTCAAGAGCATCCACAGGAACCCGCTGACCCTCCCGCGTCGTCGAAGAGTCCGATTTGCCGCTGAGTAGCCGCGCGACATGTGACTGATCGGCATCCGGATTATGGCGATGGGAACCGGCGTTATCTTCGGATCGTGCGGCCATACGTGGCTCTAATCTGCGGCCTCCTGTTGGGTGCGAGCGCATGCACATCGGGATCCGCCTCGCCGTCGCCAAGCGCGGCCCCCTCCAGCACCGCGGCAAGCCCACATGCTGCGGCCCTGACCGCCTCGGGTCAGATGCTTGAAGCCTTCGAGGCGTACCTGCGTGAGCAACTCGGCCAGGGCCACGTGTGGGTCCGCTCTGGCGGTACCCGTGGATATGTGTTCACCGATAAGCAGCCGGAATCGATGGCAGCGGGGCACCTGTACGAGTTCACCTTCCGCAATCCGATGGCTTCGCGTTCATTTGAGCTCACAACCCGCAAGCCTCACGGACTTGGCAACTATCCCGTACCAATCCTGATCAATGGACGCTACGTCACGTGTGCGAACGGCAACTACTTGATCAAGCTGGGGAGCGTGTTCTCCTTCTTCCTGGACTGCTAGGCACTAATAGGTGCCGTTCTGGCCCGACGGATGCTCGACGCGGAATGATTGCCTAGTGGCCGAGGGCACGTGGGCGGAGCAGGCTCTGCGGGAGTGCCTGCGCGCGTTGGCCGCAGACGCCGATGATGCGCTCGGCGTCACCGTGGTCGACTCGTGGACGATTGCCCCGGACGCGTTCTGTGTCACCTACCGACATCCGTACTACGAAGGCATCCTCGGCTGCCTCGAGCAGCTGAACCCTGACGACCCCGACGCCCAAGATCCTGTGCGCGTCGGAGCGGAGGTGGCCATGTTCGGGATAGCGGAGCCCCTGGGCGCGGAAGAGAGACAGCTCATCGCGGACGCCGACGGCGTCCGCTGGACCCGTGGTGAGCCACCGCCAAGTCGCCGGTAAGTGCCGTCTTTCGGCGTCGATTAGTACCGATGCTTCCGTGACGCCACCGGCGCTATTCGGCGCGCTTCCTGCGGCGGCTCCAGGCGATCAGCAGCGATAGCGCGATGCCCGTTAACAGCCCGACGAAGCTCCATGCCAGGTAGTGGTGAATCGTCTGGGCGCCTGCAGAACATGCGTCCGGGACACCGGAAGTCTCACAACCTTGTGGCGAGGGCCCGCGATGGGCGGGCCAAACCGCTCCGATGATGAGCCCGACAGCAGCGAAGGACGCGGGCGCCACCCATAAGCGAATGCGCATCGGGACCTCCGAGCGCCATTGTCGCCCGATCCGCGCTATACGTGCCGCTCGCGGCCATAGCCTGGGCCGGTGCCACCAGGTCGCCGACCTCGCGAATGGAAGCGGCGCGAGCGCCAACGACTGCATGACTTCGGGGCCTCCGCCTTGACCCGGAGCGACGCGGAGGAACTCGCGGCGTACGAAGCGATGACCGACCCGGACATCGAGAAGAAGGTCAAGGCTCAGATGTCCCGCGAGGGCCAGTACGGTCGTCGAATCCGGCGGTTGACCAACTTGCGCCGCAAGGCTCGATAGGTCCCAGCGCAGATAGTCAGCGGTTATAGGTGCCGCTCATCCGCACTCGTCGTGACAGGCTGCCAACATGCGCCGCGTTGTCGCCGCTCTGACCAGCGGCGAGCTGATCACGTTCGAAGATGGGATGACCCCCGACGGCATCCTCAGCCGCAGACGGTTCGAGCGAGAGCCCGACGGCCACGTCAGCGTGTACTCCGAGCATGTCGTGACTCGTCCAGACGGCACGGACGAGATCATCGCGACCTTCCGGCCGGCGCGATTCCGTCCCGATCAGCTCGTCAGCATCGATGTTCAGGACGACTGATACGTGCCGTTTGGCTGCGTGAGTGCTCTCGCTAGTCAATGGACAGACTTGCGCACTGACGGATGAGCAGACCGCTCATGTCTTCGTTCCAGGTCGCCTGGGTGCCGTTGGTCGCGTCTACCAGGACGGCGAAGTAGTAATGGGCGGACACCGGCGTAAGACCGGTCGGTACTGGTGCCGGTTCACCCGGGCAGGAGTGGTCTCCGGACTTGCTGATCTCGTAGATGCCAACCCATGCCAGGTGATCGTCGTAGCTAGGGAGCGGTCCGGTTCCCTCGGCGGCCAAACCCGTCGTTGTCACCCGGGCGAGACCGAACTGCTTTAGTCCGCCCGAGAGTTGCGGTGCGGCGAACGGGTGCTCGACGGACTCCTTCGCCGATGACCTGCTCACCTTGACGGCTGGGGTGACGGCGGCGGCGTCGAGCGTGAGCGGTGTCGAGGTACCTTGGCCGAGAACCAGGTGCCCGGATATGCCGCGAGTGGAGCCTCCGCCG
>DATBDO010000008.1:0-9797 GCA_036269855.1 Mycobacteriales bacterium
AGGATCTCGGGTCCCGCTGCGAGTTTGCCCGTCACCGAGTCGACGACCACGACAACGGTGACGAAGCCCTCGCCGCCGAGGATGCGCCGGTCTCGCAGCGACTCCTCGCCCACGTCACCGACGGCGAGCCCGTCGACGAACACGTAACCCGCCGGAACAGCTCCGACGATGCTTGCTCGTCCGTCGATCAGGTCGACGACGACTCCGTCCTCCGCCAGCACGACGTTGTCGCGAGGAACACCGGTTTGAACGGCCAGCTCGGCATGCGCGCGCAGGTGCCGCCACTCTCCGTGGATCGGCATGACGTTGGACGGGCGGGTGAGGTTGAGGACGTAGAGCAGCTCCCCCGCGGGAGCGTGTCCCGACACATGCACGAGGGCGGTCTCTTTATGTACGACGGTGGCGCCCCAGCGGGTCAGGCCGTTGACCACGCGCCAGACCGCGCTCTCGTTGCCCGGCACCAGCGACGACGCCAGCACAACCGTGTCGCTCGGCTCGATGCGCACCTGCCGGTGGTCGCGGTTGGCCATGCGCGACAGCGCGGACATCGGTTCGCCCTGTGACCCGGTCGACACCAGCACGACCTGCTCAGGCGGCAGGTCCTCGAGCTCGTCCATGCCGACGATCAGGCCGGGTGGGATGGTCAGATAGCCGAGATCGCGGGCGATGCCCATGTTGCGCACCATCGACCGGCCGATGAACGCCACCCGCCGTCCGTGGGACTGCGCGGCATCCAGCACCTGCTGCACGCGATGCACGTGCGAAGCGAAGCAGGCGACGATGATGCGGCGGCGCGCCTGCCGGAACACGTCGTCGAGGACCGGCCCGATCTCGCGCTCCGGCGTGACGAAGCCGGGAATCTCGGCGTTGGTCGAGTCGCTCATGAGCAAGTCGACGCCCTCGCGACCGAGGCGGGCCCACCCGCCGAGGTCGGTGATTCGTCCGTCGAGCGGCAGCTGATCCATCTTGAAGTCACCGGTGTGCAGCACGACTCCGGCTGCGGTGCGGATCGCCACGCCGAGAGCATCGGGGATCGAGTGGTTGACGGCGAAGAACTCGCACTCGAACGGCCCCAGGCGTTCGGTCTGTCCCTCCCGGACCTCCAGCGTCAGCGGCGTGATGCGGTGCTCTTTCAGCTTGCCCTCGACCAGCGCGAGCGTCAGCCGCGAGCCGATGAGCGGCACGTCCGGCTTCTCGCGCAACAGATACGGGATCGCACCGATGTGGTCCTCGTGCCCGTGGGTCAGGACGATCGCGTCGAGGTCGTCCCAGCGATCACGAAGGATGGTGAAGTCCGGAAGGATGAGGTCGACCCCGGGCTGGTCGGTCTCGGGGAACAGCACGCCGCAGTCGACGACGAGCAACCGACCGGCGTGCTCGAAGACCGTCATGTTGCGACCGATCTCGGCAAGGCCGCCGAGGGGGATGATGCGCAGCCCGCCGGACGCGAGCTCCGGAGGCGGCCCGAGGTCGGGATGCGGGTGGCTCACAGGCCTGCAGCCGCCAGATCCTCCCGCAGCCGGCTCACCTGTTCCTCGGTGGCGTCGACCAACGGTGGTCGCACGGTCCGGTGTTGCAAGACCCCCTGCAGCTGCAGCGCGGCCTTCACCATGATCGCGCCCTGGGTGCGGGTCATGATCCCCTCCACCGCGGCGAGCACGGAGATGTTGAGTCGTCGTGCCTCATCGAGATCGCCGGCGTCGACAGCACGCACCATCGCGGCAAACCGGTCGGCGCAGACGTGCGCCACCACGCTGACCATGCCAACCGCGCCGAGGGCGAGCAGCGGCAGGTTGAGCGCGTCTTCACCGGAGTAGAACGCGAGGTCGCTGCCGGCGAGCACTCGCGACGTCTCGTACAGGTCGCCCTTGGCATCCTTCACCGCGACGATCCGGTCGTGCTCGGCGAGCTGCAGCAACGTCTCGGTGGTGATGGGGACGCCGGATCGGCCGGGGATGTCGTAGAGCATCACCGGCAGAGCGGTCGCGTCGGACACGCGACGGAAGTGCTCCAGCAGGCCCGACTGCGGCGGCTTGGAGTAATAAGGCGTGACCAACAGCAGCCCGTCCGCGCCGGCCTTCTCGGCCTGCCGGGAGAGCTCGATGGAGTGGACGGTGTCGTTGGTGCCGGTCCCGGCGACGACGTGGATCTTGTCACCGACGGCTTCGCGAACCGCCCGGATGATCTGTTCCTTCTCGAGGTCGCTCGTCGTCGGGGACTCGCCGGTGGTGCCGGAGACGACCAGGCCGTCGTTGCCGGCGTCGACGAGGTGGGACGCCAGGCGCTGCGTCGCATCGAGGTCGACGAGACCGTCAGCGGTCATCGGCGTGACCATGGCGGTCAGCACCCGGCCGAACGGGGCCCGCGCTGCTGTCATGCCCCTGACGCTACCTCTCGGCCACGCGTGAGCGTCGCGACGCAGTATTCGATGCCGTCAGCAGACTTGTGCAGCCCGCTGACCGGGTCGCGATCGACCATCGTCCAGTCGGACCCGAGCACGGGGGCTTTCGTATCGCCCTCAGCCGCCAGGTGCACTCGCGTCCGCACCACCCGGTCGGCGAGCGGAAGCGCCTGCTCATAGATGCTCGCGCCGCCCGCCACCCAGACGTCGCCGTCGGCCAGAGCAAGTGCTTCCTCGAGCGAAGAGACGACCTCGGCGCCCGGCGCGTCGTACGACGTCTGTCGGGTCACCACGACGTTGCGCCGGCCCGGCAGAGGTCGAGACTTCGCCGGCAACGACTCCCAGGTGATCCGACCCATGACGACCGTCGCGCCCATCGTGAGCTCTTTGAACCGGCGCAGGTCCTCGGGCAGGTGCCAGGGCAACGCGCGATCCATGCCGATGACGCGGTCGGCCGCCTCTGCCCAGATGAGGGTGACGGTCATAGGTCCCGGCTCATACGGCGACGGGTGCGCGCAGCGCGGGATGATGGCGATAGTCGACGAGCTCCATGTCGTCGAAGGTGTAGTCGAACAGCGACGACGCCCGCCGCAGCTCCAGGCGCGGGAACGGGTAGACCTCGCGCGACAACTGCTCCTCGACCTGCGCGACATGGTTGTCGTAGACGTGGCAGTCGCCACCGGTCCAGATGAAATCGCCGACCTCGAGCCCGACCTGCTGCGCCAGCATGTGTGTCAGCAGTGCGTAACTCGCGATGTTGAACGGCACGCCGAGGAACATGTCAGCGCTGCGCTGATAGAGCTGACACGACAGTCGACCGTCCGCGACGTGGAACTGGAACAGCGCATGACAGGGCGCCAACGCCATCCGCGGGATGTCAGCGACGTTCCACGCCGACACGACGAGCCGGCGAGAGTGCGGGTCGGACCTCAAGAGGTCGAGCAGCTGCGTGATCTGGTCGATGTGCCCGCCGTCAGGCGTCGGCCAGGACCGCCATTGCACGCCGTAGACCGGGCCGAGGTCACCGTCCGGACCGGCCCACTCGTCCCAGATCGTCACGCCGTTGTCGCGGAGCCACTTGACGTTGCTGTCGCCACGCAGGAACCACAGCAGCTCGACGGCGATCGAGCGGAAATGCACCCGCTTGGTCGTGATCAGCGGGAATCCCTCGGTGAGGTCGAACCGCATCTGGTGGCCGAACACGCTGCGGGTGCCGGTCCCGGTCCGGTCCGGTTTGGGTGTCCCCTTGGTCATGACCAGTCGAAGCAGGTCTTCGTAGTCGGTGTTGAGGGGGGCCACGGCCGTCATCGTACGGGCGGCTGCCGACATCGGCCCGGATTCAGCCGGGTACGGAGCAGGCGCGCCCAGCGAGCAGTCCCGGTCCCGCGGTCTGCCGCACGTAGGAGATCACCGCGGCCGACTTGGGCGCGACCGTGTTGTCCGCGAACGCGGTGACCAGGCACCCGTTCCCGTCCATCGCCGTCTCGAAGAAGTCGAGGAGATTGCGTCCCCCGGCGGAGCAGCCGGTGCCGCTCGTGCAGATCGCCCCGCGATCCATGACGCCGGTCGTGGGGTACTCCTGGAAGCTGCGGCCGCCGTTGGTCGAGTACGACGAGTAGACCCGCCAGGTCGAGGTGTCGTCGACCGTCTGCGGCGAGTAACCGGCCGCGGAGGTTCCGTAGTAGCTGACCGCTATCCGGCCGTCGTCGCCTGCAGTCACCCAGGGGAACGTCGTCGTTCGCGGGGCGCGGTTGACCCGGACCGGCGCGGACCAGTGCTGCCCGCCGTCGGCGGACCGGGCGAGCATCGTCCAGGTGCCTCTTGTCGCGGCATGACGCTCGCTCCAGACGACGTAGACGGCACCCGCCTTGTCGACAGCAACCGCGACGAAGGAGTCGAACGTGTCGAAGGGGCGGCTGGCCACGACGCGCGGCACGGGTGCATTGGAGGCGGTGGCGGGAAGGGCGGAGATCTCGATGAGGTCGGGCGTCTTGGTGCTCGCCTGTGCCGGCAGGCACTTGTCGGCACCCGGTGACTTGTCGCAGTTGTTGGGATCGCCGGTCGTGTTCCACGCGGTGTAGACGTTGCCGGAGTGTTGATCGACCTCGACCGTGCCGGGCCACTGGTAGTCCGCCTCGGTTGACAGCTGCATTGTCGTGCTGGGTACGACGACGGGGCTGTCGACGACACTGCGTACAAGGTCGATCTGCGAGTCGACGGTGTCACCGATCGCCGTGTAGACGACGGAGTTGCCGAATGTCGCCGTCCACTGTCGGTCGTTCATCAGGGGCTCACGGCCACACCCGCCCACCGGCATCGCCAGCCACGAGCTGCCCCGGTCGGTGCTCCGCGAGACGGTCGAGCAGGCGACATAGCTCAACCCGGAGGCATAGAGCGTGCCGTCGGGGGCGACGGCGATGTCGCTGTCACCACCCCCCGTGGGGCCGTCGTAGGTGCCGAGGGCGTGCCAGCTGCGACCGTGGTCGGTCGAACGCCAGATCAGGCTGCCGCCCGATCCCGAGGCGAAGGCCTCACCGGGCAGGCGCAGGCCGGGCCCGTCGGGGGCGACGACGTACTCGGTGCCGTCCGGAGCGACAGCGATCGACGGCTCGCCGGTCTTGTTCTCGAGGTCGATATGGATGGCGGGGCCGAACCGGCGGCCGGCCCCGTTGGCCGCGGTGGCAGGCAGGGCCAGCGCGGCCAGCCCTACCGGCAACAGGGCAATCAAGGCCGCCGTCCGCAGTCGCACGTCACTCCCATGAGCTCGAGTCGGTCTACGGACGGATTCGACCTGAGCGACGAACTTCCTTGTGCGTGACCACCCGCGCCCGCCGAGCCTCGGCGCGGAGCCGAGCGTCCGACCGCATCGCCATCCACCTGGCCTCGCGCTGGAGCTTGTGCCACGAGTCGAGCCGCCGCTGGGGAAGCCGCCCGTCCTCGACCGCCGCCAGCACCGCGCAACCCGGCTCCTGCACGTGCGCGCAGTCGGTGAACCGGCAACCGATCACGAGCTCCTCGATGTCGGCGAACGTCCGGTCGAGGCCCTCTTCAGTCACCCACAAACCGGCGCCGCGAAGGCCGGGCGTGTCGACGATCACGGCACCGCTGGGAAGCACGGACATCTCCCGGTGCGTCGTGGTGTGCCGGCCCTTGCCGTCGCGCCGGATCTCCGCAGTCTCGAGCACCTCTGCCCCGACCAGCGCGTTGACCAGTGACGACTTGCCGGCGCCGGACCGACCAAGGACGCACAGCGTCCGGCCGTCGACGAGGTACGGAGCCAGCGCGGCGAGACCATCCTCGGCAACGACGCTGACCGCGACGACGTCCACGCCGGGTGCCGCCTCGGCCAGATCGGCCACGATCGCATCGCTGTCCGCAGACAGGTCGGCCTTGGTCACGACGACGACCGGCGTGGCACCGCTGTCCCAGGCGAGGGCCACCATGCGTTCGACGAGTGTGAGCTTCGGTTCCGGAACGACGGGCATCGCTATCAGGACCAGGTCGACGTTGGCGGCCATGACCTGCGACTCGGAGCGACCGGAGACGGCAGCGCGCTCGATCGTCGTACGGCGCGGCAGCAACGCGTCGATGCGCCACTCCCCGCCGTCCTCGATCACGACGACCCAGTCGCCGACAACGGGGCTGATGTCATGACTGCGCGGCGTGGCCCGGATACCGGTGAAGTCGTCACCGGCGACGAGGGCATCAACCGCGCTGCGGTCGACCCGGGTGACGCGAGCACAACGATGGGTGAGTGCGTACGGCGCGAAAGCCGTCGCTAGGTCAGCGCTCCAGCCGAGCGCCGGCAGATCGGACACCGCATGGCCTTTCGAGACGAGGTGGGCAGGACGAGGGCAGCCGAGAACACGGACATACCGACCCACCTCCTCTCGGACCGCGCACGCGTGCGCACGTCAGTAACACCGAACGCTATGGCACGGCCCGACGGGCGTCACCGGGTTTTCTGCCTACCCGACACCCAGCACGTCCGGTCCTGGCCCCCTGTCAATCCAAACCCAGTGCGGCCTCGATGCCGACGTTGAGACCGGGGTGGTCGACGACCCAGCGGACGCCGAGTAACACGCCAGGCATGAACGACTCCCGTGCGAGCGAGTCGTGCCGGATCGTCAGCGTCTCGCCGTGGCCGCCGAGGAGCACTTCCTGATGCGCGACAAGACCGGCGAGGCGGACGGCATGCACGCGCACGCCGGCGACCATCGCGCCGCGCGCACCGTCGGTCTCCTCGGTGGTCGCGTCGGGTGACGCTTGGCCGTGCCGTGCGTCGGCGATCAGCTCCGCGGTGCGGCGAGCGGTGCCGCTGGGAGCATCGACCTTGTTGGGGTGGTGCAGCTCGACGATTTCGACCGAATCGAAGTAGGGCGCTGCAGTCGCCGCGAACCGCATCATCAGAACGGCGCCGATGCCGAAGTTGGGTGCTATCACCACACCGACAGACGTTCCGTCGAGCCAGCTCCGCACCTGACCCAAGCGTTCGTCGTCGAAGCCGGTAGTGCCAACAACCACGTGCAAGCCTGCGTCGGTGCACCACTTGAGGTTGTCCATGACTGCACCGGGCGTGGTGAAGTCGACGACCACCTGTGCCCGGCGCAGCGGCTCGCGATCGTCGCCGACATCAACCGCGGCCACCAGCTCGAGATCGTCCGCGGTCTCGACCGCGCGGCACACCTCGCTGCCCATGCGCCCACGGGCTCCGAGAACACCGACCGCGATCCCCATGACGCGGACCCTATGCGACGACGCGGGCTAGCTTGCGGTCGTCGTCGTACGGTCCGATCGCCGCCAACGCAAGCGGCCCGCGCAACACTTCGAACGCAACCGACTGCACGTCGTCGGGAGTCACCGCATCGATGTGGCCGAGGATCTCGTCGACGGTCATCAGTTCGCCGTAGACCAACTCGGACTTGCCGAGCCGGCTCATCCGCGAACCGGTGTCCTCCAGCCCCAGCACCAGGCCGCCGCGCAACTGACCTTTGCCACGCTCGAGCTCCTCCGCGTCGAGGCCGCCGGCGGCCGCGATGGCCAGTTGCTCGCGGCAGAGCTCGAGCACGTCAACGGCCCGCTTCGGGTGACAGCCGGCATAGACACCGAACAGGCCGGTGTCGGCGTAGTGCGAGACGAAGGAGAACACCGAATAGGCAAGACCCCGCTTTTCGCGGATCTCCTGGAACAACCTGCTCGACATCCCGCCGCCGAGCGCGGCGTTGAGCACGCCGAGAGCGAACCGGCGGTCGTCGAGCCGTGCCAATCCGCCGGTGCCGATCACCAGGTTGGCCTGCTCGGTCGGCCGCCGTAGGACGGACGTCGCGGCGACGAACCGGGGTGCGCGCCCGCCCACCCGGGGCGTCGCCGGCGTCGCGTCGGGCTCGTCGACGACATCGGCGAACGCCTTGCGGACGAGACGCACGAGCGCGGAGTGGTCGAGGTTGCCGGCTGCGGCCACCACGAGGGACGGGGTGCCGTAGCGCCGTCGGTAGTAACCGGCGATAGAGCTCCGCGAAAGCCGCTCGATCGAGGCGATGCTGCCCAGCACGGGCCGGCCCAGCGACGTGCCGGGCCAGACGATCTCGGCGAAGGTGTCGTGGACCGCATCGCTGGGATCGTCGTCGTGCATCGCGATCTCTTCGAGGATCACGCCACGTTCGTTGTCGACGTCACGGGCGGCGAGCAACGAGCCGGTGATCATGTCGCAGATGACGTCGACCGCGAGTGGGAGGTCGTTGTCGAGCACGCGGGCGTAATAGCAGGTGTATTCCTTGGCGGTGAACGCATTGAGCTCGCCGCCGACACCCTCGAGCTCGGCCGAGATCGCGAGTGCATCACGCCGGGCGGTCCCTTTGAAGAGAAGGTGCTCCAGGTAGTGCGAGGCACCCGACAGCGACGGCGTCTCGTCCCTGGAGCCGACTCCGACCCAAACGCCGAACGCAACCGAGCGGACGCCCGGCACCGACTCGGAGATGACTCGCAGTCCGCCGGGCAGGACCGTCCGCCGAACGACCCCGCCGTCCGGACCCGTGGTGAGGGTGCGCGTCGCACCGACGCGCTGGGAACGGCCGGCGAGGTCGATGGGCATGATCAGGCGTCGGTCGCCGACTCCTCGGCGGAGTTGGTGTCGCCGGACTCATCGAGCACCGGCACCAGGGAGAGCTTGCCGCGCGGGTCGATCTCGGCGATCTGCACCTGCACCTTGCTGCCGACCTGCAACACGTCTTCGACGTTTTCCACCCGCTTGCCACCGGCGAGCTTGCGGATCTGCGAGATGTGCAGCAGTCCGTCCTTGCCGGGGGTGAGGGAGATGAACGCGCCGAAGGTCGTGGTCTTGACGACGGTGCCGAGGTAGCGCTCGCCGACCTCGGGCAGCTGCGGCGAGACGATCGAGCGCACCGCGCGCAGCGCCGCCTCTGCCTTGTCGCCGTCGACGGCGGCGATGTAGATCGTGCCGTCGTCCTCGACCGTCAGGTCGGCGCCCGTGTCGGCCTGGATCTGGTTGATGATCTTTCCCTTGGGGCCGATGATCTCGCCGATCTTGTCGACCGGGATCTTTTCGGTGATGATCCGCGGCGCGAACGGCGACATCTCGCCGGGCTCGGCGATGGCGCCGGCCATGACGTCGAGGATCGCCTGCCGGGCCTCGTGCGCCTGCTGCAACGCCGACGCCAGCACCGACGCGGGGATGCCGTCGAGCTTGGTGTCGAGCTGCAGCGCGGTGACGAAGTCACGCGTGCCGGCGACCTTGAAGTCCATGTCGCCGAACGCGTCCTCGGCGCCGAGGATGTCGGTGAGGGTCACGTAGTCGGAGCCCTCGTTGATGAGGCCCATGGCGATGCCCGCCACCGAGGCGCGCAGCGGCACGCCGGCCGCCATCAGCGACAGCGTCGATGCGCACACCGAGCCCATCGACGTCGAACCGTTGGAGCCGAGCGCCTCGGACACCGCGCGGATCGCGTAGGGGAACTCCTCCTTGCTCGGCAGCACCGGCAGGAGGGCGCGCTCGGCGAGGGCACCGTGGCCGATCTCGCGACGCTTCGGCGACCCCACGCGACCGGTCTCGCCGGTGCTGTAGGGCGGGAAGTTGTAGTTGTGCATGTAGCGCTTGCGCGTCTCGGGGTTCAGCGTGTCGACCATCTGCTCCATGCGGAGCATGGCCAGCGTGGTGATGCCCAGGATCTGGGTCTCGCCGCGCTCGAACAGCGCCGAGCCGTGGACGCGCGGGACGACCTCGACCTCGGCGGACAGCGAGCGGATGTCGGCCAGGCCGCGTCCGTCGATGCGCACCTTGTCGCGGATGATCCGCTGCCGCACGAGCTTCTTGTTCAGCGCGCGGAAGGCGGCGCTGATCTCCTTCTCGCGACCCTCGAAGTTCGGGGCGACCTGCTCG
>DATBDO010000009.1:0-2566 GCA_036269855.1 Mycobacteriales bacterium
AACCGGGCCGCAGTTCTCCTTGTTGTTGCGGCCGTCGCTGTCGCGGTGCTCGCCGGTGTGACGTGGGGCCGGCACGACCACGCAGCAGGGGCGGCGCTTCCGGCGGTGTCAGCGTCGCCATCGCCGTCGCCGCCTGCGCGAGCAGTCTCGTGGCGTGCCGTCATCAGTGAGGTCGAAGCACGACGCGCGCACGCGCTCGCGACTGCCAACATGGTGCAGCTTGGTGCTGCGGTGGCGCCGGGCACGGCGCTGTGGCGGCACGACCAGCGAGTGGTGACGCGACTGATCGCTGCACGCGCGCAACTGCGCGGTCTGCGACCGCGCGTGCGGTCGGTGCACGTCGTGTCATCGACGACCAACCGTGTCGTGCTGCGGATAACCGACGCCCTGTCGTCGTACGACGTCGTCGACAACCACGGCGTGGCGATCGCTCATCGAGCAGCGCGACCGACGCGAGCGGTCGACGTCGTCCTGATCATGGAGGGCGGCCAATGGTTGTTGCACTCCGCAACTCCGGCAACTACCGCAACCGAGCCATAGCTGCACCTACATCGAACGCCCCGACTTCTGGCGTCGGCGCCACGACGCGGCGCCATCGACGCCGACGCATACAGTTCTGTTGTTGCGGTCGGTCGCGAGTCCGCTGGGCGGCCCGATACCAAAGGCAGTGCCGGAAGCGTCACCCAACTGATATCGGCGCACTCAACGTGACGGGGAGCGCCCGTAACGAACCGGCGCATCGATCGCGGCTGGACCACGCTAGAGCGTGCATGTTTCGCGATGATCTTGGTGCGACTGGTCAACAGGAGCCCAGGCTTCGGTCAGCCCACGATTGCGGTGAGCGCGGAGTCGATGTCGGCGTAGGTGAACAGGAAGCCGGCGTCCTCCAGCCGGGCCGGCAGCACGCGCTGACTGACCAGCACGCCCTCGTCGGCGAACCCGCCGAGCGCGGCGCGCAAGGCCGGCGCCGGAACGATCGCCAGTGCGGGCCGGTGCACCGCCCGGCCGATCGCCTTCGTGTAATCGCGATTGCGCACTGGTTCGGGGGAGGTGACATTGACCGGTCCGGACACGTCGGCCCGATCCAGCAGGAACCGGAGCGCGGTGATGTGGTCGGCGATCGCGATCCATGACATCCACTGTTTGCCCGATCCGAGCCGGCCACCCAAGCCAAGTTTGAACAGCGGCAACACTTTGCCGAGCGCCCCGCCCTCTGCGGCGAGAACGACACCGCTCCGCGCATGGACAACTCGGGTGCCAGTGGATTCGGCGGCAGCCGTAGCGGTCTCCCACCGGTGTACGACATCGGCGAGAAAGCCCGAGCCGCCCGACGCCGACTCGTCGACGGCCTCGTCGCCGGTGTCCCCGTAGAAGCCCACCGCGGATGCGGACAACAGCACCTTGGGCGGATCGGTCGAGCGCGCGATCGACGTCGCGATCGTGGTCGTGCTGTCGACCCGGCTTCGAAGCACTGTCTCCTTGTAGGCGTCGGTCCAGCGATGGTCGCCGATACCGGCACCTGCGAGATGGACGACCGCGTCCGCGGCATCCATCACGGTCGGGTCGAGCTCTCCCGATGACGGGTCCCAGCGCCGTTCATCGGCGGCGCGCGGTTCTCGTCGTACGAGCCGCAGCACCGCGTGACCGTCGGCGACCAGACTCCGAACGAGCGCGGATCCGATCAGCCCCGACGCCCCTGTGACGACGACCCTCACACCCCCATTGTTGAGTGCGACGAAATCCGTCATTCGAGGGGTGCCGATCGCCGGATTTCGTCGCACTCAACGACGTAGGACTAGAGGCCGACTTCGGCTTCGAATTCGCCTTCTTGGAGCCGGTCCTTGATCGTTGTCAGGAAGCGGGCGGCGTCGGCGCCGTCGACCATGCGGTGGTCGTAGGTCAGCGCGAGATAAACCATGTTGCGCACCGCGATGACCTCGCCGACATCGGGATCGTCGACGACCACGGCCCGCTTGACGACGCTGCCGGTGCCGAGGATTCCGACCTGTGGCTGGTTGATGATCGGCGTGTCGAACAGCGCGCCGCGCGAGCCGGTGTTGGTCAGCGTGAACGTTCCGCCGCCGAGCTCGTCCGGGGTGATGTGGTTGCCACGGGTGCGTTCGGCGAGATCGGCGATCTTGCGCGCAAGTCCGGGGAGATTGAGGTCGCTCGCGTCCTTGATGACCGGGACGAGCAACCCGCGCGGGGTGTCGACCGCGATGCCGAGGTGAACGGCGTCGTGATAGGTCGCCGTACCGGCTTCGACATCGATCGACGCGTTGACTGCCGGGTGCTCGCGCAGCGCCTCGCACGTCGCCAGCGCGAAGAACGGCAGGAACGACAGCTTCACGCCTTCACGTGCTTCGAACTCGTCCTTCGCGCGCTCGCGCACTCGCGCGATCTTGGTGAGGTCGGCCTCGACCACCGTGGTCAGCTGCGCCGAAATATGCAGCGACTCGACCATGCGCTGTGCGATGACAGTGCGCAGCCGGGACAACTTCTCGGTGCGGCCGCGCAGGCCGGTGTCCGGCGTGGGTTGCGCGCTTGCGGCCGGTTGGCTGGGCTG
>DATBDO010000010.1:0-5366 GCA_036269855.1 Mycobacteriales bacterium
GCGGGCACCAACTCGCTGCACACCAACGCGTTGGACGAGGTGCTCGCATTGCCGTCCCAGAAGGCGGCCGAGATCGCGTTGCGCACCCAGCAGGTGCTCATGGAGGAGACCGGCGTCGTCAACGTCGCCGACCCGCTCGGGGGCTCGTGGTACGTCGAAGAGCTGACCGATGAGATGGAACGGCAGGCCGAAGCCATCTTCGCGCGGATCAAGGACATGAGCGCTGCCACCGGACAGGGGGAGGGCTCCATGACCAGCGGCATCCTGCGCGGCATCGAGGACGGCTGGTTCATGGCGGAGATCGCGGACGCCGCGTTCGACTACCAGAAGAAGGTCGAGAAGGGCGACAAGAAGG
This sequence comes from Mycobacteriales bacterium, assembly GCA_036269855.1. GTDB lineage: Bacteria > Actinomycetota > Actinomycetes > JAFAQI01 > JAFAQI01 > DATBDO01. The sequence continues at coordinate 356 of DATBDO010000010.1, forward strand.
TCGTCGGTGTCAACGTGCACGAGTCGTCGGTCGTCGACGATCTCGAGATCCTGCGCATCTCGCACGAGGTCGAGCTGGAGCAGCAACGCACGCTCGCGGATCGTCGTACGAAGCGGGACGACGCCAAGGTGCGCGCGTCCCTGCAACACATGGTCGACGTCGCGCGAACGTCCGACAACATGTTGCCGGCGATGCTTGACGCCACCCGCAACGAAGCGACGCTGGGTGAGATCTGCGACGCGCTACGCGGCGAGTGGGGCGGCTACCTGGAGCCTCCGCGCTTCTAGAAGTGGCAGACGTGCGACCAGACGAGCTGGACCGTCGGGTCCTGGAAGTGCATGCACGTGAACGACTGCTGGGTGGCGGCCTGCGGGGCGGCTGATGCCGTGGTCGCGAGTCCGACGCCGGTGGCAAAAACGAGGGTCAGGGCGGAGAGCAGCAGCTTGGGCATGACAGGGATCCTGTCAAGGCGGGCTCATCGCCCGCAAGGGAGGTGCTGGCGGCGACCTAGCGGACGCCGACGGGCGTGGCCGCCCAGACGCCCAGCTCGGTGAGCCGCGCGTCGTTCTCGTCGCGACAGGCCGCGACCACGTCGACGAGCAGAAGAAGATCCTCCACGAGCCGGTCTTCGTACAACGACCCGAGCGGGAGGTTGCCGAAATCCAGCGGTAGTCGCTCCGCCTCCATGGGTGTATGTGTACGCCGACTTCGGCGGATTGACTAGCCGGTCGGGGTCAACTCGCCCTGCAACATGCGGGCACCGAGCGCGCGACCCATCTCGATCAGCTCGATGGTGCGGGAGAAATCGCGCAGTTCGTGCTTGCCGAGCTCGACCCGCGGCATCGGGATGACCGGTCGGCCCGGAGTCTCCATCAGTTCGAGGCTCGCCAGCCGATAGCGGCTGATGGCGAAGCTCGTCAGCAGGATGTCCAGCGCGGTCATGCGCTCGTCGCGGCGGCCGAGCGAGCCTCCGGTGACGTCGAACACCCAGATGCGCTCGGCGCCGAGATCGATCGCGTGTTGGACCGGGACCGGGCAGGTCACGCCGCCGTCCACGTGCAGGCTGCCGGCAAGGGCGACCGGTGGGAACAGTCCGGGCAGACTGGCCGAGGCGACGAGCACTTGCCGCGGATCGCCGCTGGTCCACCACACCGGCTGGCCGCTGAAGAGGTCCGTCGTGACGATGTGAAGGGGCGTCGCCAGGTCCGCCAGGTCGGCTGCGGGCACCAGTCGGTCGACGAGGTCGAGCAACCCCTGCGGCTCGTAGAGGTGGGTGTCGCGTCGTACGAGGTGGCCCGCGATCGAGCGCCGGCTCGCCGGGAAGACATCGGCGCGATTGAGGCCCAACCACAACGACTCGAGTGCTGCCAGTCGCTCCCGACTCGGGTCCACCGCGAGAAACGCCGCATTCAGTGCACCGACCGAGCAGCCAACGAGCACGTCGGGCCGGATGCCCGCGTCCGCCATGGCCTGCAGTGCGCCGACCTGGATCGCGCCGAGGCTGCCGCCGCCGGACAGCACGAAAGCGTCGCGGTATCCCGTCGGCTGGTCGTGCCGCCGATGCCGCCGGAGAAGCGAAAGCACCGTCATCGTGGTCTCCGCAGGGGAAGGAAAACCTGATGATCAAAGTAGGGCTACCGGCTCGTCTTTGCACCCGTTCGGGTGAATGGTGTCCGCCATGAAGGGGCTGGACGGCAAGTGGCAGTTGTACGAAGCCGCCCCGCGATAGCCCTACTACGCTGGCGCAGGTGTCCGAGAACCCTCGCCTGGGCCGGTTGACCGCGGGAGCTCGTGCGTTCAACAGCCGACCGGCGACCGTGCATGCGTTGCGGCGGCTTCGTCGCGCGCTGCCGGGGGACCCCGGCTTCGGCGACCCGTTGTCGATCGCCGGGCGCGACAGCGCGGCGACGATCGCGCGGATCGCCGACCGGTTGTTCGACGAGGAGCCGACGGCGACGCAGGAGCTGGGTCTGGGCGCGCTACAGGTCTGGCACTCGTTGCTCGAGCGGACCGGCCGTGGCAGCGGTGTCCAACCGTGCACGCTGTTGTTCACCGACCTCGTCGGTTTCTCGGCGTGGGCGGCCCGAGCCGGTGACGACGATGCGCTCGAGCTGCTGCGAACGGTCGCAAGCCGGCTCGAGCGGTCCGTTCTCAGCAACCGCGGACGCGTGGTCAAGCGGCTGGGCGACGGGCTGATGGCGGTCTTCCCATCTGCTCAGCTGGCGTTTGACTCCGTCGTCGAGGCGCGCGAGCGGCTGGCCGACGTGGAGGTGGCCGGCTACCGCCCTGAGCTGCGCGCGGGGCTGCACACCGGCAACCCCCGTGCCATCGGCGGCGACTTCGTGGGTGTCGACGTCAACGTCGCAGCCCGGCTCGCCGAGAGCGCGAACCCGGGCGAGACGCTGGTGTCCGACGCGGCCCTCGCCGAACTCGATCCGACCGCGATCTCGGCCCGACGCAAGCTGACGTATCGGCTGACCCGGCCCAAGGGTGTGCCGAGCGACATCTCCATCTACGCCGTCGCACCCCGGGAATGAACCGGGTCGGCCCGTAGGCTCTACAGGCATGCGACCGACCGACATCCGGCTCCCAGGCGCGGTCGACCTGTCCGGGCTACGGCCGCGGCCCGCGGCGCCGACGCCGGATGCGACCGCACCCTCGGCGAACCCGGCCGATGGAGCTGCAGTCCTCGACGTCACCGAGGCGACCTTCGAGTCCGAGGTCATCAACCGTTCGCAACAGGTTCCGGTGCTGCTCGACTTCTGGGCCGACTGGTGCGGGCCGTGTAAGCAGCTGTCACCGGTTCTCGAGCGGCTGGCAGCGGAGGCGGACGGAGCCTGGATCCTCGCGAAGATCGACGTCGATGCCAACCAGCGGCTGGCCGCGGCCTTCCAGGTGCAGAGCATCCCGTCGGTGTTCGCCGTGATTGCCGGGCAGCCGGTGCCGCTGTTCCAAGGCGCGTTGCCCGAGCAGCAGGTCCGCCAGGTTCTCGACGAGGTATTGCGCATGGCGCAAGAAAACGGACTGCCCGGTCCGGCCGGCGATGGCGCGACGGTCGCCGATGTGGTCGATCCCGACGAAGAGGCGGCTCACGACGCGTTGGAGCGCGGTGATGTCGAGGCCGCGCTGGCGTCGTACCGGACCCTGCTCCAGCGTGATCCCGGCAATGTCGATGCGGCGCTCGCCGTCGCCCGCTGCGAGCTACTCATCCGCACGCGCGGGGCTGACGAGGCCGCGGTCCGGCAGGCGGCGGCGGAGCGACCCGAGGATCTCGATGCGCAGTCAGCCCTGGCCGACCTCGAGATGGTGCGTGGCAGGGTGGATGCCGCGCTGGACGCGTTGCTCTCACTCGTGCGTACGACGAGTGGCGAGGACCGTGACGCGGCCCGGAGCCGGCTGTTGGCGTTGTTCGAAACGCTCGATCCGGATGACCCGCGACTGGCCGCCGCGCGCCGCGACCTCGCCAACGCGCTGTTCTAGCCGGGACCGGCGGGCGCCTCGAGGTAAAGGACGCCGAGTGGCGGGAGGCGCAGCGTCGCCGACGCCGGCTGTCCGTGGCATGGCTGGTCGACCGCAGTCACCGCGCCGAGGTTGCCGACCCCGCTGCCGGAGTACATCTCGGCGTCGGTGTTGACGATCTCCTGCCACTCGCCGGGCACCGGAAGGCCCAACCGGTAGTTCTCGTGCGGCACGCCGGCGAAGTTGCAGACGACAGCCACACTCGACCCGTCGTCGCCCCTACGCAGGAACGACAGCGTGTTGCCTGCCTCGTCGTTGGCGTCGATCCACTGGAATCCCTCAGGGTCGCTGTCCCGAGTCCACAACGCCGGGTGCTGGCGATAGGTGGTGTTGAGGTCGCGGATGAGCTGGAACACGCCGCGGTGATCGGGCAGGTCGAGCAGCCACCAGTCGAGCGAACGTGCCTCCGACCACTCGGATTCCTGGCCGAACTCGCTGCCCATGAAGAGCAGTTGCTTGCCCGGATGCGCCCACATGAAGGCATAGAGCGAACGCAGGTTGGCCAGCTGCTGCCACCGGTCGCCCGGCATCTTGCCGAGCATCGACCCCTTGCCGTGGACGACCTCGTCGTGCGACAGCGGGAGCACGAAGTGCTCACTGAAGGCGTAGACGAGCGAGAACGTCAGTTGATGATGATGGTGAGCGCGGTAGATCGGCTCCTTGGACATGTACGACAACGTGTCGTGCATCCAGCCCATGTTCCATTTGGAGCCGAAGCCGAGCCCGCCCAGGTGGGTCGGGCGGGACACGCCCGGCCAGGCCGTGGATTCCTCGGCGATCGTCACGACGCCGGGCACTCGCTTGTAGGCGGTGGCGTTCATCTCCTGCAGGAACGCGATGGCGTCGAGGTTCTCCCGCCCACCGAACTGGTTGGGCACCCACTCGCCTTCCTTGCGCGAGTAGTCCAGGTAGAGCATCGACGCGACGGCGTCGACCCGCAGCCCGTCGACGTGGAACTCCTCCAGCCAGTAGCACGCATTGGCCACGAGGAAGTTGCGGACCTCGCGCCGACCGAAGTCGAACACGTAGGTGCCCCAGTCGGGCTGCTCACCCTTGCGCGGATCCGCGTGCTCATAGAGGGCGGTGCCGTCGAAGCGGGCGAGCGCGAACTCGTCCTTGGGGAAGTGCGCCGGGACCCAGTCGACGATGACGCCGATGCCCGCCTGGTGGAGCTTGTCGACGAGATACCTGAACTCGTCGGGTGAGCCGAACCGCGAGGTCGGCGCATAGTAAGAGGTGACCTGGTAGCCCCAGGACCCACCGAACGGATGCTCCATCACTGGCAAGAGCTCCACATGCGTGAAGCCGGCCTCGACGACGTAGTCGACCAGCTGTTCCGCGAGCTCCTTGTAGGACAACCCCTGGTGCCATGACCCGAGGTGGACTTCGTACGTCGACATAGGCGCGCGCAGCCAGTCGGTCTGCGCGCGGGTCGCACACCAGTCCGCGTCGGCCCACTCGTAGTCGGAGGTGAAGACGACGGACGCCGTCT
>DATBDO010000011.1:0-9153 GCA_036269855.1 Mycobacteriales bacterium
CATCGCCGCGCGCGATCGGTCGACGCCGCCCGCCGTCCCCGCGGAGTGATCGATAACCTCGGCGAGTGTTGCGATCGCGCCGCACCGTCCTCGCCGTACCCGGCTCCAACACGCGCATGTTGGAGAAGGCGCAAGGCCTCGACGCCGACGAGGTGTTCCTCGACCTCGAGGACGCGGTTGCACCGGAGGCGAAGGCAGACGCGCGCGGCAACGTCGTCGATGCGTTGCAGGACGGGGACTGGACCGGCAAGACGGTCGCCGTGCGCGTCAACGACTGGACGACGCCGTGGACATATCTCGATGTAGTCCAGGTGATCGGCACTGCCGGCTCGCACGTCGACTGCATCATCCTGCCGAAAGCCGACACACCGCACCATGTTGCTGCACTCGACTTGTTGCTGTCGCAAGTCGAGGCGACTGCCGGTCTCGACATCGGACGCATCGGTCTGGAAGTGCAGATTGAGTCGGCGCGCGGCCTGCTCGACATCGACGCGATCGCAACGGCGTCGGATCGCGTTGAAGCACTCGTGTTCGGTCCGGCGGACTTCATGGCAAGCCTCAACATGCGTTCGCTCGTCGTCGGTGAACAACCGCCCGGTTACGACGTCGGCGACGCCTATCACTACGCCCTGATGCGCATCCTCGTCACTGCCCGCGCGCACGAACTGCAGGCGATCGACGGGCCATACCTGCAAGTGCGCGACGTCGACGGCTTCCGCCGAGCCGCCCGTGCATCCGCGGCGCTGGGGTACGACGGCAAGTGGGTGCTGCATCCCGACCAGATCGCGGCGGGCAACGAGGTGTTCGCGCCCGAACAAGCCGACTACGACCGCGCCGAGGCGATCCTGGACGCCTACGAACACGCAACGTCCGACGCCGGCGGCCGTCGCGGCGCCGTCATGCTCGGCGACGAGATGATCGACGAAGCCTCCCGCAAGATGGCTCTCGTCGTCGCGGCCAAAGGTCGTGCCGCCGGGCTGCGACGTTCGGGCTAGGCCGTCACAGCACGGCGCGCAGCTCGTCGAGCAGGCCGGGGGAGAGCGGCAGCGTCGCGAGGTCGGACTCATCGACCCACCGCACGTCGACGGCGTCGTCGCCGGCCCGCAGCTCACCGCCGACGACTCGCGCCGCGAAGTCCTGCACCCGATAACCGCCGTCCCAGATCACCGCGGTGATGACTACCGGCCCGATCTCGACCTCGAGGCCGGTCTCCTCGCGCACCTCCCGGGCAGCCGCTTCGGCGGCGGTCTCCCCGGGCTCGATCCGCCCGCCGGGCAGCGACCAGAGCCCGGCGGCGGGCGGCCGGCCGCGACGGATGAGCAGGAGCCGGCCGGTGGCGTCCCGGACGACCGCCCCGGCGCACTCGACCGGCGCCGGTTTCTCGTGCTCTGGCGGCGGGGACATCACTTGGCGAACCCTAAGCAACGTCAGGGAGAAGTCGTGCTGGTCGTCCTGATCGTCATTGCTGCCGTGGTCGTGCTCGTGGCTGCGCTCGCCGCCGGCTTCGGTGGCGGCTTCGGCGCCGGCGGCCCGACCGTCGTGCGCCGGACCATCATCCGGCGGCCCACCCGCCGGGCCCGGGTCTACGAGGACGACGTCGTCTGAGCGTCCGCCACGCAGTAACCCGGCTGGGGGCTTGACGCAGGCGCCGCTGGCCAGGACCGTGACGGTGTGCGACCGGAGCCAACGTGCCCCCGGTGCGGCGCCGAGTTGCGCGCGCCGGGCCTGTGGTCGAGCGCTTGGCAGTGCGCCAGCCACGGCAGCGTGCCGCCGTACGCCGTCGTGTCCCGCGGTGGCCTCGAGGCGGTCGAGCACGTGCTCGGGCGCGCCAAGGTCCCGGTCTGGATGGCTCACGGCCTGTCCGCGGGCTGGGTCTGCAGCGGCTTCGGCTACGCCGGTGACGACCGCGACGGCGCCCGTGCGGTCGTGACCAGCCTGTCCGGGCCGAGCCCCCTCGGCGGCGCCGCGGACATCCTCCTGGTGGCCGAGGAGCCGGGCGTCGGGCTCGGTGCCCGCTACGCCGGCCTCCCCGGGCCGGACCCCGGCGTGGACTGCGGCTCGGGCGCCCCGGACGCCAAGGTCGAGATCGCCGGGCATCCGACCGCGCTGTGGAGTCTGCCGGTCAAGAACGACTGCGCCGCCTTCATCGGCGAGGCCAAGGGGCTGTGGCTCTGGGCGATCATCTGCCCTGCCGCCGCCGGCGTGCTGATGTACGACGCCGTCACGCTGGAAGACCTCCGCGACGGCTATGCCGAGGCCGAGCTGGCTTTCGGATCCGTGTCGCCGTTGCTGTCCGTCGTACCGCTCGCGAGCTGACCGCAGGCCTGCGCGGCTAGCCTCAGCCGCGCGATGAGTCACCTGGCGTTCCACGGCAAGCTGTTAACCGAGGTCTTCGTGACGCTCGTCGTGATCATGGACCCGATCGGGACGATCCCGATGTTCCTCGCGCTGACCAGCGGCCGGAGCACGCGCGCGCGGCGCCGGCTCGCCTGGCAGGCCGTGCTCGTCGCGATGGTCGTCATCGCCACCTTCGCGCTGTTCGGTCAGCAGATCCTGCGCTATCTCGGCATCACCGTGCCGGCCCTGCAGGGTGCCGGTGGCCTGCTGTTGATCCTCGTCGCGCTCGAGCTGCTCACCGGCAAACAGGAGCAACCCGAAAACGCGCCGTCGGTCAACGTTGCGTTGGTGCCCCTGGGCACGCCGCTGCTCGCCGGACCGGGTGCCATCGTCGCGACGATCGTGTTCGTCCGACGGGCCGATGGCGTCGGCGACGGGCTCGCGATCGCCGCCGGCATCCTCGCGGTGCACGCCGTGCTTTATCTCGCGCTGCGGTTCGCGATCGTCATCCTGCGGGTGATTCGCGAAGGCGGCGTCTTGCTCGTGACCCGCATCTCCGGGCTGCTGCTGTCGGCCATCGCCGTACAGCTCGTCGCCGACGCCTCGCTCGCGTTTGCCCGCCAGGCCTGACGGGCTGCCCACACCTCCGCGCGGCAGCGGGTTTTCGTCGTACGGCGCCGCCACACTGAACGCATGACCGCGACCCAGCTGGGATTCACCGGCATGCCGACCCGGCTGTTCACGTGCACGCCGTCGCGACTTGCGACCTGGCTCGACTGCCCGCGCAAATACCGGTTCGTCTACGTCGACCGGCCGTCGCCGCCGAAGGGCGCGCCGTGGGCGCACAACAGTGTCGGCGCAGCCGTGCACTCCGCGCTTGCCGCCTGGTGGACGGTGCCGGTCGACGACCGCACGCCCGAGCGAGCCGCCGCACTTGTTCGGGAGAAGTGGATCGATCTCGGCTTCCGCGATGACGAGCAGAGCCTGACCTGGCGCGACCGCGCAGCCGACATGGTCACCGGTTACGTCGAGGGCATCGATCCGCACCAGGAGCCGGTCGGCATCGAGCGCACCGTCGCGATGCGCACCGACCGGATCGCCGCGTCCGGCCGCATCGACCGAGTCGACCGGCGCGGCGACGAGCTCGTGATCGTCGACTACAAGACCGGTCGACACGTGCTGAGCACCGACGATGCTCGCGGCTCGCTGGCGCTGGCCATCTATGCCCTTGCCGCCGCTCGCACACTGCGACTCCGATGCGTCAGTGTCGAGCTGCATCACCTGCCGTCCGGCGACGTCATTCGATGGGACCACACCGACGAGACCCTCGCCCGCCAGCTGCAACGGGCAGAAGACATCGCGATGGAAGCCGCGGCGGCCGAAGCCAACGGCGACGACGAGGCATTTCCGCCGAGGCCTGGGCCGATGTGCGGCTGGTGCGACTTCGCCGCGCACTGTCCCGAGGGCCGGGCGGCATGCGCACCGCATGCGTCCTGGGCGGGGCTGGCGCCCGAGCTCACCACGCTCTCAGAGGACTAACGGGCGATCGATGTGCGCCGGCTAGCGAGGTGTCGCTGTACGAAGCAGGATGTCGCTCTCAACACTCGGAGTGTCCGTGTCCGTCGTCGGCCACACGGTGGCCACACCGTGCGGCGTCGCGGTCATGCCGATGTAGTCGCCGATCCCGTAGCAGTCGCTCATCGTGGACGCGTCCGGGGCCGCAGGGAATGGCGACGATGTTGGCGACAAGCGCTGCGGTGAAGCGAACGTGCGGGCACCGGAGCCTTCCACGGCAATCCATGCGTCGTACGTATCGCGCGCCGCGCCGTTGGTCTGCAGCCAGCTCACCGCGGCGCCGCCAGTGGGCAGGGGTGCGACCGAGGCCTCCCACTGATCATCAGTCGTCGGCCGCGTGACCCTTTCGGAGTGCAGCAAGCGTCCGTCGCGAAGGACGGCGTGCGCGACGATCGCCGGACCGGCGCTCAGTTTGCGCGAGACATCCCCGACGAACGACCCGATGGTTGCTACGACATGCAGGTCAGCATTCGCGTCGAACGCGAGCCGAGCGCCGAGGATCACCCGTTGGCGGAAACCGACAGTGGCCCGGCCGGTTGGGCACGCTAGGTCGAGTCGCCCAGGTGGCAAACCCTTGATGGCCGTCACGGCTCGGTCGAAGTGACGGCCGCCGTCATGGCTGATACGTACAACGGCACCGGTGCGGCTTGGGCCGCGCATCGCCACAGCAATAGTTCCATCAGGACCCACTGCGACGTCCGGCGCTCCGGCGTTGCCCTGGAGCATGACCGGCTTGGACCATCGCACGCCGTCCCAGGTCCGAAGCACGACCTGGCCCAAGTCGTAGTCGTCCCAGGCAACGTAGAGGTGGCCGACGTACAGACTTGCCGGGTTGTCATCGACGGCGATGAACTCCTTGTCGTCGAAGTTGTCGCGGCCATGAAGAGACGGCGACGGCAAGTTGACGACGTGCAAGTGCCTGTTGACATGGAGGACTTGAAGCGAGACCGCGCCGAGGTGCGTGCTGGGAGTCTCGAGCCCCGCGAGGTACACGCCGCCATCGGGAGCCGGCGCGAGGGCGGGATCCGGGCCGACCGCATGTCCCAGGGCTGCCTCCAACGGGATGAACCTGGACGGCCCGTGCGGCGGCACGAGTTGCACCTCTTCGATTCGTGTGGTCGTCGGCAATGCCGGGCATTCGCGGGCGTCGTTGTAGGCGACCCAGGTCCCGAGCCGGGTCTGGGTAACCTCCGGCTCGCCCTCATCGGGGCACGGGCTCGTGCCGGGGCTGACGACGCGCACGATGGGCCCGAGCGCCAGCGGCGTCGCCGTCGCTGCACTGCTCGGTCCAAGCGCGGTCACCAGGCTGACCACCGCGGCCGCTGAGCTCAGCGCGATGACGCGCTTCTCGGTCACTTCGGCGCCGCTGTACGCAGCAGGACGTCGCTGTCGACACCGGGCGTATCGGTGTCGGTCGTCGGCCACACGGTCGCGACCCCGTCCGGTGTCGTGGTCATGCCGATGTAGTCGCCGATGCCGTAGCAGTCGCTGTTGCCCACCGCTTCCATCGCCGCCGGGAAGTTCGACGACGTGCGCGACAGCCGTTGAGCCGGCAGGAACGCGCGTTTACCGCCCGGCTGAATGGCGATCCACGCGTCATAGGTGTCCTTCGCGGCGCCGTTGGTTTGCAACCAGCTGACCGCCATACCACCCGACGGCAGTGTCGCCAGCGATCCGGCCCACTGCTCATCGGATGTCCGGGCCGTCACCGATTCGACGTGCAACACCCGAGAACCGCGCACAACGGCGTGGCGGACGACGGCCGGCCCGATGACCTGGTTCGTGTTGTAGCCGTCGAGGTAGTCGCCCACCGCGGCCACGACATGCACATCACCACCGGCGTCGAACACGACGCGAGCACCGAGCATCGCGCGCTGCCGGACACCGACCGTCGGTCGCAACGGACAGGCGGCATCGACGCGGCCGGGCGACCCGCCGGCTATGGCCACGATCGGTTTGTCGAAGTGCCGGCCGCCGTCATTGCTGATGCGGACCATCGCGCCGGCCGTTCCTTGCATCGCGACGGCGACGACACCATGCGGACCGACCGCAACGTCCGGGGCGCCAACGCTCTTCTCGAGCATGACCGGCTTGGCCCACCGATGACCGTCCCAGGCGCGGAGAACGGTCTTGCCGAGGTCGAAGTCGTCCCAGACGACGTAGAGATGACCGGCGTACGGACTCCGCGGATCGGTGTCGACGGCGATGAACTCCTTGTCGTCGGAGTTGTCGCGGTGGTGGAACGACGGCGTTGGCAGCGATGTGACGTGCAGGCTCTTGTCGACGTGCAGGATGCGCAGCGACAGCGATCCTTCGTTCGGGGCTCCCTCCCACAGCGTCGAGACGTAGACGCCGCCATCGGGCGCGGGGGCGAGATCGGGGTCGCCGCCGACCAGCTGGCCGGCTGGAGCGTCGAGCGGGATGAACGTCGGCGGGCCCTGCACCGGGACCAGTTGCACTTCCTCGATGCGCGTCATCGTGGGCAGCCACGGGCACTGGTGGTCGTCGTTATAGGCGACCCAGATGCCAAGCCTGGTGCGAGTGGTCTCGGGCTCGCCTTCGGCCGGGCACAGGGTCGTGCCCGGGGTGGTGATGCGCACCACGGGCCCGAGCGCGAGCGGTGCAGAGCCGGCGGCGCTGCCGGGGGCGATCGCGGCGACGAGGGCGGCGACGGCGGCCGCGACGCCGGCCGGGACGGCGCGTCTCATGCCGCCATATTCGTCGTGGGGCGAGCCGCTCCTGCTCGGCGTTCAGCCTTGCCAGAAGCGCAGCAGCACCTCGACGAAGGCCTGCGGCTGCTCGCACGCGGGGGAGTGCGCGGAGCCTTCGATGCCGATCGCCTCGGCACCGAGCCGTGCGGCCATCTCGGCCTGTAACTCCGGTGGCCACGCGTCGTCGGCCGCGCCGTACACGACCAGCGTGCGCACGCCGGCGGCCGCCAGCTCCGCAACCTCGTCCGGCACGCTGAGGATCTGCTCGCCCATGACCCGCAGCGCGACGCCCGAGCCGAGCATCCGCCGCTCGTGCAGGAAGCGCCGTACCTCCTCCGGCACGTCCGCCATCCGCGGATCGCCGCGCTCCATCTCGGTCACCGCGTTGGCGTAGCCCTCGGCCCCGCTCTCGGCGACGACCTCCAGCATCAACGGAATCGTTGCCGCGCGCCGGCCCGGCAGCGCGGCCGGACCGGACCCGACGAGGACGTGGGTGGCCGGCCGGGCGCCGCCGATCACGGCTCGCCGGGTCACCAGGCCGCCGAACGAATGACCGACGAGATGCGCGCCCGGACCGAGCCCGGCGAGGACGTCGGCCACGTCCTTGGCATGAGCCTCGATCGTGTACGCCGCCGGATCGTCCGGCCCGGTCGACTGGTACTGCCCACGAAGGTCGATCGCCACCGCCCGATGGCCGGCGCGGGCGAGCGGACCGAGGATCGGCAGGAAGTCCTCCTTGCTGCCGGTATATCCGGGCACCAGCAGCACCGGCCCGGCACGTCGAGCGGCTGCCGGTGGCTCGCCGACCAGAGCGGCGAGGTCGCCGGAGGCCGTCGTCATGGTGGCCGGCGAGACCTCGGGGTCCAGCGACATGCTGGGCGGGACGCTCATCGGCGCAGGCTAACTGCGGGTAGCATGTATCCGTCGGGTGAACCTCTGGTCCAGACTCTTGCCGGGTGGCTCGATGTGTGCGCAGACTCGCTGACGAGTTGCTTGCCGCACATCCATCCAAGATCCGTCGTCGACCTGCGTTGGGACGCCTGTGACCGACTGCCGGACGATCGCCGTTGCCAATCAAAAGGGCGGCGTCGCCAAGACCACGACGGTCGCGTCGATCGGCGCCGGCCTGGCCGAGCTCGGCCACAAGGTGTTGCTTGTCGACCTCGACGCGCAGGCCTGCCTGACGTTCTCGCTCGGGCTTGACCCCGAAGGCGTCGAGCTGTCGGTGCACGACGTGCTGCTCGGCCGCGTCGCCGCGAGCATGGCAATCCAGCCGACCGCGGACGGCCCCGACCTACTGCCGGCCACGATCGAGCTGGCCGGTTGCGAGGCGATGCTCCTCACGCGGACCGGCCGCGAATACACGTTGCGCCTGGCGCTCGAAGAAGTGCGACCTTCCTACGACGTGGTCCTGCTCGACTGCGCGCCCTCACTCGGCGTACTCACGATCAACGCATTGACCGCTGCCGATGAGGTGCTGATCCCGCTGCAGTGCGAGACCCTGTCGCACCGCGGCGTGGGGCAGCTGCTCGACACCGTCCGGGACGTGCAACGGCTGACCAACCGCGACCTTCGCGTGATGGGTGTGCTGCCGACGCTGTTCGACAGCCGGACCACGCACGCCCGTGAGGTGCTCGCCGACATCTCCAGCCGCTACGGACTCGACGTGATCGAACCCGCGATCGCCAAGTCGGTGCGGTTCGCGGAAGCGCCGGCCGCCGGGCGGTCCATCATGCGCACGGCCGGGCGCACCCCCGGTGCACAGGCCTACCGGACGCTGGCGCGGCGGATCGCCGGCCTCGACGAGGTGCGCATCCCCGAGGACTACATCGACCTCGCAACCGAGGCGGTGCCGTCATGACCAACCACGCCCCCCCGCGGGCGGGCCGCTTCGATCGGCTCCGCGTCCGCGCCGGCGACGCCGAGCCCGGCCACCCGCTGCCGCCCGGATCCAGTGTCGCGGTGGGCCGCGACGCCGAGGGCAAGCGCGCGCTGTTCTCCGCGACCGGCCCGGAAGCCGATGTTCCGAGCGTCGGCTCGGTCACGATCGAATGCTCCCGCTGCGGGGAGCGGACCGTGATGTCGACGATCGCGGCCGTCCGCGCGGCCTTCCCGTCGTTCCTGGTCTCGGTCACGATCGGCCGCGGCGACCGCGAGTCGACGGTCGGTCTGCTCCGCCGTGAGCACGGCGCGTTCATGCGCTGCCCGGCGTGCGGTCGCGGCTCCTGGACCCGGCTGACGATCCGTCTCTAGACGGGCACCAGCTCGACATCCGCGAGCCGTCCCCGGCGGACGCGCGCGGTGAGGTACGTCGCCGTCGGCTGCCGCCGACGATCGGTCGGTGAACCGGGATTCAGCAAGCGCATCCCGGTCGCAGTGACGGTGTCCCACGGGATGTGGCTGTGCCCGAACACGAGAACGTCGGTCTCCGGGTAGGCGAGGTCGGCCCGTGTCTCCCGGCCGGCGCGCGGCCCGGTCTCGTGGACGACGGCCAGCCGAAGGCCGTCGAGATCCGCCCGCGCCACTTCCG
>DATBDO010000012.1:0-2263 GCA_036269855.1 Mycobacteriales bacterium
CAGGCCCTGCCCCGCCTCGGCTACGACGGCATCGCCGGCGTCCGGCAGGGCAAGCGCTTCGAGCTCGAGATCGAGGGTGAGGTGACCGAGGAGCGGTTGGCCCAGATCCGCGGCGCCGCCGAGACCCTCCTCTCCAATCCGGTGATCGAGGACTTCACGGTCCGCGTCGAGGAGCCCACATGAGCGCCACCGCACCAGATCGCTCCTCGCCGGCGCTCGTCACGATCCGGCGGTGGCCCCGGTGAAGATCGGCGTCGTCACCTTCCCGGGGTCGCTCGACGACGGGGATGCGGCCCGCGCGGTGCGCACCGCTGGCGGCGAGGCGGTACGCCTCTGGCATGCCGACGCCGACCTGCGCGCCGTCGACGCCGTGGTGCTGCCGGGCGGCTTCTCCTACGGCGACTACCTCCGCTGTGGCGCGATCGCGCGGTTCGCACCGGTGATGGAGCCGCTGGTCGAAGCCGCCGGTGAGGGGCTGCCGGTGCTCGGCATCTGCAACGGGTTCCAGGTGCTGTGCGAGTCGCACCTGCTGCCCGGCGCGCTGATCCGCAACGACCACCGCAAGTTCGTCTGCCGGGACCAGGGCCTACGGGTGGAGTCGACGACGACGGCGTGGACCTCGGCGTACAGCGAGGGGCAGGAGATCGTCGTGCCGCTGAAGAACGGCGAGGGCGGTTTCGTGGCCGACGACAGCACGCTGGACATGCTCGAGGGCGAGGGCCGGGTCGTCGTGCGGTACGTCGGCGACAACCCCAACGGCTCGTACCGCGGCATCGGCGGCATCGCCAACGCGGCGGGCAACGTCGTCGGCCTGATGCCGCACCCGGAGCACGCGGTCGACGCCCTCACCGGTCCCGGCACCGACGGGCTGGGTTTCTTCACCTCCGTGCTGAAGGGGCTCGTCGGTGTCTGAGACCGTCAAGCAGGCCGAGGCCACGCCGGAGGTCGACCAGCCGTGGCGCGAGCTCGGGCTCAAGGCGGAGGAGTACGCGCGGATCCGCGAGATCCTCGGCCGCCGCCCGACGAGTGCTGAGCTGGCGATGTACTCGGTGATGTGGAGCGAGCACTGCTCCTACAAGTCCTCGAAGGTGCACCTGCGGCAGTTCGGCGAGAAGGCGCCACAAGCAACAGCAGGGGCGGATGCGCTGCTGGTGGGCATCGGCGAGAACGCCGGTGTCGTCGACATCGGCCACGGCTGGGCCGTGACGTTCAAGGTCGAGTCGCACAACCACCCGTCTTACGTCGAGCCCTACCAGGGCGCCGCTACCGGTGTCGGCGGCATCGTGCGCGACATCATGTCGATGGGCGCGCGACCGGTCGCGGTGATGGACCCGTTGCGCTTCGGGCCGGCCGACGCCGCCGACACGCGGCGAGTGCTGCCCGGCGTCGTGGCGGGCATCGGTGGCTACGGCAACTGCCTGGGTCTTCCCAACATCGGCGGCGAAGTGGTGTTCGACCCGTCGTACGCCGGCAACCCGCTCGTCAACGCGCTGTGCGTCGGAGTGATGCGTCACAGTCGGGGCAAGCCAGGCATCAAGCTCGCGCACGCGTCGGGCGCCGGCAACCTCGTCGTGCTGTTCGGCGCGGCAACCGGCGGCGACGGCATCGGTGGTGTCTCGGTGCTCGCGTCAGAGACGTTTTCCGACGGTTCGACGGCGCCATCACGGCGGCCCAGCGTGCAGGTCGGCGACCCGTTCATGGAGAAGGTGCTCATCGAGTGCTGCCTCGAGGTGTTTGCGGACGACCTCGTCGTCGGCATCCAGGACCTCGGCGGTGCCGGACTGTCCTGCGCGACCTCCGAGCTGGCGAGCAACGGCGACGGCGGCATGACGGTGTGGCTCGACCGGGTGCCGCTGCGCGACCCTTCGCTGCGCCCCGAGGAGATCCTCATGAGCGAGTCGCAGGAACGGATGTGCGCGGTCGTCGAGCCCACGAAGCTCGACGACTTCCTGGCGATCTGCGCGCGCTGGGACGTATTGGCCACCGTGATCGGCGAGGTCGACGGCAGCGGCCGGCTCACGGTGCAGTGGCACGGCGAGACGATCGTCGACGTACCGCCGCGCACGGTGGCCCACGAGGGCCCGGTCTACGAGCGGCCGTTCGCCCGGCCGGCCTGGCAGGACGCGCTGCAGGCCGACGTACCCGACGGGCTGCCGCGCCCGTCGACTGCTGACGAGCTGCGCGCCACGTTGCTCCGGATGGCCGCCGCGCCGAACCTCGCGTCGAAGTCGTGGGTCACCGACCAGTACGACCGCTACGTGCT
>DATBDO010000013.1:0-7772 GCA_036269855.1 Mycobacteriales bacterium
GGCGTGATCCTGTGGTCCCGGCTGCCGCGCTCGCCCGGCGCGCGCCGGTTCGCCTACCACCTGCTCGAGGAGCAGTGGGGGGTGGCGGTCTGCCTGCTGTTCCTGTTGCTGCCGCTCGCCGGCCAGCAGCCGCTCTTGCTCGTGTTGATCAACGACGCCAGCACGGCGATCTTCAAACAGTTCTGACGGCGGCAAACCGCCGGACGGGCGGCGCGTCAGCGCGGCCGGCGAGGCTCCGGCTGGGCTACCTTCGGCAGGTGGCAATGACCGACGGCGCGGACACCGCGGCCGAGGTCACCACGAGCGGTTTTCACGTTCATCTCGACGTCTTCGAAGGCCCGTTCGACCTGCTTCTGTCGCTCATCGCCAAGCGCCAGCTCGACGTCACGCTCGTGGCACTCGCGCAGGTCACGGATGAGTTCATCGCCCACATCAGGATGGGCGAGGGGGAGTGGGACCTCGACCAGGCGACCGGGTTTCTCGTCGTGGCCGCAACGCTGCTCGACCTGAAGGTCGCGCGCCTGCTGCCGGCGGTGGAGGAGGACGACGAGGACCTCGCTCTCCTCGAAGCACGGGACCTGCTCTTCGCCCGGCTGCTGCAATACCGCGCCTTCAAGCAGATCGCCGGGTTGTTCGCGGCCGGGTTCGCCCGCGAGCGACGGCGGCACCCGCGCGCGGTGCCCTTGGAGCCGGCGTTCGCGACGCTGCTGCCCGAGGTGCTGCTCGGGGTGGGGCCGATCGAGTTCGCCGCGTTGGCTGCGCGGGCACTGGCACCGCGACCGACGCCCATCGTCGCCGTCGACCACCTCCATGCGCCCAAGGTCAGCGTCCGCGAGCAGGCGGTCGTGCTCGCCACCCGGCTGCGCGATCTGGGCGCGGCCACGTTCCGCGGGCTCACAACCGACGCGGGCGCAACGATTGTGGTGGTGGCCCGGTTCCTCGCATTGCTCGAGCTCTACCGCGAGGGGGCCGTCGCGTTCGAGCAGATGACACCGCTCGGCGAACTGCACGTGCGCTGGGTCGGCAATCCCGACGCCGACGCCGAGCTGCAGCGCTGGGCGCACGAGACGGGTGAGCACGACGAGTACGACGCGAGTGCACAGGAGCCGGAGCAGACATGAGCGACGAACACGACGATGAGGCGCCGGACGTCCTCGACGTGATCCACGACACGGTCGATGCCGGGCACGAGCCGGAGCTGTCCGGTCCGCTGCCGGACGCGCGGACCGCGCTCGAGGCCGTGCTCCTGGTCGTCGACGAGCCGGTCGCCGAGGTGGTTCTGGCCCAGGTCCTCGAGCGCCCCACGGAGGAGGTCGGCCGGTTGCTCGCCGAGCTCGCGGCCGAGTACGACGAGCAGGGGCGCGGGTTCGACCTGCGTCATGTCTCGGGCGGTTGGCGGCTCTACACCCGGGAGTCGTGCGCTCCCTACGTCGAGCGGTTCGTCCGCGACGGCCAGCAGGCCCGGCTCACCCAGGCGGCCCTGGAGACCCTCGCCGTGGTGGCCTACCGCCAACCCGTCTCCCGCTCCCGGATCGGGGGGATCCGCGGGGTCAACGTCGACGCGGTCGTGCGCACGCTCGTGACGCGCGGGCTCATCACCGAGGTCGACACCGAGCGCGAGTCCGGGGCGATCCTCTACGGAACGACGTCGTACTTCCTGGAACGGCTCGGCCTCGACGCGGTCGACGACCTGCCGCCGCTGAGCGACTATCTGCCCGACCCGTACGCACTCGATGACGAAGATGTCTCGACCTCGACCTGAGACTGCTGACATCTCGAGCGGTTCTGGCCCGACTGGAGTCCGGCTGCAGAAGATTCTCGCGGCTGCCGGACTGGCGAGCCGTCGCGGCGCCGAGGAGCTGATCGCCGCCGGACGGGTCACCGTCAACGGGCGGGTCGCCACCCTCGGCGCGAAGGTCGACCCGGACCGGGACACGGTGGCTGTCGACGGCGTCGGGGTGCCGGTCGGCACCGATCTGGTCTACCTCGCCGTCAACAAGCCCCGCGGGATGCTGTCCGCGATGTCCAGCACGTCGGCGCGGCCGTGCGTGGGGGACCTGGTCGCCGACATCGGCGCGGCGGGGCTGCACCACGTCGGCCGGCTCGACGTGGACAGCGAGGGACTGCTCCTGGTGACCAACGACGGGCCGCTCTCGCACCGGCTGACGCATCCGTCCTATGAGGTCGCCAAGCGCTATCTGGTCGAGATCGAGGGCGCCATACCTCGAGGCTTGGCCCGCACCCTGCGGTCCGGGGTGGAGCTCGACGACGGGCCGGCCCGGGTGGACGAGTTCGTGCTGGTCGACTCGACCCCGCGGCGCGCACTGGTCGAGGTGGAGCTGCACGAGGGCCGCAACCGGATCGTCCGGCGCATGTTCGACGCCGTCGATCTCCCGGTGCGGCGACTGGTCCGCCTGAGCGTCGGACCGATCCGGCTGGGGGAGCTGAAGCCGGGGCGGGTGCGGCACTTGGGCGCGGGTGAGCGGCGCTCGCTGTACGAAGCGGTCGGCCTGTGAGGCTGCGACTAATCGGTAAAGGCACTTGTCGACTCATCGGCACAACGACTTCGCGTTTTCTGGATTGCTGGTTATCGCGATTCCTCGCCGGATCACTTAAGGTGCCTGACGACTGATCGGCCCGGAGCTGCAGAGGAGACCGACGTGCCGGTGCGGGCCGTTCGCGGGGCGACCCAGGTCGACGACAACAACCGGGACGCCGTGATCGCCGGGGCCGCCGAGCTGGTGCAGGCGGTGCTGGCGCGCAACGGCATCGATCCGGCCGATCTCATCAGCGTGATCTTCACGGCCACCCCGGACCTCACCGCCGAGTTCCCGGCCTATGCCGCCCGGACCATGGGGATCACGGATGTCCCGCTGCTCTGCGCGACCGAGATCGACGTGCCCGGGGCCATGCCGCGGGTGATCCGCCTGCTTGCGCACGTGGAGTCCGACCTCGCCCGCAGCGAGGTCCGCCACGTCTACCTGCACGGCGCCGCGGCGCTGCGAACCGACCTGCCGCGATGACCCCGACGGACGGCGGGGAGTGGGGCCGGCGGCTCCTCGTGGTGGGCACCGGGCTCATCGGTACGTCCGTGGCCTTGGCGGTCCGGGCGACCGGCGGGGAGGTGTTCCTCGCTGACGCCGACTCAGGTCGGTTGGCCACCGCGGTGGCCGCCGGAGCCGGCCGGGGGCACCGGCCGGGACAGGACGGGGCCGTCGACCTGGTGGTCGTCGCGGTCCCGCCGGCTCGAGTCGGCCAGGTCATTCTCGACCAGCTGCGGCTGATGCCCGACGCGATCGTGACTCATGTGAGCAGCATTCAGACTCTTCCTCAACGAGAGGTCGAGGCCCAAGGAGGGTTGATAGACCGCTTTGTCGGCAGCCATCCGATCGCCGGCCGCGAGCTGTCCGGCCCCGCGCACGCCTCACCCGACCTGTTCGTGGAGCGTCCGTGGGTCGTCACCCCGACCGCTGCGTCCGCGGCCCGGGCCGTCGACGCGGTGGTCGCCCTGGCCCGAGCGTGTGGCGCGCGGCCGGCGATCTTGGACGCCGTCGCTCATGACGCGCTGTTCGCCCGGTTGTCGCACGTGCCGCAGCTGGTGGCATCCGCCCTCGCCGCGTCCATCGCCGCCTTGTCCGGGGACGACGCGGCGCTCGCCGGTACCGGACTGCGGGACACCACCCGGCTCGCCGACTCCGACCCGGCGCTGTGGGCGGAGATCATCACCGCCAACGCCGCTCCGGTCGCCGCCGGCCTGCGTGCCGTTGCCGGCCCGCTGGTCCGGCTCGCGGCCGACCTGGAGAACGGCGCCGACCCCGGGTCGGCCGTGCATGCGTTGCTCGAACAAGGACGAGCAGGGCGGGCACTGCTGCCGGGCAAGCACGGCGGTGCGCCCGTCGAGGTGCAGTTGGTGCAGGTCGTGGTGCCCGACCAGCCGGGAACGCTTGCCCGGCTGCTCGGGGACGTGGCCGCGGAGTCGGTCAACCTCGAGGACCTGCGCGTCGAGCACGCGCCCGGCCAGCCGCTCGGCATCGCCGAGATCTCGGTCCTCCCGGCCGCCTACGACCAGCTGGTCGATGCCCTGCAACGTCGCGGCTGGACCGTCACCTCCTGACAGCCGCGTAGGCTGGCGCCCGCCGCTGGGGTCGGGCCGGCCGGGGAATGCAGGAGGATCGGTGACGGAGTCGGGCCTTGGGCCGGGCCTGGAGCCGGGCCGGATCGTGATCGCCGTCGACGGACCCTCTGGTTCCGGCAAGTCGACGGTGGCGCGAGGAGTCGCCCGCGCTCTCGGTGTGCGCTACCTCGACACCGGAGCCATGTACCGAGCAGTGACCTGGGCGACTTTGCAACGTGGGCTGGCACCAACCGACGCGACGGCCGTCGGTGACCTCGCGGCGACAGCATTGCTCGAGATGGGAACCGACCCGTCGGCACCGACCGTTGCCATCGACGGCGCGGACGCGACCGAAGCGGTCCGCAGCGCACCCGTGACTGCGGCCGTGAGCACGGTCAGCGCCGTACCTGCCGTGCGCGCCGCGATGGTGCGCCGCCAGCGGGAGCTGATCGGCGACGGCGGGATCGTCGTCGAAGGCCGTGACATCGGCACCACGGTCGCGCCGGACGCGACCCTCAAGGTGTACCTGACGGCGGATCCAGCAGCCCGTGCCCGTCGCCGTGGGCTGGAACTCGCCGGCAACGAGCTGGATGCGGCGACGCTGCACCAGACCCAGGCGGATCTGCTGCGCCGGGACGCGGCTGACTCCGGCCGAACCTCCTCGCCGCTGGCGCAAGCGGCGGACGCGGTGGTCGTCGACTCGACCGATCTCGGCCCGGACGACGTCATCGCCCGGGTTCTCGACCTGCTCGCGGGTCGGGGGGTGCGCGTGTGAACGACCGACCCCGCCGTCGCGACGACCCGGCCGCGCAATCGATCCCGCTGGCTCTGACACGGCGATTCGCGGCCGTGGTGTTGCGGTTGCTGTTCCCCATCGACATCCGCGGCCTGGAATACCTGCCGAGCACCGGGCCGGTACTGATCGCGGGTAACCACACCGGTTTCCTCGACGGTCCGTTCGTGCAGGTCCTGGTGCCGCGCCCCTGCGTCTTCCTCGTCAAGAGCGAGCTCTACGACACACCGTTCCGCCCGATCCTCGAGTTCGCCAGGCAGATCCCCGTCCGCCGGGGCTCGCCGGACCGCACCGCGCTACGCCGGGCGTTGGAGGTGCTCGCCGGAGGCGGCGTCCTGGGCGTGTTCCCGGAGGGCACCCGCGGGGTCGGGCACCTGGAGAGCGTCCAGCACGGCATCGGCTACATCGCTCTCCGCGCGGGCTGCCCGATCATCCCCGTGGTGTGCACGGGCACCGCGGACGCACTGCCGAAGGGCGCCAAGCTGCCGCGGCTCCGCACCCCCATCTCGATCGTGTTCGGGCCGACCTTCACCCTCGACGTCACCGGTAACCCGCGCGCCCGCAGCACCGTGGCGGAAGCCGCGGAGCAGATTCGACTGCGGTTGTTGGATCACCTGGAGACCGTCAGCCGCACCGCAGCGTGAGCGGCATGGATCCCGTCGTTCCCGTCGTCGCGGTCATCGGCCGGCCCAACGTCGGCAAGTCGACGATGGTCAACCGCATCCTCGGCCGGCGCGAGGCCGTCGTCGAGGACGTCCCGGGGGTCACGCGCGACCGGGTGGCGTACGACGCGATCTGGGCCGGACGGTCGTTCACTGTTCTCGACACCGGCGGCTGGCAACGCGACGCGCGCGGCATGGCCGCGCGGATCGCGGAACAGGCGGAAGTAGCTGTCGCCGCGTCGGACGTCGTACTGCTCGTCGTCGACGCCACGGTAGGGATCACGACCGAGGATGAAGCGGTCGCACGGGTGCTACAGCGGGCCGGGAAGCCCCTGGTTCTCGCGGCCAACAAGGTCGACGACGCGAAGGCCGAGGCCGACGTCGCGCAACTGTGGTCGCTAGGACTGGGCGAGCCGATGTCGGTGAGTGCGCTGCACGGGCGGGGGAGCGGCGACGTTCTCGATGCGGTGGTTCGGCTGTTGCCGGAGTCGCATGCCGGCACGGACGAGGAGGGCGGACCGCGTCGGGTTGCGCTGGTCGGACGGCCCAACGTCGGCAAGTCGTCGCTGCTGAACCAGCTCGCCGGGCACGAGCGAGCGCTCGTCGACCCGGAAGCCGGGACGACGCGTGATCCGGTCGACTCGCTGGTCGAGCTCGACGGACGGATGTGGCAGTTCGTCGACACCGCGGGCTTGCGACGCAAGGTGAAGGAGGCGAAGGGCGCGGAGTACTACTCCAGTCTGCGCACCGCGTCGGCGATCGAGGCGGCGGAGGTCGCGATCGTGCTGCTGGACGCATCGGCGCCGATCAGCGAGCAGGACCAGCGGGTGATCAGCACGGTGCTCGAAGCCGGCCGCGCGCTCGTGGTCGCGTTCAACAAGTGGGACCTGGTCGACGAGGACCGTCGACTGTCCTTGGAGAAGGAGATCGACCGGGAGCTGAGGCGGGTTCCGTGGGCTGCTCGGATCAATATCTCGGCGCTCACCGGTCGCTCCGTCCAACGACTCACGCCTGCGCTCGACGAAGCGCTCGGCGGTTGGGAGACGCGCGTGCCCACCGCGGAGCTCAACGCGTTCATCGGTGACCTGATCGCGGCCACGCCGCCACCGGTGCGCGGCGGCAAACAGCCGCGGGTGCTGTTCGCGACCCAGCCCAGGGTCGCGCCGCCTCGATTCGTGTTGTTCACGACCGGGCCGTTGGAGGCGTCGTACCGCCGTTTCATCGAGCGCAGGCTGCGCGAGCGATACGGCTTCCGCGGCACACCCATCGACGTCAGCGTGAAAACACGCGACCGCCGCCGCAAGTAGCGACGACGGTCGACCGCGTCGGGGCGGAGGGATTTGAACCCTCGATCTTCGGTCCCCCAGACCGACACCCTGGACCAAGCTAGGCCACGCCCCGGGGCAGGCGACGAGCATAGTTGGCCGTCACCACAAACGTCCGTCGTAGAGCGTCGGCACCCGATAAGCGGCGTATTTCCGCAGATTGATGCAGAGCAATCCCTCTACAGCAGCAATGGGGATCAGATGCATGTGGAGGTCGCCGTCGATGCAGGCGAAATAGTCAACCTCCTCTGAGGAATAGGCGGCATGTCGATGCCCGCCGGATCCTGCCAGGTCGTATTCGGATCTCGACAGAGAACAAACCCAGCTACCGCTTCTGCCATCGCGTCGAGTGCCGGTCTTCACCTGTATGCGCATGAGCCCGCGGTTTGGTAGGTCCGCAATGAGGTCGAAACGACTTCCTTCCGGGGCCACAGCCGTAGGCACGCCCAGCAGCGTAAATGCCACCAGGACCATGTAAGGCGCAGCGAAGCGCAGCTGCTCGAGCTGGGCGCAGAGGCCATCGAGATCTGCCACCACCTCGTCGCGCGGCGCTGTCGGGGTCAGGTGTGACGTTTGGACGCCGAGACGTGCGCAGTGCTTTCGCACCGTTGCGCGGGCGGTGCCGGACCCCTTCGCGTAGCCAAGTTTTTCGAGTGCGGTCGGCCAGTCGGTTGAGGTTGTGATCACCTCGCGGAGTCGGGCATCCGTGGCGAGGATCGAGCGAAAGTGGCTGTAGTCGATCTCGAGCTCGTTGCACGCGTTGCGCAGCTTCGGGCCGTAGCTCGAACTGCGCAGTTCCAGCTCGCGCAGGACGCCGTTCCAGGAGCGGCTGTTCACGACGGCATCGCGAAGTTGCTTCTCCGTGACGCGAGCTGGCA
>DATBDO010000014.1:0-6693 GCA_036269855.1 Mycobacteriales bacterium
GCGTAGATGATCGGAAACTCGATGTGGTGCTCGTCCGCATCCAGATCCAGGAAGAGCTCGTAGGTTTCGTCGACGACGGCCGCGATGCGCGCATCACTGCGGTCAACCTTGTTGATGACGAGCACGACCGGCAGGTGCTTCTGCAGCGCCTTGCGCAGCACGAAGCGGGTCTGCGGCAACGGACCCTCGCTCGCGTCGACAAGGAGCAGCACACCGTCGACCATCTCGAGAGCACGCTCGACCTCGCCACCGAAGTCCGCGTGACCGGGTGTGTCGACGATGTTGATGGTGGTGTCGCCGTAGCGGACCGCGGTGTTCTTGGCGAGAATCGTGATGCCCTTCTCGCGCTCGAGGTCCATCGAGTCCATGACGCGCTCACGCACAGCGCCCTCGGTCTCGGCCTGGTGAGCGGTGAAGACGCCGGACTGCCAGAGCATCCCGTCGACGAGGGTCGTCTTGCCGTGGTCGACGTGGGCGATGATCGCGACGTTACGTAGGTCACTTCGTTGGGGCACGACGGTCCAGGCTACCGACCCACGCGCCCGCTGCACTTTTCCGCGTGCAGCGGGCGCGAGGGTCGGATCGATCAGCTGTGACAGTCGGTGTGCGAGTTGTTGTAACCGGTGGCACCGGGGTCCTGACCCATTGCGCCGCCGTGATACCCCGGTGTCCCGCCAACCTGGCCGAGGAACCCGAAGTTGCCGTTGACATTGGCGAAAGCGCCGTGGGCGGCACCACAGCTCGATGCCTGATTGCCCGCGGCGAACGCGGTGCCGCTCATTGCTGCCGGCACCAGAGCGATCCCGGTGAACGCGGCGGCGACGAAGATCCTGCGCATTGCTGTCCTCCTTGCAGTTGGAGGGCGCCGGTTTCGCCATTTGCTCCCCACCAGGCCCCCGTGGCGACCAAAACCACCTGGCGGTTCATCGCTTCGCCCGACAGCCGACGGCTGCTGTGGGCAAGGTGGCGGTAGATGCCGCGTCGTCGCAATGGCTTGTCCGCGAATTAGTCGTGATACGACTCGTTGGGGTGGTGCAGGCCTGGCTCGGCGCGACTAGGCGGTGACGGGATCGGCCGAATGCTCGTTGCGCCGATCAGCCCAAAGACGTTTCCGTGGCGGCGAGCCAGCTGTCGATGTCGACGTGCATCTCGCTGCGCAGCTCGGCCGGCATCGTCGAATGGTCGGCGGAGGCGCGCGCGAGCCTCGCCAGGTCAGCAGCGGTGTAGCCGTGTGTGTCGCGGGCGGCGGCGTACTGGTCGATGAGCCCCGCGCCGAACAGCAACGGGTCGTCCGCAGCCAGCACGACCGGCACACCCGCGTCCTCGAGCGGTCGCAGCGGCACTCCCTCGTGCCCTTCGAAGACCCCCAACGCCACGTTGGAAGCAGGACAGACCTCGCAGGCCACGCGGGCGTCAGCGAGCGCGGCCATCACTGCGGCATCCTCGGCCGCTCGCACCCCGTGCCCGATCCGGCGTGGCCGGAGCTCCTCCAGCGTGCGTCGTACCGCCACCGCACCGAGGAGCTCGCCGGCGTGCGGCACCGCGATCAAGCCATGCTCGCGCGCGATCCGGAACGCCTTGGCGAAGTCCTCGGCCCGGCCGACGCGCTCGTCGTTGGACAGCCCGAACCCGACCACCCCGCCGTCCCGGTAGCGGGCTGCCAGCCGAGCGAGCTGCTCCGCCTCCCATGGCGGCCGGGTCCGGTTGGCCGCGACGACGAGCCGCACACCGACTCCGGTACGACGCTGCGCGGCCTCGGCGGCAGCACAGAAAACCTCCATCGCCGTCACCACGTCGCCGAGCCGGGCCGCATAACCGGTAGGGGTGACTTGCAGTTCCACCCACCGCGAACCGGCGGCGAACTCGTCTTCGGCGATCTCGTGGATCAGGCGCTCGATGTCGACCCGTGATCGGAGCACTCCACGAGCCAGGTCGTACAGCCGCTGGAACCGCGCCCAGCCCAGAACGCGCCAGTCGTCGGCCGTCTCGTCGGTCAGCCGATCCGGCAGATGGATGTCGTAGGTGCGGGCGAGCTCGACCAGGGTCTCGTGCCGCATGCCGCCGGTCATGTGAAGGTGCAGATGCGCCTTCGGCAACGAAACCAGAGCGGCGTCCGAGATCATCGGTTGGACCTTAGGGTGGGCTTGTGCGGATCGCCACGTGGAACGTCAACTCTGTCGGCGCCCGGCTCCCCCGGCTCAACGAATGGCTCGAGCTGGCCCAACCCGACGTGCTGTGCCTGCAGGAGACCAAGTGCGCGGGCGATGCCTTCCCCGGTGAAGGCGCCGAGGCGCTGGGCTACGAGGTCGAGGCCAACGGCGACGGCCGGTGGAACGGCGTCGCCATCCTGTCGCGCATCGGCCTCACCGACGTCACGCACAATTTTGACGGGCAGCCGCCCTACGCTCCGCCGCCGGACGAAGACGACCCGGCTCTGATCGGCAAGCCGCCTGCGGTCGAGGCGCGTGCCATCGGTGCCACCTGCGGACCACTGCGGATCTGGTCGGTCTATGTCCCCAACGGTCGCTCGCTCGACAGCCCGCACTATCCCTACAAGCTCGACTGGTTGGCCGCGTTGCGGAAGGCGCTGGAGGGCGAGGTGACGCCGGATCGACCCTTCGTTCTGACCGGTGACTTCAACATTGCCCCCACCGACAAGGACGTGTGGGACCCGGGAGCATTCGTCGGATCAACTCATGTCACCGACGCGGAGCGATCGTCGTACCAGTCGCTGCTCGACCTCGGACTCGTCGACCTCGAGGCGCGCCCGCTGAAGGGTGACCACCCGTTCACCTACTGGGACTACCGCGCGGGCATGTTCCACAAGGGCATGGGCATGCGGATCGATCTGGTGCTGGCGAGCCGGCCGGTGGCGGATGCAGTCACCGACGCCTACGTGGACCGGGATGCACGCAAGGGCAAGGGGCCGAGCGACCACGCACCGGTGGTCGTGGACGTCAATCTCTAGGACTCAGCAGTCGCCTTGAGGCGAGCAAGGGTCTGCTCCATGCCACGGCGGTTGTGCTCGCCGCGGTCGGTCACGCCCATCACGGGGACCCCCGCCAGCTTCATCCACGTGGGTCGGCGGTCGGTCCACTCCTCGACGACCGTCGTGCCGTTCCCGTTGGTGTTGAACGTGTATTCCCAGGTCGAGATTGCCACCGGACCATAGGTGACATCGAAGGAGAACTTCTGGGCCTCGTCAGCCGCCGTCACCGTGACTGTTGTCGACCAGCGCCGCAGGCCTTTGCGGTTCGATCCGCGGAAGCGCGCGCCAACGGTCGGGCCGGTGGCACCGCCGACCCATCGGCCACCGGTGTTCTCCGGGCTCCACTCGCCCATGCGGGGCAAGTCGCTGACGAGGCTCCACACCTTGGCGGCCGGTGCCGAGATGTCGGCGCTGGCCTTGGCGTCACTCATGACGTCGTCTCCTTCACGTGCTTGTCGAAAAAAGCAAAGATCCGCCGCCACGCGTCGTCAGCCGCCGCGGGGTCGTAGTCGACCATCATCGGTTGGGTCCAGCTGGTCTTGCCGGTGTGCTCGAACAGGAAGCCGTGCTTCGCGGTCGGATACTCCGTGACGTCGTGCTCGACGTCGAGTGTCGTCAGCACGGCGTCGAGTTTCTGTGCGGTGCCGCGGAGGCGCCGGTCCCTGTAGCCGTAGGACCCCACGACCGGGCAGGCGCCGCGCAACTGCTCCTCCGGCCGGCGAGGCAAGTCGCCATAGTTGGGCGCGGCCGCGGCGAAACCGGTCGGCGCCACGAGGAGCGCCAGTCCGCCGCCCATGCAGAAGCCGATGACTCCGACCGATCCGGTGCAGTCGTCGCGGTCGGTCAGCAACGTGCGGGCGCCGTTGATGTCATCAAGCGCCCGGCCATCGCCACGGAACATCGTGCGCAACGTCGCCATGAGGCACCGTGCGGTGTTGCCCCATGCGTAGAGGTCGGGGGCAAGGGCCAGATAGCCGTGCTCGGCAAAGCGATCGGCCTGTCGCTTGATGTCGTCGGTGAGGCCGAAGACCTCGTGCAGTACGACGACGCCCGGCCATGGCCCGTCACCGGTGGGACGAGCCAGATGGCCGCGCAGCGTCCCGCCCGCAACCGGGAAGGTCAGCTCGGTCACGTGCGGGACGTTATCGCGCGGCGCGAAAGGCGCCGATCAGGGTCAGGACAGGAAGGCGTCGTCTCCTGCCAGGTCGCCGTGCAGCTCGAGCAGGTCGGTCATCTTCTCGCCGAGGAAGCTGAAGAAGACCGTCCCGCGCGACACTCTCGTCACGCCCTTGCGGGTCGCGGTGATCTGGTGGACGGCCGCGACGTGCCCCCTGCCGTCGGCATGGCAGTCGATGAGGTCGGCGCGGAACGTTCCGCCGGTGGCCTTTCCGAGGGCCGCGTAGTAGCCGAGTACGGCCTCGATGCCCTTGTACTCTCCCGCGAGCGGATTCGAGCCTGGTACGTGGTGCACGACGTCGTGCGCCATCAGTTTGATCAGCGTGTCGGCGTCCGCAGTGTTGAACGCCTCGTAGCCACGTCGTACGAGCTCGATGTAGCGGTCCTCGACCATCGGACCGGGCGCACCGCCCTTTGCGTAGCGGGTCGCCTCGGGCGAGGTGTCCACCATCACCACCGGTTCGTCGCCGATCACCCAGGCGTCGTGCCCGGCCGGCAGGTCGAACAGGTCACCGGGGCCGACCTGCAACTCGGTGCCGTCCTCCATCTGGATGTTCATCCGTCCGGACATGACGTAGCCGAGGTGCCGGGTCTGGCAGGACGTCGTACCCACCAGCGGTCCGACGTCGATGGAGAAGCGCCACCCCGGTTCGAAGGTGCCGACGACGAGAGCTGCACCACCGGCACTGCCGACGACGGCGTGGCCGTGGGCCTTGAAGTCGCGAACCTCGCCGTCCCGCTCGAGGTTGCTGATGTGTGTCTGCGGCATGCGACCACCCCACCCGTACTCGTCCGTGACCGGACGCCGGACGCGACCGGCCTTTCGCCCCGATCGTGGCACTGAGGGCGGACGCTGCTAATGGATGGAAGTGACTAGTCAGCGAAAGCGCAGCGGCCGCGGTGGCGGCGAGAGAGTCGCCCGTGGGCAGCTCTCGAGGGACAACTCGGCGAACCGCAGCGCGTCGTCGCAGAGGGTCATGACCGTCCAGCCGGACGCGGCGGCCGAACCGGTGACCGTCGCGCGATAGATGGTGATCTCGTGACGCGTCGGCGACCCGTACATGACCTGGATCGTGCCGACGAGCGCGGCCGTGCCGGGCGACCCATCCGTCCCGTTCCACGACTGGTCGTAGCGCCGCCACGTGCCCGGCTCGGCGACCCACACGCCCTGTGCGCGCGCGTCCTGGAGAGCCAGCTCGGACAGGACCTGCCGGGCGGCCTGCTCGTCCAGAATCGCCGCCGGCCGGATGACCTCGCTGAGGTCGCCGTCGTCGTACGCCGAAGCGGCGAGCAGCTCGAGGGCGGCGTCGCGTCCGTCGGTGCCGTCGACGTCGACGTCGAGGTCGAACGATCCGGGCTGACGGTTCACGTTGCTCCTCCGGGGCTAGGCATCGATGCTGCGTTCGGAGTATCGGCAGCGCCGGCGGCGGAAAGAAGCCGGCGGCGGTGATATCGCCCTAACGGCCCAGTTCGGCGACACGGTTACGTCAGCGGGGCGGGAACGATGCTGAGCGCCGGATCGAGGTGGCCGGTGTCGTTGTAGCGCCGCAGCATCCAGGGCTCGGGCATGGCCACGATCTGCGAGATCGACGCGTTGTCGGCACCAATGAACGAGAACGCCGAGGTCCCGGTCGCGAGGGCCAGCGCCTGGCCGATGACGCCGCCATGCACCACCACCGCAACCCGTTGGCCGGGGTGTGCGGCGACGATCCGCTTGAGCGCGCCACCGACGCGGCCCGCGAACGCGTCGTTGCTCTCCGCGCCCGGAATGACGTCCCAGCGCTGCTCGAGGAACATCTGGATGGCAATCGGGTGACGCTCGGAGACGTACTTCCGGAATGCGATGCCTTCCCACTCGCCGAGATAGACCTCGCGCAGATCGGGCTCCACCTGCGGCTGCAGACCCAGGCGCTCGGCAAGGGGCGCCGCCGTCTCGTGGGTACGGCGCAGCGAGGTCACGTAGATGGCGTCGATGTCCTCGTGGACGAGCCGCTCGGCCAGCTTCTCGGCCTGCGCCCGGCCTTCGGGCGCCAGCTCGGGGTCACTGTGGCCGTCGGTGCGCGGCGCCGGGGCGTCGAGCCGCGCGGGGGCGCTCTCCCCGTGCCGGACCAGCAACAGGTCGGTGGCGCCCTCCGGCAGCGTGAAGCGGTGCTGCCGGTATTCCTGCCGCTCGGGCTCGTCGTCCACGACGGCAGGCTAGCCAGTAACAGCGACCTGTCAGCAGCTGACGTGGCTATAGCCACGTCACGTGCTGACAGGTCCGTCAGGGTTCGCGGAGCCAGTGTTGGCCGGCGGCGGGTGCGGAGTGGCGGATCGTCACGGACATCCGCGCACCGACCGGGAGCTTGGTCTTGGGGACGGTGTGCTCCCATTCGGCCTGGCACTCGCCGCCCATCATCACCAGGTCGCCGTGCCCTGGTTCGAGCCGATGCACGGTGCGCGACGTCCCGCGCCGCCGCAGTAGAAACTTGCGCCGGGCGCCGAGCGACACCGTCGCCACCAGCGGCTGGGTCATGACCAACCGGTTG
>DATBDO010000015.1:0-33059 GCA_036269855.1 Mycobacteriales bacterium
CACGCCGTAGAGCAACGCCATGCCGTAGACCGTGAGCCCGGTCGCAACCACGGAGAAGAGGAAGAACTTCAACGCCGCTTCGATGCCACGCGGATCGGTGCGGCGCAGCCCCACCAGCACGAACGCCGGCAGCGACACCACCTCCAGCGAGATCAGCAACGTGATGAGGTCGCGGGCGGCCCCGAGCGTCAGCATGCCGACGCCGGATGACAGCAGCAGGAAATGGAACTCGCCGGCCGGCAGTCCGTCGTCGGCGACGGTCGTCCGGGACAGAAGCAGTACGACGACGAGCGTCGCCAGGAACAGCAGCTGGAAGAAGACGGTGTAGTCGTCGGTCACGTAGGAGCAACGACCGCCCGGCAGGCAGAACGTCGACCGGGTCGAGCCGGTCGCGAGCCAGCCCGCCCAGCCGATGCCGACACCGACGCCGAGCAGGGAGAGTCCGGCAGCGATGTCGGCTCGACGACTGGTGACGAACAGGTCGACGACGAGGACGACCACGGCCGCGATGGCGAGCGCGAGCACCGGTGCGATCGCGGCGTAGTCGATCGACTGGATCAGATTCATTGCAGCAGCCCGTGCACAGCGGCATCGGTGACGCCAAGGACCAGCCGCGGCCACAGCCCGACGGCGAGGGCGAGAGCGATCAACGGCACCCATGCGGCGAGCTCGGCCGGCATCGCGTCGGCCACGGCGCCGTCACGCCAGCGATCGGGAACCACCCCGAAGTCGACCCGGCGAAGCATGGCGACGAAGTAGAGCGCCGTCAGGACCGTGCCGACTCCGGCGACCGCCATCAGCACGAGGAACAGCGGCCGCGACAACGCCGCCGCGGGCGACCAGGCCCCCAGCATCGCCAGCATCTCGCCCCAGAACCCGGCCAGTCCGGGCAGTCCGAGGCTCGCTATCGACGCGGCGAGCAGGAGACCACCGACCGCCGGAAGCTTGGCGAGCAGGCCGCCGCCGAGCTCGCTGATCTCGCTGGTGTGGAACCGGTCCTTGACCGACCCGACGAGGAAGAACAGCAGGCCGGTGATGAGGCCGTGGGCGATGTTGCCGATCAACGCGCCTTGGATGCCCACCGGGGTCAGCGTCGCGATGCCGAGCAGTACGAAGCCCATGTGGCCGACGCTGGAGAACGCGATGAGGCGCTTGAGATCGCCGTCGCGCACAAGCGCCAAACAGGCAAGGGCGGCGTAGACGATGCCGATGGCGGCGAGCAGACCGAGAGCAGGTGCGGCCCGGCGCGCTCCGTCGGGTGCCGCTCCGACGGCGACGCGCACCAGGCCGTAGGTGCCCATCTTGAGCAGGACGCCGGCGAGCAACACCGAGCCCACGGTCGGGGCTTCGGTGTGAGCGTCCGGCAACCACGTATGCAGCGGCCACATAGGGCTCTTGATGCCGAAGCCCAACATCAGCAGCACGAAGGCGAGGAGCTGCGCGCCCGCTCCGATGCCGCGTCCGTGCTGAGCGGCGAGGACAGTGATGTCGAACGTGCCCGCTTGCGCGTAAAGCACGAGGAAGCCGACGAACATCAGTCCCGAGCCGAGAAGCGTGAACAGGATGAACTTCGTCGCCGCCGCAGCCCTCGCCGGTCCGCCCCAGGCAGCGATGAGGAAGTACATCGGGATGAGCACGACCTCGAAGGACACGAAGAACAGCACCAGGTCAAGCGCGGTAAATGTGCCGAGCACACCAACCTCGAGCAGGAGGACCAGGGCGAGGAAGTTGCGCGTCGTACCACCGGTCGGTGCGGACGCCAACGTGTAGACGGCGCATAAGAACGTCAGCAGTGCGGTGAGGAGTACCAGAGGCAAGCTGATGCCGTCGACGCCCAGGTGGAAGCGAACATCGATCGCCGGCAGCCAGCTTGCATCGACGGTCTGCTGCATCTGGCCGCCGTGGCCATAGTCAAAACGCGCCGCAACCACGACGGCAACCACGAGCGGAGCCGCGGTCGCGACGACGCCCAGCAGCCGGGCGGCCCGGTCGGGGAGGGGTATGGCAGCGAGCGCCACGGCCGCGACCGCGGGCAGGGCCAGCAAGAGCGGCAAGGACAGATCGGTCATGTTGCAACTGCCACGGAGACGGACAGCACAACGATCAGCACGCCGGCTACGAGCACACTGAGATACGTCTGGACGTTGCCGGTCTGCAGCCGCCGAAGTCCGCCGCCGAGAAGGACGGCCGCACGCCCGCTTCCGACAGCCGTCGCATCGATGCCGTGCCGGTCGACCCCCAGCGTCGCCCGAGCGAGCGCGCGCACCGGCCGCACGACGACGGTGTCGTAGACCTCGTCGACAAAGAACGCGCGTCGCAGCGGCACCGCGGCGCGGCCGAGAACCTCGATCGGGTCCGCCGCAGGTCTGCGCGCCCACAGCCAAGCCACGAGCGCAATCGCCGCGATCGATGTCAGCGCGGTCACCAGCACACCGGTGACTCCGACGTGCAAAGCCAGTGTCCCAGCGGGTGTGCCGAGCCATCGTTGGACGCCGTACGACGCGGGCAGCACCGGCGCTCCCAGCAGCACAGCGAATGTGGCCAGAACGACAAGGGGGCCGGTCATGACGACCGGCGACTCGTGCAGCCGGACCGCGGGGTCACCGCGGTAGCTGCCGAGGAATGTCCGGACGACAAGCCGGGTGACATAGGCGCCGGTGACGAACACCGTGACCAATCCCACGACATAGACGGCGTCACCGAGACCGCCGCCGTGTTCGCGTGCGGCGGCAAGCACTGCGTCCTTGCTGAACGCACCGGCGAACGGTGGCACCCCGGCAAGCGCAGCGGCACCGACGACGGCCGTCACGAAGGTGACCGGCATCCGTCGCCACAGGCCTCCCATCTCACTCATGAGATTGGTGCCGAGAGTGCGCAGCACCGAACCGGCGGCAAGGAACAGCAACGCCTTGAATGCGGCGTGGGTCAGCAGGTGCCAGATGCCGGCGGACCAACCGCGAACGGCGAGCCCCGCCGCCATGTAGGCGAGCTGACTGACGGTGGACCAGGCGAGAACGCGCTTGAGGTCATCCTCGGCGAGCGCCGCGAGCGCCGCGCCGAGCATCGTGATGCAGGCGATGATGCCGAGCACGGTGAGCGCGATCGGCGCGGCCAGGAAGACGGGGTAGACGCGGGCGACGACATAGATACCGGCCGCGACCATGGTGGCGGCGTGGATGAGTGCACTGACCGGCGTCGGGCCGGCCATTGCGTCCGGGAGCCAGACGTGTAGCGGAAACTGCGCGCTCTTGCCGACGACGCCACCGAGGAGCAGCACTGCGCCCGCCACGACGGTCGCGTGCGGCAGCATCGGCGCAGCGGCCGTTACGCGCCCTATGTCAAAGGAACCCGCGCCGAGGCCGAGCGCGAAGATGCCGAAGAGGAACGCGGTGTCACCGATTCGCGTCGTGATCAGCGCCTTGACCGCGGCGGCACGGGCGCCTTCGGTTTGCCAGTAATGGCCGACGAGGAGGTAGGAACACAGACCCATGACCTCCCAGCCGATGAGCAGCTCGAACAGGTCGCTGGCGACGACGACGAGCAGCATCGCGGCGGTGAACAGCGAGATCTCCGCGGCGTAGCTGGCATAGCGCGGGTCGCCGGCCATATAAGAGGTGGAGTAGACCTGCACGGCGAGCGCCACGATCGCGACCATCAGCGCGACGACGGCCGCGAGCCCGTCGACTCTGGTGCCGACATGCAGCGAGACCGTGCCGGTCGGGGTCCACGAGGTGGTGTGCGAGGTCGCTTGCAGCGGATGGTGCTCGGCCGAGGCGAGCACGCCGACCGCGACGACGACGGAGGCAGTGGTGCCGAGGATGGCGGGCGTGGCCGGGCCACCGGGGATCAGCCGCCAGGCGAACAGCCCGATCACGGCGGCGGCCGCCGGCAGTGTCGGCAGCAGCCAGGCCCAATCGCTCACCGGGTCTGCTCCACCGGTCGTCTGACCGGGTCACGGTCGGCAAGTGCTGTCGCCTCGTCGACCGAAACCGAGTCACGCAGCCGGAACAAAGCAAGAACGATGGCGAGACCGACACCCACTTCCGCGGCCGCGATGACCACGACGAAGAGGGCGAACGTCTGGCCCGCGTGGAGCCGGTCCTTGAACCAGGCGTCGAACGCGATCAGGTCGAGGTTGGCCGCGTTGAGCATGAGCTCGACCGCCATCAGCAGGGCAACCGCGTTGCGCCTGACGAGCACGCCGTAGACCCCGGCCCCGAACAGCAGCGCGGAGAGCACGAGCGCGATCGACAGGTGCATCAGTCGCGGCCTTGCCGGGTGAGGACGATCGCGCCCACGAGGGCGGCGAGCAAGAGCACGCTCGCAACCTCGAAGGCAAGGACGAAGTACCGGAAAACCGCGGTGCCGAGGACGTGACCGTCGCCGATCTGGGTGTGGTGGACATCGACGTACGCACCCTTGAACGCCGACACGACGAGGGTCACGAGAACGCCGGCCGTCGCCACGCCGGCTAGGGCAGCGACGGGCCGGTTGGTGCTGTCCAGGGACTGCGGCCGGCCAATCGGAGCCCGGGTGAGCATCGCGCCGAAGAGCATGAGGACCACAACCGCGCCGATGTAGATGAGCACCTGCACCCAGGCGACGAACTCCGCGGTAAGGACGAGGTAGCAGCCGGCCAACGCCCCGAAGCAGACGACGAGCCACAGCGCGGCGTGGATGACGTTGCGGGCCGTGACGACAAGCAGCGCGGCCGCCAGGCAGACGATCCCCAAGAGCCCGAACACCACGTCGGCGCCGGTCATGCGGATGGTTCCGCGCCCGCGTCAGCCGGAGGAGCGGGAACCGTCCACATCCAGTCGCGCAGCCGGTCGCGCTCGTGAGTCATGTCACCGATGTCATGGGCGGCGTATTCGAACTCAGGCGACCAGAACAGCGCGTCGAACGGACAGACGTCGATGCAGATGCCGCAGTACATGCAGAGCGCGTAGTCGATCGCGAACCGGTCGAGGACATTGCGCGTCCGGGCCCGACCGCCTTCGGTGCTCGGGGCCTGCGTCTCCTTGTGCGAGTCGATGTAGATGCACCAGTCCGGGCACTCGCGCGCGCACAGCATGCACGACGTGCAGTTCTCCTCGAGCAGCGCGATCACGCCGCGACTGCGCGGCGGCAGCTCCGGTCGCTGGTGCGGATACTCCTGTGTCACCGACGGCCGGGTCATGGATCGCAGGGTCACTGCGAGTCCCTTGGCCAGCCCTTCGCCCGGAATCTTCATGACGTGGCAACCCGGACGACGCCGGTGACAGCGACCTGTGCGAGCGCGAGCGGGACAAGTCCGGCCCAGGCGAACTTCTGCAACTGGTCCTCCCGCAGCCGGGGGTAGCTGACACGTAGCCAGATCACGACAAAGGACAGCGCGAATGTCTTGAGGAGCAGCCAGAGCCAGCCGAGACCGGTCTCCAGGAACGGGCCTTTCCAGCCACCGAGGAAGAGCACCGCCGTGAGTGCCGAGAACACGACGATCCCGGCGTACTCGGCGAGGATGAACAGGCCGAACCGCAAACCGGTGTACTCGGTGAAAGGACCGAACACGATCTCGCTGTCGGCGACGGGCATGTCGAACGGTGGGCGGCGGAGCTCGGCGAGTGCAGCGGTGAAGAAGACGAGCATCCCGATGCCCTGGTAGGGCAGCCACCACCAGTGCCAGGCGTGGGCAATGCCGTCGAGCGACAGCGTGCCCGCTGCCATCGCGACGCTCGCCGCGGCGAGGACGAGGGGCAACTCGTAGGCCATCAGCTGTGCGCCCGCGCGAAGCCCGCCCAGCAGCGAGTATTTGTTGGCACTTGCCCAGCCGGCCATCAACACCCCGATGACGCCGACGCTGACGACGGCCAGGGCGAAGAACACCCCCACTGACAGGCTGTGCGCGGCATGCCCGGGCGCAACCGGGATCGTGACGAGGACAAAGAGATAAGGAAGGAGCGCGACGAGCGGAGCGAGCTCGAAGACTCTCCGATCGGCCCGGGCGGGCACCACGGACTCCTTCTGCACGAATTTGACGCCGTCGGCGACGAGCTGGGCCCAGCCGTGAAATCCCCCGGCGTACATCGGTCCGAGCCGCGACTGCATGTGAGCCATCGCCTTGTGTTCGAGCTGCCCCACCAGCAGCGGGACGGTGAGGAAGACGAGCAGGCAGCCGAGCAGCTTTCCGATCACTTCCAGCGCGATCATCCGGGTCCCCACTCGTCGGGAGACGGGACCCCGGGTGGCAGCATCCGGCGCCGGCCGGGAGATCCACCCGAGTCGCGGTCGGACTCCCCCGGCTCCTTGGCTCCGGGCCAAGGCTTCGCCACCCGGGAGGCGAGGATGAAGTCCTTGCGCAGCGGATTGCCTTCGAAACCGTCCGGCAGCAACAGCGGTACGAGGTTCGGATGCTCGTCGAAGACGATGCCGAACATCTCGAACGTCTCCCGCTCGTGCCAGTTGGCCCCCGGCCAGACTCCGGAGAGCGTCGGGAGATGTCCGTCACGCGTGGGCACCTGCGTGCGCAGCCGGAGGTGATGCCGATGGGTGGTCGACCAAGCATGTACGACGACCGCAAATGTGTCGGGCTGTTCCGTCGTACTCGCGTCGTAGGCAGACAGCCAGTCGAAGAACCGGCACGCGACGGCGTCGTCGTCGCGAACCGTGGTGGCGGCCTCGCGCCATTGCATGGTGGGTATCTCTACCGTGACCTGGCCGAAGGCGACCGATGACTCGGCGCCGTCGACCAGCGTGGCGACCTTGGCGCCGAGATCGTCAGGAGACATGCGTGTCTGCTCGGCTCGGTGGGGTGACGAGCGGTGCTGTCAGCGTCTCCGCGCCGACGGAACGGATGTGCCGCTGCGGGGACCAGTGGTAGCGGTCGGCGAGAGATTCGCTGCCGATTTTTTCCTGCAGCCGCAGAATTCCGTGCAGCAGCGCCTCCGGTCGGGGCGGGCACCCTGGTACGTAGACGTCCACCGGAATGATCTGGTCGACGCCCTTGGTCACGCAGTAGGAGTCCCAGTAGGGGCCGCCACAGTTGCTGCACGACCCGAAGGAGATGACGTACTTCGGCTCGGGCATCTGCTCGTAGAGCCGCTTGACCGCCGGTGCCATCTTGTCGGTGACGGTGCCCGAGACGACCATCAGGTCGGCTTGTCGTGGACCCGGGGCGAACGGGATGACACCTAGCCGGATGAAGTCGTGCCGGCTCATCGATGTCGCAATGAACTCGATCGCGCAACACGCGAGACCGAAGTTGAAAACCCAGAGGCTGTAGCGCCGGCCCCAGTTGAGCACGAACCGAATAGGTGCCGGCGCGATCCGGGAGCCCGCGCCGATCCCCTGGATCTGCACCGGCGTCGGCTGCCGCCGTGGGAGTTCTAGACCCACGTCAGCACGCCCTTTTTCCAGGCGTAGAGAAGGCCGACCGCGAGGAACCCGAGGAAGACGAACATCTCCGCCAGCGAGAGGCCGCCATAGCCCGGAAGCGCGAAAACAGTGGCCCAGGGGAAGAGGAAGACCGCATCGACGGCGAAAACGACATAGAGGAAGGCGTAGACGTAGTAGCGGACCTGGGTCTGGGCCCAGCCCTCGCCCACCGGGTCCACGCCGGACTCGTAGGTCAGGAGCTTCTCCGGCGCCCGGCGCCACGGCCGTAGCAGCCGGTTGACCCCGAGCCCGACGATCACGAAGGCCACCCCGACCAGGCCCAGGAGGGCTACTAGCGCGTAACCGCCGAAGTAGCCGTGCATGACCGGAACCCTACTTATGATGGTCGGAAGGGGAGGCACCCGTCGTGGCCAAGGAAGTCCAGCAGCGCGAACGCGTCATCATCCGCTTCGCGGGCGACTCCGGTGACGGGATGCAGCTCACCGGCGACCGCTTCACCTCCGAGACCGCCGAG
This sequence comes from Mycobacteriales bacterium, assembly GCA_036269855.1. Classification (GTDB taxonomy): domain Bacteria; phylum Actinomycetota; class Actinomycetes; order JAFAQI01; family JAFAQI01; genus DATBDO01. Next base: position 7,889 of record DATBDO010000015.1, read on the forward strand.
TTCGGCAACGACATCTCGACTCTCCCCGACTTCCCGGCCGAGATCCGCGCCCCGGCCGGGACGCTGCCCGGCGTCTCCGCCTTCCAGCTCCACTTCGCCGATCACGACGTGACGACCCCGGGCGATGCGCCGGATGTGCTCGTCGCGATGAACCCGGCCGCGCTGAAGTCGCAGATCGCCGACCTGCAGGCCGGGGCTGACCTGATCGTCAACACCGATGAGTTCACGTCCCGCAACCTGACCAAGGTTGGATACGCCGCCAACCCGCTCGAGGACGACTCGCTGTCGGCCTACCAGGTCCACGCGATCCCGCTGACGTCCCTGACGGTCAAGGCGCTCGATGGCTTCTCGATCACGCGCAAGGACGCCGAGCGGGCCAAGAACATGTTCGCCCTCGGCCTGCTGTCCTGGCTCTACAACCGCCCGATCGAGACCACGCTCGCGTTCTTGGAGAAGAAGTTCGCCAACACACCCGAGCTGGCGCGCGCCAACGTGACGGCGTTCAACGCCGGCTGGAGCTTCGGTGAAACGACCGAGGCGTTCACGGTGCGCTACGAGGTCAAGCCGGCAGTTATGCCGCGTGGCCTCTACCGCAACATCACCGGCAACGGGGCGCTCGCCTACGGGCTGATCGCCGCCAGCGTGCAGTCCGGGCTGTCGTTGTTCCTGGGCTCCTACCCGATCACGCCGGCGTCGGACATCCTGCACGAGCTGTCGAAGCACAAGCGCTTCGGTGTTCGCACGTTCCAGGCCGAGGACGAGATCGCAGGTGTCGGCGCCGCGCTGGGCGCGGCATTCGGTGGTGCGCTCGGTGTCACCACCACGAGCGGTCCCGGCGTCGACCTCAAATCGGAGGCGATCGGGCTCGGGGTCGCGCTCGAGCTGCCGCTGATCATCTGCGACATCCAGCGCGCCGGGCCGTCCACCGGCATGCCGACCAAGGCTGAGCAGTCGGACCTGTTGCTCGCCATGTTCGGCCGGCACGGCGAGGCGCCAGTGCCGATCGTTGCGCCCCGATCACCGTCGGACTGCTTCGATGCCGCCCTGGAAGCGGTGCGGATCGCAACCACCTACCGCACCCCGGTGTTCCTGCTCTCCGACGCCTACCTCGCCAACGGCTCTGAGCCGTGGCTGGTCCCCGACGTGACGACGCTCCCGGATCTGCAGGTCGCGTTCGCCACCGAGCCGAACCATGAGAAGGCAGACGGCACGCCGGACTTCTGGCCCTACCTCCGCGACCCCGAGACGCTGGCCCGTCCCTGGGCGGTGCCGGGCACTCCGGGGCTGGAGCACCGGATCGGGGGCATCGAGAAGGCCGACGGGTCCGGCAACATCTCCTACGACCCGTCCAACCACGACACGATGGTGCGACTGCGGCAAGCCAAGGTCGACGGCATTGCGGCATCGATCCCGCCCCTCGAGGTCGACGACCCGACCGGCGACGCCGAGCTGCTGGTGCTGGGCTGGGGCTCGACCTACGGGCCGATCGGCGCCGCGGTGCGCGACGTCCGTGACGACGGCGGCAAGGTCGCGCAGGCGCACCTGCGACACCTCAATCCGTTCCCGGCCAACACCGGCGACGTGGTCAGCCGCTATCGACAGGTGCTCATCCCGGAGATGAACCTCGGCCAGCTCGCGATGCTGATCCGCGCGCGGTTCCTCGTCGACGCGATGTCCTACACCTCCGTCCGCGGACTGCCCTTCAAGGCCGTGGAGCTCGCCGAAGCCATCCGGGAGGTGCTCTCAGCATGAGCATCCCGTTGCAAGGTGGCCGCAAGGGGCTCGACCTCGTGCCGCTCACCGACGACAAGGCGACGAAGAAGGACTACACGTCCGACCAGGAAGTTCGCTGGTGCCCCGGCTGCGGCGACTACGCCATCCTGGCCGCGGTGCAGTCCTTCCTGCCGGAGCTCGGGCTGCGCCGGGAGAACATCGTCTGCATCTCCGGCATCGGCTGCGCCGCGCGGTTCCCGTACTACCTCAACACCTACGGCATGCACTCGATCCACGGCCGGGCACCCGCGATCGCTACCGGCCTCGCCACCTCCCGCCCCGACCTGTCGGTCTGGGTGATCGGCGGTGACGGCGACTTCATGTCCATCGGCGGCAACCATCTGATCCATGCGCTGCGCCGCAACGTCAACCTCAAGCTGCTGCTGTTCAACAACCGCGTCTACGGGCTGACCAAGGGGCAGTACTCACCGACCTCCGAGGTCGGCAAGATCACCAAGTCGACGCCGGTCGGGTCGGTGGACACGCCGTTCAACCCGGTCTCGCTCGCACTCGGCGCCGAGGCAACGTTCGTCGCGCGCACCATCGACTCCGACCGCAAGCACCTCACCGAGGTCCTCCGAGCCGCCGCCGAGCACCGCGGCGCCGCATTCGTCGAGATCCTCCAGAACTGCAACATCTTCAACGACGGCGCCTTCGACGTACTCAAGAGTCCGGAGACCCGCGACACCGCCGTCGTACGGCTCGAGCACGGCAAAGCGATCACCTTCGGATCCAATGGCGAGAAGGGCGTACGCCTGACCGGCCGTGGCGGCCTAGAAGTCGTCGACACGTCGAAGGTCCGGCCGGAAACCCTGCTCGTCCACGACGTCACCCACACCGAACCCGCGCTTGCGTTCATGCTGTCTCGTCTCGGCAACGTCGACGACGGCGTGACGCCGATCGGTGTGTTCCGAGCGGTCGGCCAGCCGGCCTACGACGACCAGGTCAACGCGCAGATTGACCATGCGAGAGCCGAGTCCGGGCCAGGCGACCTGGCCGCGCTTCTCGCCAGCGGCGACACCTGGACCATCAACTAACCAGCTCGCGGCACGATGCCGGGGTGTGCGACTACTTCCTGCTGGACCGACAGCGACGGGCTCGGTCGCCACCTTGTTGGCACGAGTCGGGGCGATCCGCTCGCAGTTTGCCGGGGATCTGGCGACGATCGGCCCGGACGCGCCTCTTCGCGGTGACCCAGCGTCACGGCCATCTGGAGATCACCCGCAACCTCGTCGTCGCCGGGCGGCATGGACAATGACCAGATGACGGAGCATGTCGACGTTCTCGTGGTCGGTGCCGGCCTGTCCGGCATCGGCGCCGGCTGCCATCTCACGATGAAGTGCCCGGACAAGACGTTCGCGATCCTCGAGGCGCGGGACGCCATCGGCGGGACGTGGGACCTGTTCCGCTATCCGGGCATCCGCTCCGACTCCGACATGTTCACGCTGGGCTTTCCGTTCCGCCCGTGGCCGGAGCCGAAGTCGATCGCGGACGGACCGTCGATCCTGGCCTACATCAAGGACACTGCCCGCGAATACGGCGTCGACTCGAAGATCCGGTTCAACCGCAAGGTCGTGCGCGCGTCCTGGTCGACCGCGGACGCGCTGTGGACCGTCGACGTCGAGCGCACAGACACCGGCGAGACCGTGCAGTTCACATGCAACTTCCTCTTCATGTGCGCGGGCTACTACCGCTACGACGAGGGCTACACGCCCGAGTTCCCCGGTCGGGACCGTTTCAGCGGCACGATCATCCATCCCCAGCACTGGCCCGAGGATCTCGACTACGCCGGCAAGCGCGTCGTCATCATCGGGAGCGGGGCGACCGCCGTGACGCTGATCCCCTCGATGGCCGAGATCGCGGCGCACGTCACGATGCTGCAGCGCTCGCCGACCTATGTCGTCGCGCTACCAGCGGTCGACCCGCTCGCCAAGCCGCTGATGCGGGTGCTGCCTGACCGCATCGCGCTCTCGCTCTTGCGGTGGAAGAACGTGTTGCTGGCGATGTTCAGCTTCCAGCTGAGTCGCCGCCGCCCACACGTCATGAAGGCGATCATCCGCAAGGGACAGCAGAAGGCGCTGCCGCCGGACTTTGACATCGACACGCACTTCAGCCCTCGCTACAACCCGTGGGACCAGCGGATGTGTCTCGTGCCCGACGGCGATCTGTTCACGACCCTGAGCAGCGGCCGGGCGTCGATCGTCACCGACACGATCGAGACGTTCACCGAGACCGGCATCCGGCTCACGTCGGGTCAGGAACTCGAGGCCGACATCATCATCACCGCGACGGGACTGCAGATGCTTGCGTTCGGCGGACTTGCGATGACGGTCGACGGCGAGGCCGTGAAACTGTCCGAGAAAGTCGGCTACAAGGGCATGATGCTGTCCGACGTACCCAACATGGCCGCGGCGATCGGCTACACCAACGCTTCTTGGACGCTCAAGTGCGACCTGATCTGCGAGTACGTCTGCCGTTTGCTCAACCACATGAAAGCCCTCGGCATGCGACAGGTGACACCGCGCTGGCGGGAGGCGGCCTTGCCGGATCGGCCGTTCGTCGACCTGACGTCGGGTTACGTGCTGCGGTCTGTGCAGGACTTCCCCAAGCAGGGCGAGGCGCCACCGTGGCGGCTCTACCAGAACTACATCAAGGACGTCTTGATGATCCGGCGCGGGTCGCTCGAGGACGGGGCGATGGAGTTCAGCAACCCGGCGCCTGCGCAATCGCCGCCAACGTCCGACGCGCGTCTCTCCGCCTGACCGCGCGAACGCCACTTATTAGTCCGGTCAGCGCACCGTAGTCTCACGAGGCTGGGCGTAGCGCGCACAAGTTTTGCGGCACCACCCAGCATGTTGAGTGAGACGAAATCCGGCCTCCGACCTGGGTCAATCGCCGGATTTCGTTGCACTCAATGATGCAAGGGAGCGGCGGGCTTACTGAGCGGCGCTGGTCGCTAGTTCGCGGGCCCGGTCCAGGTCAGCGGAGGTGCCGCAGTCGATGAACGCCACGTCGGTCGGGACGAGGTCGACCGGAGTGCGGCTCCAGACCATCTCGTAAAGGCCGCTCGGCACCGCCTCGAGCGTCTGCGCAATCCGGCCCGGAAGCAGCGACGTGCCCGCGAAGCGCCAGCGCTCATCGAAGTCCGGTTGCTCGATGTCCTCGACGACGAGAAGTCGAGGCCGCCGTTGGTCCCAGTCGGTCACGAAACCGGTGATGTCGAGCCGGCCGTCGTACCAGGCGTCGCTGTTGGTGATGAGCAGGTCCCGTCCGGCCAGCCAGCTGCGCAACTCACCGACCGCGCCGGCCGTGCCCAGTGCCGCCGGCTGTTCGATCGACACGTGTGCACGTCCGGCTACGGCGCCGACGATCTGATCGGACAGCCAGTGCGCGTTGACGGCCACGTCGCTCGGATCTAGCGGTATCACCTGGGCGACTCGGTCGAGCGCGAGGTTGAGCAGGGTTGGCCCGCCAACCTCGAGCAGGGGTTTGGGCACGGCGTCGGTCAACGGACGCAGGCGTTCACCCCGGCCGGCCGCGAGCACGAGCCCGGCGAGACTCACAACAGCCGGACCGCGCGCAGGATCTCCGCTGTCGGATCGCTGACTTCCGGCAGCTTGTCGAGGGCGAACCACCCCGTGCCGGTGACTTCGACGTCATCCTCACTCCGCAGCCGCGCCCGTGCCGGCGCATCGATGAAGTAGACGACGTCCACGCGACGTGCGGATGAGTTCACTGCGGCGTACGGGACCGGCAGACTGCTCGGATCGAGATCGATGCCGAGCTCCTCGGCGATCTCGCGTACGAGGCCGTCCGCGACACCCTCCCCGCGAGCAAGCAGTCCGCCGGGCAATGCCCAGCCAAGGCTGTGCCGTTGCCGAACCAGAGCGAGGCGTCCATCCCGACGGCGCAGGACCGCAACTGCACCGACGGTGTACGACGGCGTCGCAGCGTGGACGACCAACCGGCGCATCGGGTCCGGCAGCCGCCGGAAGACGGAGAACGCCTGCTTCCTCACCGGGCCAGACTATGCACGCATCTTGATACCGTCCGACCGTGGCGCGTCCCGTGCGCATCGGCAACTGTTCCGGCTTCTACGGTGACAGGTTCGCCGCGATGCGCGAGATGCTCGACGGCGGTCAGCTCGACGTCCTCACCGGTGACTATCTCGCCGAGCTGACGATGCTCATCCTCTTCCGGTCCATGGCCAAGGACCCGGCGCGGGGCTACGCCACGACCTTCGTGCGTCAGCTCGAGGAGAGCCTCGGTACGGCGTGGGAGAAGGGTGTGCGCATCGTCGCCAACGCGGGAGGCCTCAACCCGGCGGGTTGCGCCGGCGCCATTCGTGAGGTGGCCCGCCGGCTGGGGCTGCGGGTCAATGTCGCTCACGTCGAGGGCGACGACCTCATGCCGCGCGTCTCCGAGCTCGCCGGGCCCGACGGCTCGGGCCTCGCCAATCTCGACACCGGCAAGCCGCTGGTCGCAGATCCGTTGACCGCCAACGCCTATCTGGGTGGTTGGGGCATCGCCGCGGCCCTCGACTCAGGTGCGCAGGTCGTCGTCACCGGCCGCACCACCGACGCCGCCCTCGTCATCGGACCGGCGGCGTGGTGGCACGGGTGGGCCCGTGACGACTGGAACGCACTTGCAGGCGCGCTCGTGTCCGGTCACATCCTCGAGTGCGGGGCGCAGACGACCGGCGGCAACTACTCGTTCTTCACCGAGATCCCCGGCAACGAGCACCTCGGCTTCCCGCTCGCCGAGATCGCCGAGGACGGCAGCAGCGTCGTCACCAAGCATCCGGGCACCGGCGGCGCCGTCACTGTCGGGACGGTCACGGCGCAACTGCTCTACGAGATCGGTCCGACCGTCTACCTCAACCCGGACGTCTCCGCCGACTTCGCGACCATCCAGCTCGCCGAGGAGGCCCCCGATCGGGTGCGCGTGAGCGGGGTCCAAGGACTGTCGCCACCGAAGACGACCAAGGTCTGTCTCAACCTGCTCGGTGGCTACCGCAACTCGATGACCTTCTTGCTGACCGGCCTCGACATCGAGGCCAAGGCCGATCTGGTCAAGCGACAGCTCACGCCCGTGCTGTCGCACGCGGAGTCGGTGACGTGGACGCTGGCGCGAACTGACCACGACGACCCCGAGACGAACGAGCAAGCGGTCGCGACGCTTCGGGTCACCGTCAAGGACGCGGATGCTCAGAAGATCGGCCGCCCGTTCTCGTCCGCCGCCGTGGAGATTGCGCTCGCGTCGTACCCAGGATGCACGCTGACGTCGCCACCAGGCGACGCGACGATGTACGGCGTCTACTGGCCGGCGCTTGTCGCCAACGAAGAGATCGAGCAAGTCGTGGTCCTCGACGACGGGTCGAGAATTCCCATCGAGCACGTCGCGTCGAAGCCCGCCACTTACGGCACCTCGAGCGTGACGCCGGACCCGAAGTTACGAGCGTCCTGGCGGGAGGTGACGCGTGCTCCGCTCGGCACGGTCGCCGGCGCGCGCAGCGGGGACAAGGGTGGCAACGCGAACCTCGGCGTCTGGGTGGAGTCGGACGAAGCTTTCGAATGGCTGTCACGCGGGTTGACCGTGGAGAAGTTCAAAGAGCTGTTGCCCGAAACCAAGGAGTACGACGTCGACCGGCACGACTTGCCGAACATTCGTGCGCTCAACTTCGTCGTCCACGGGCTGCTCGGTGACGGCGTCGCCGCCGGCACCCGGCAGGACCCGCAGGCAAAGGGACTCGGTGAGTGGCTGCGGTCGCGACACGTGAACATCCCCCTCGAGCTGCTGGAGCAGGACGGCCAATGACCACCGATCCGTGGAGCACGCCCGAACGCATCGCGCTGCGCGACGTTGTCCGAGACTTCACCACCCGCGACGTACTGCCACATCTCGATGAGTGGGAAGAGGCCGGTGAACTGCCGCGCGAGCTGCACCGGCGCGCCGCTGACGCGGGTTTGCTCGGAGTCGCGTTTCCCGAGTCGGCCGGCGGCCAGGGCGGCAACGGCATCGACGCCGCCATCGTCACCGAAGAATTGCTCGGCAACGGTGCGTCCGGCGGCTTGATCGCCTCGCTCATGACCCATGGGATCGCGCTACCGCACATCATCGCGTCCGGCAACGCGGATCTGATCGACCGCTACGCCAAGCCCACTCTCGCCGGTGACCGCATCGGTTCCCTCGCCGTCACCGAGCCGGATGCGGGCAGCGACGTCGCCGGCATCCGGACCCGAGCGGTCCGCGAGGGCGACAGCTACGTCGTCAACGGCGCCAAGACCTTCATCACCTCGTCGACCCGGGCTGACTTCATCACCACGATCGTGCGCACCGCCGACGATCCGCATCGGGGCCTGTCCGTGCTGGTCGTCGACACTGATGCGCCGGGCTTCTCCGTCGTACGACGGCTGGACAAGATGGGCTGGCTCTGCAGTGACACGGGCGAGCTCGCTTACGTCGACGTCCGCGTGCCGGCGGCCAACCTCGTGGGCGGCGAAGGCACCGGCTTCATCCAGGTCGCGCAGAACTTCGCCAGCGAGCGGCTGGGGCTGGCGACACACGCCTATGCGATGGCTCAGCGAGCACTCGACCTCACCGTCGAGTGGGTACGCAACCGCACCGCGTTCGGCAAGCCGTTGATAACGAAGCAGGTCGTGCGCCACAAGTTGGTCGAGATGAAACGGGCCGTCGACGTGTCACGCGTCTATACCCGCCATGTCATGGAGCGGCACACCGCCGGCGAGCAGCTGTTCGCCGAAGCCGCCATCGCCAAGAACCAGTGCGTGGCCGCCTGCGAGTTCGTGGTCAACGAGGCGGTCCAGCTGCACGGCGGCACCGGCTACATGCGTGGCACCGAGGTCGAGCGGCACTATCGGGATGCCCGGATCCTCGGTATCGGCGGCGGAGCGACCGAGGTGATGAACGACCTCGTCGCCAAAGCTCTCGGCTGGTGATTCAAGGTTTCGTCGAACCGGACCGAAGAAAACCGCGAGGCCGATACGGCGCGCTAACGCCGGTACCGACCTCGACGGCAGTCAAACATCTGCGTCGGTATGAGCCTGTCCGGGCAACCAACGCGAGCGAGCTCCTAGCTCCATGTGGCGGCGTTGCACATGTCGTGACACCCCCTTCCCGGCTCGACCCGCGAGGTGTCACGACTGATGCGCTTCCCGCGAGCAGCGAAAGGCTCGCAGCGACCGCGAAGCTCCGTACGCCGGATTCACCCGAATGGCCTAGCGTTAGCCCATTCGGCCTAATCGCGGTCAATGCTCCTAGTCCGAGCGGGCTCCCGACGTTGCGGCCCATTCGGGGGATATTCACGATCATGGCCCGAATTGCGCCATTCGACTGATGTCGATCCTCTGGCGCGCCGACAATCGCCGAGATGCCATCGACCGTCAGCCCGTTCTGCTACCGCGAGTTCCGCGCGCTGTGGCTGGCGCGCGCGCTCTCCCTCCTGGGCGACCAGCTCGCCCGGGTAGCGATCGCTGTCCTGGTCTACCAACGCACCGACTCGGCCGCACTCACTGGGCTCGCCTACGCCCTGACGTTCCTGCCCTATCTCGCCGGTCCGCTGTTCGCGGGGACCGCTGACCGGCGTCCTCGCCGCAGCGTGCTCGTGGCGCTCGATCTGGGTCGTGCCGCCGGTGTCGCGGTCATGGCGCTGCCCGGGATGCCGTTGCCGGCCATGGGTGTCCTGCTGGTGGCGGTGACGCTCGTCTCTCCGCTGTACGACGCGGCCCGGTCGGCCATGCTGCCCGAGCTGCTGCCCGCGGATACCTACCCGACCGGACTGGCGATCTTCACGATCACCACCGAGGCGGCCCAAGTGCTCGGCTTCGCCCTGGGTGGCGTGCTTGTCGCGACTCTGGGGGCCCGCCTTGCCTTGTCGCTGGATGCGTTGACCTTCCTTGTCGCTGCCCTCACGGTGATGACTGCCGTGAAGCACCGCGCGGCCGCCCTGGAGACCACGGAGTCGCGCGGAGCACAGCTACGCACGTCCGCAGCGCTGGTCTTTCGCTCGCCCACGCTGCGCCGGCTGCTCTCGCTGGCTTGGCTGAACTCCCTGTGGGTCGTCCCGGAGGGCCTTGCCGCGCCGTACGCCGCCGACCTGCATGCCAGCGCCGCCGGCGTGGGCCTGCTGCTTGCCAGCATCCCGTTCGGCTGCGTGGTTGGTGCATGGGTCCTGGTCCGACGTACGACGCACGAGCAGCGCATGCGACTGATGCTTCCGCTCGCGATCTGCACCGGCCTGCCCTTGGCGGCCTGCGCGCTGCAACCCGGCCTGCCGGTGACGCTCCTGCTGTGGGCGCTTTGCGGCGTGGGAACGGCGTACAACGTGGCCGCGAACACCGCGTTCGTCCGGGAAGTACCGAACGAGCGCCGATCCCAGGCGATCGCGCTCGCAACAACCGGCATGGTGACGGGTCAAGGGCTGGCCATCCTGTTGGGTGGCGTGATCGCCTCCGTCGCGCCGCCGTGGGCTGTCGTCGCGGTGGCCGGCGGCCTTGGTGTCCTGATCGCGACGGCCATGGCCGTCATCCAACCGGCCAGATCGAGGGGACCCGATCTGGCCGGCGGGGTAGTGGTGGCGCTGGACCGCTAGCGCGGCTTCGGTTCAGCCGTCAGTGCCACTGTCGTCGCCCTGATCGTCGTTGCCGCTGTCGCTGACGTCGTCGTTGCCGGACCCACCGTCCTCGGTGTCGTCGCCGTGGCCACCGTCGAGCTGGTCGTCACCGTCGTCGCCGTTGAGCTCATCGTTGCCCGAGCCGCCGTCCTCGACGTCATCCCCGGAGCCACCGTCGAGCGTGTCGTCGCCGCTGTTGCCCTGTTCGTTGTCGTTGCCGGCGCCGCCGTTGATGTCGTCGTTGCCGTCCTCGCCGAAGATCATGTCGTTGCCGTGGCCACCGAAGATCGTGTCGTGGCCGGACGATCCGCAGATGACGTCGTTGCCGCCTCGCGCGTGCACGACGTGGCCGGCGGCCTTCATGACAATGACATCCCGATGGCTGGTGCCGTCGACGCGGTGCGATGAGTGCGACGAGACGACTTTGGTAGCCGCAAAGCCGTCACATGTCGCTCCGCCGGGCGAGGCCAAGGCGTGCAGCGGGTGGTAGGCGAACAGGCTCAGGGGCCCGGCCAGCACCAGCGTCAGTGTGCGGGAGCGTCGAAGCATGAGGTCCTCCAGCTGTCGTAGTTCGTTGCCAGGCTATGGCCGGCGAACCCCGCTGCGTTACAGCCGCAGCGTCACAACTTCGGCCTGCGGAATCTGGGCGAGAAGCGACCCCGGGAGCGCGATCTTCGAGCCACGAATGCCGGAGCCGACAACTGCCGACTCGACCTCGAGGATCGCGTCGTCGACGAGAATCGGCCAATCGATCGGCAAGCCGAACGCAGTGATGCCGCCGTACTCCATGCCCGTCATGGTCACCGCGTCCTCCATGGCGGCGAACGAAGCTTTTCGGGCGTCCAGCCTGCGGCGCACCACGCCATTCACGTCCGCCCGGTCGGTCGCCAGGATCATGCACGCGGCATAGCGGACGTCTTCGCCCCGACGGCCGGCGACGACAACGCAGTTGGCAGATGCCGACAACGCAACGTCATATCGCTCGCAGAACGCCGCGGTGTCCGCGAGCGCCGGGTCGATCTCCGCGACGCTGACCGTGCCGGCGTGCTCCCACTCGGTGAGGAACGCGGCGACCGGGACGCCCAGCAGATCGGTGTGTTCGGCGGCGGGCCGCCAGTCGAGAGTGCCTGGTGCCATCGGCTACGAGGTACGCCGGACGACGAAGTCGCACAGCGAGTCGAGCGCTGCCTTGGCCGGGACGTCCGGCAGCGGCGCGAGCGTCGCGCGGGCGTCCTCGGCCCAGTCCTCGAGCACCGCCCGCGCCCGGTCCATGACCGGGTGACGACGCAGCTCGGCGAGCGCCGCCGCCAGGGCACTGTCCTGAGTGAGGTCGCCGTCGAGGGCGGCCAGGAGCTGGGTGTCTGCGGGTTTGTCCGACCGGCGAAGCAGCAACACCGGCAGCGTGGGCACGCCCTCGCGCAGGTCGGTGCCCGGCACTTTGCCGGAGTCCTCGCTCTCCGACAGCACGTCCAGCAGATCGTCGGAGAGTTGGAACGCGACGCCGATTCGCTCGCCGAACCGGGTGAGTACCTCGGTGGCCGGATCAGCCGCGCCGGAAAGCATCGCGCCGAACCGGCCGGATGTCCCGATGAGCGACCCGGTCTTGTCTCCGACAACGTGCAGGTAGTGCTCCACCGGATCGTCGCCCTCGCCCGGACCGACGGTCTCGCGGATCTGCCCCTGCACCAGCCGTTCGAAGGTCCGGGCCTGCAACCGGACGGCCTCCGGCCCGAGGTCGGCGAGGATGTCGGACGCGCGGGCGAACAGGAAGTCGCCCGTGAGGATCGCGACGGTGTTGCCCCACCTGCTGTTGGCCGACGGAGCGCCCCGACGCAACAGCGCCTCGTCCATGACGTCGTCGTGGTAGAGCGTCGCGAGGTGAGTCAGCTCGACGACGACCGCCGCAGGAACCACGCCTTGCGCACCCGGGTCGCCGAATTGCGCGGCCAGAAGCACGACCAAGGGCCGAAACCGCTTGCCGCCCGCCGCCACCAGATGCTGCGAGGTTTCGGTGACGAACGGATAGTCGCTCTTGACCGCTGCCCGCAGCGTTGACTCGACAGCGTCGAGCCCGGCACGGATCTGTGCCTCCAGCGCCGGGTCGGCGAAGTCGACCGCGGCGGCTCGCTGGCTCATCTAAGAAACGGTACGGCGTGGTGGGCGAGATCGAGAACCGGCTGCGGATACACCCCCAGGGCCACGGTGACAGCCGCGGACACCGCCAGCGCACCGGCAGTTGCCAGGCCGGGCGCCACCACGACCGGCCCGTCGGCCAGCGGCTCGGCGAAGAACATCATCACGATGACCCGGACGTAGAAGAACGCGGCCATCGCCGACGCGATGGCTCCGACGACGACGAGCGGCGTCGCGCCACCCGAGACAGCGGCAGAGAACACGGCGAACTTGCCGGTGAAGCCGGACGTGAGCGGGATGCCGGCGAGCGCAAGGAGGAACAGGGCGAACACGCCGGCGACCAACGGTGAACGACGGCCGAGACCCGCCCAGCGCGACAGATGCGTCGCTTCCCCGTCCGGATCCCGGACGAGGGTCAGGATCCCGAAGGCGCCGACGGTTGTCATGCCGTAGGCGAGCAGGTAGAACAACGATCCGGACAGGCCGGACCGGTTGAGCGCGATGACACCCACAAGGATGAAACCGGCGTGGGCGATCGAGGAGTAGGCCAGCATGCGCTTGACGTCGGTCTGCGTCACGGCCAGCAACGATCCGACCAGCATGGTGATGATGGCCACGCCCCACGCGACCGGTCGCCAGTCCCAACCCAGCCCGTCGAACGAGACGTAGAAGACCCGCAGCAGGGCGCCGAACGCGGCCACCTTGGTTGCCCCGGCCATCAGCGCAGTGATCGGGGTCGGCGCACCTTGATAGACATCGGGCACCCACGAGTGGAAGGGAACTGCGCCGATCTTGAACAACAGGCCGACGGCCAGCAGGGCCAGCCCGAGGATCAACAGCGTGTCGCCGTGCTGGCCCGACTGCGCGGCCGCGCGGATGCCGCTCAACGAGATCGTGCCGGCGTAGCCGTAGAGCAGCGCCAACCCATAGAGGAAGAACGCCGACGAGAAGGCACCGAGCAGGAAGTACTTGACCGCCGCCTCCTGGCTCAGCAGCCGGCGCCGTCGTGCCAGTCCGCACATCAGATAGAGCGGTAGGGAGAGCACCTCGAGCGCCACGAAGAGCATCAGCAGGTCGTTGGCCGCCGGGAAGAGCATCATGCCCGCCACGGCGAACAGCAACAGCGGAAAGACCTCGGTCTGGGCCCGGCCGGCGGCTATGCCGGCCCGCTCCTCGGCGGATCCCGGGATCGCGGCCGCCTCTGCGACAAGAGCGCCGCCGCCCATCTCGGGCGATCGGTCGGCGATGAGCAGGACACTCGCGAGAGCGATGATCGCGATGGTGCCCTGGAGGAACAACGTCGGGCCGTCGACCACGAGCGCGCCGGATGCCGTGATCTCCCGGGTATGGGCCAGCGTGCAGACGGCGACGAACGATCCCAGCAACCCTGCCAGCGTCACGGCGAGCTGCGCACCCCAGCGCTGTGACCGCGGCGCGAAGGCGTCGACAAGCACTCCGACGACGGCCGCAATGGTCACGATCAGCACCGGCGCCAGCGCCGAGTAGGAGATCGACGGGGCGGTGAAGTCCGCCGCAAGCGCGGTCAAGGCGTGCCTCCACTGCTGTTCAGGGGTGTCTTGCTTTCGAAGCCCACGTCGGGTGGCCGCGACGGGGCCGGATCGTGCGAACGGACCTTGGTGAACGACGAGTGCACGGCAGGGTTGATGACGTCGAGCAACGGCTTGGGATAGACACCGAGGGCGACGATCACGGCCATCACCGGCGCGATCACCCAGGCTTCGCGGAAGTCGAGATCCCGCATGTTCTCGAGGCCCTCACGGACCGGACCGTGGATGGCCCGCTGGACCATCCAGAGCACGTAGACCGCGGCGAGCACGATGCCGAATGTCGCGACCACGGCGAACCATCGATGCACGGTGAACGTGCCGACGAGCACCAGGAACTCACTGACGAAGGTCGACAGTCCGGGCAGCGACAACGCCGAAAGGCCGGCGACGAGGAACATCGCGCCGAGCCATGGCGCAACTGTCGCTGCGCCACCGAAATCGTCGATGAACCGGGAGTTCCTGCGGGTGGCGAGGAAGCCGACGAGCAGGAACAGCGCGCCGGTGGAGAACGCATGATTGACCATGTAGAGCGTCGCGCCGGAGCCACCCTGGCTCGTGAATGCGAACACGCCGAGCGCGATGAATCCGAAGTGTGACACCGACGAGTAAGCGACGAGTCGCTTCATGTCCCGTTGGCCGACGGCGAGAAGAGCGCCGTACAGGATGCCGGTCACGCACAGGCCCAGAACGTACGGCGCCAGCGTGCGCGACGCATACGGGAAGAGCGGGATGCAGTAGCGCAGGAAGCCGAACGTGCCGACCTTGTCGAGTACGCCGACGAGCATGACCGCGACCCCGGTGGGCGCCTCGGCTGCTGCATCCGGCAGCCAGGTGTGGAACGGCCATAGCGGTGCCTTGATGGCAAAGGCGATGAAGAAGCCGAGGAAAAGTGCGATCTGCTCGTGGTGGGACAGGTGCAGCTGGGTCGACAGCACCCGGAAGTCGAACGTGCCGTGTCCGAGCTGATGCTTGGAGACCACGAACAGGGCGATGACGGCAACGAGCATGAGCAGGCCGCCGGCCAGCGAGTAAAGCAGGAACTTGACGGCCGCATAGGACCGCCGCGGGCCGCCGTAGGAGCCGATCAAGAAGTAGATCGGGATGAGCATCGCCTCGAACAGGACGTAGAAGAAGAAGACGTCGAGCGAGCCGAAGACGCCGATCACGATCGTCTCGGTCGCGAGCAGCAGCCCGAAGAACGTCCGGACACTGTGCCGGCCATCTTCGGCGTCGTTCCACGACGCCAGAACGATGACAGGCGTCAGCACCGTCGTCATGAGGATGAGCGCCAGTGCGATGCCGTCGACGCCGACCTCGTAGTGCGCGCCGAATGCCTTGATCCAGTCGTAACGCTGGAAGAACTGGAACCGAGCGCCGTCCGAGTGGTAAGCCGCAGCCATCCAGATGGATCCGACGAGCGTCGCCAATGACGCGCCGAGCGCGATCCGCTTCGCCTCGTCGGCCCGATCCCTCGGCGTAAGCAGGAGCAGGACGAGACCGGCGAGCGGGATCGCCCCGATGACCGTCACCCAGGGGAACGTCGACATGGCTCAGCCCACCCGGACCAGGACGAGGGCGGCCGTCACCGTCAGGGCACCGGCAAGCATCGCCAACGCGTAGGAGCGAGCGAAGCCGGTCTGCGCGCGCCGGGCGCGGGCGCTGCTGCCACCGACGAGCGCGGCGAGACCGTTGACCGCTCCGTCGACCCCCCTGCCATCGACGAACACCAGTGCTCGGGTCAGGTAGTTGCCCGGGCGCATGAACACGCTTTCGTTGAGCGCGTCGCCGTAGAGCGACCGGCGGGCGGCCCAGGTCATCGGTGTGACGTTGAGCGGCTGCTCGACGGGCACCGGCTTGCGGCCGACGAGCCACCAGCCCGCAGCCACGCCACCCGCGACGACGACGAGCGTCAGCAGTGTGAGCACGACAGGCGCGATCGTGTGCGCGCCTTCCTCGACGCTGGATCCGACGGCGGGAGTGAGGAAGTGCTGGAGCGACCCGCCGAGGACGAGCAGACCGCCGGCGACGGCGGAGCCGATGGCAAGCAGGATCATCGGACCGGTCATGACCGACGGCGACTCGTGCGGATGGGCGTCCTTGGACCATCTGCGGTTGCCGAAGAACGTCATGATCATGAGTCGGGTCATGTAGAACGCGGTAACGCCGGCACCGACGAGCGCGACGACGCCGAGGATCCAGCCCTCGGCTCCGCCCTTGTCGAAGGCGGCCTCGATGATCTTGTCCTTGGAGAAGAACCCGGCGAACGGCGGCATGCCGATGATCGCGAGGTAACCGATGCCGAACGTCACAAACGTCACCGGCATGACCTTGCGCAGCCCGCCGTAGCGGCGCATGTTGACCTCGTCATTCATGCCGTGCATGACGGATCCGGCGCCGAGGAACATGTTGGCCTTGAAGAAGCCGTGCGTCAGCAAGTGCAAGATGCCGATCGCGTAGACACCCGGGCCCAGACCGACGGCGAGCATCATGTAGCCGATCTGGCTCATGGTCGACGCCGCGAGCACCTTCTTGATGTCGTCATAGGCGCAACCGATGATCGCGCCCATCACGAGCGTCACGGCCCCGACGACCTCGACAGCGGTCCGGGCATCCGGCGCGACGTTGTAGAGCGGCGCGGAGCGGGCGACGAGGTAGACCCCCGCGGTCACCATCGTCGCGGCATGGATGAGGGCCGAAACGGGCGTCGGACCTTCCATCGCATCGAGAAGCCAGGACTGCAGTGGCGCTTGCGCGCTCTTGCCGCAAGCCCCGAGCAGCAACAGCAAACCGATGGCGGTGAGTGTGCCGCCGTGCACGCCAGGCACGTGGGCGCCGGAGAAGACGCCGGCGAACGAGAACGTGCCGAACGTCGCGAACATCAACATGATCGCCAGCGACAGCCCGAGGTCACCGACCCGGTTGACGAGGAACGCCTTCTTGGCGGCGACCGCGGCGCTCGGCTTGTAGTGCCAGAAGCCGATGAGCAGGTACGACGCCAGGCCGACGCCCTCCCACCCGACGTACATGACCAGGTAGTTGTCGGCCAGGACGAGCAGCAGCATCGCCGCGACGAACAGGTTGAGCTGACCGAAGAACCGCCTGCGGTCCGGGTCGTGCTCCATGTAACCGATCGAGTAGACGTGGATCAGTGATCCCACGCCGGTGATCAGCAGTACGAAGACCAGCGACAACGGGTCGAGCAGCAAGTTGGCCTGGGCGTCAAACCCGCCGACGGGTATCCAGGTGAAGAGATGCTGGTCGATCCGGCGGTCGGCCGAGTCCCGGCCGAGGATGGCAAAGAGCTGCGCGAGACCGATGACGAACGAGCCGATCGGGGCCGCGCAGCCGAGCAGGTGTCCCCAGCTATTGGTACGACGACCGCCGAGCAGCAACGCCGCCGCACTCGCGGCCGGCAGCGCCACAAGTAGCCAGGTCAGGTGAAAGACGCCGCTCGGCGCGGCGTATCCCACAGCGTGTTCGAGCGTCATCAGGCCTCAGTACTTCAGCAAGTTGGCGTCGTCGACCGAGGCCGACCGGCGGGCACGGAAGATCGACATGATGATCGCCAGGCCGATGACGACCTCGGCCGCAGCGACAACCATGACGAAGAAGGCGATGACCTGACCGTCAAGGTCGCCGTTGGTCCGGGCGAACGTCACCAGGGTCAGGTTGACGGCGTTGAGCATGAGCTCGATGCACATGAACACGACGATGGCGTTGCGACGGATCAGCACACCGACGGCGCCGATCGTGAACAGCACTGCCGACAGGTAGAGGTAATAGTCGACGCTCATTTGCGCGCCTCCGGCACGACTCTCATCGCTCGAGCTCCCGCTCGACGCCCTCGACGTGTGGCCGGGCGGCGGAAATCTGCAGATGCTCAGGCACGCTGCCCGGCGCGATGGCACCGTCCGGCAGCAGCGCCGGGGTGTCGACCGCGTCATGGTCGGCATAGACCCCCGGTCCGGGCAGCGGAGCAGCCGCGGCGCCACCGCGGGCGAAGCGCTCTTGCATCCGCTCCCGCTGCGTCTGCCGCGGGGTCAGCCGTTCCCGGTGGGCGAGGACCATCGCACCGAGTCCGGCCGTGATGAGCAACGCGCTCGTGGCTTCGAATGCGAACACGTAGCGACTGAACAGCAGTTCGGCGATGGCGACGACATTGCCTTTGCCGTCTTCGGCCGTGGCGACGCCCTTCGGATGAAAGCTGCCGAGGGTGCCGGCGAGAGCGGCGATGAGAAGCACGGCGAAGCCGAGGCCGACAATGGCAGCGGCGGCGCGCTGACCGCGCAAGGTCTCGACCAGCGAGTCGGTCGAGTCGACCCCGACGAGCATCAGGACGAACAGGAACAGCATCAGGACAGCGCCCGTGTAGACGACGACCTGTACGACGGCGAGGAACGGCGCGGCCTCGGCCGTGTAGAACGCGGCGAGCGACAACATCACGACCGCCAGCAGGACAGCCGCGTGCACGGCGCTGCGGACCAGGACCATGCCGAGCGCCGCGAGCACGGCGATCGGGGCGAGGATCCAGAAGACGACCGCCTCGTGAGTCGCTGGGTCGCCCGCGGCGGCGAGGACGTGCAGAGCCGTCACGGCTGGCCGTCTTCCGTCGGTGCCTGCAGGCGACCTTCTTGGCCGGGGTCGCCGGGCACCGGGGTAATTGCGCCGCCGAGGTAGTAGTCCTTGTCATTGTCACCCAGCCGCATCGGGTGTGGCGGCGCCTCCATTTCCGGCAGCAGCGGCGCGAGCAACTGGTCCTTGGTGAAGATCAGGTCGTCCCGGCTGTCATCGGCGAGCTCGTACTCGTTGCCCATGGTGAGTGCGCGCGTCGGGCACGCCTCGATGCACAACCCGCAGAAGATGCAACGCAAGTAGTTGATCTGGTAGACGCTGCCGTAGCGCTCACCCGGGGAGTAGCGCTCCTCCTCGGTGTTGTCCGCGCCCTCGACGTAGATCGCGTCAGCCGGGCAGGCCCACGCACACAGCTCACAGCCGATGCACTTCTCCAGCCCGTCCGGATGCCGGTTGAGCACATGCCGCCCGTGGTAGCGCGGCGCGGTCGGGCGCTTGTCCTCGGGATACTGCTCGGTCACCGGCTTCTTGAACATCGTCGAGAAGGTGACACCGAAACCGGCGACGGGTGCGAACAGGTCCTTCAGCGGGTTCTTCGGCTTGGGGTCAGTCACTGCTCACCTCCGGCTGTCTCGTGACGCTGGCCTCGTGCACGGGTGGTCCGCCGCTGAGCACCGGCATCGGATAGCTGCCCTCGACCGGCGCGGCGTCGGCGTCCGCCGCCGCTTCCGACTCGGCCGCCTTGGTCTCGGTGATGAACGACGCGGCCAGCACGATGACCGCGAGGGGGATCCCGACGTAGGCGAGCGTCTGGAACCGCGAGCGTCCCTCATTGGTGAGCTCGCGGAACGCGGCCACGATCATCACCCACACCAGGCTGGACGGGATGAGCACCTTCCAACCCAGCGCCATGAACTGGTCGTAACGCAGCCGGGGCAGTGTGCCTCGCAACCAGTAGAAGAAGAAGATGATCAGCAGGACCTTGCCGAGGAACCACAGCACCGGCCACCACCCGGTGTTGAGGACGCCGTTGTCGATCGCGGACAGCGGCCACGGCGCGCGCCAGCCACCGAGGAAGAGCGTCGTGGCCAAGGCCGACACGGTGGTGACGTTGATGTACTCGGCGAGGAAGAACATCGCGAACTTGATCGACGAGTATTCGGTGTGGAAGCCCGCGACCAGCTCACTCTCGGCCTCGGGCAGGTCAAACGGTGCCCGGTTGGTCTCGCCGACCATCGAGATCATGTACATCACGAACGAGGGGATCAGCGGCAGCGCATACCAGAGCTTCGCCTGCGCGGAGACGATCTCGCTCGTCGACAGCGACCCGGAGTAGAGGAAGACAGCCGCGAGAGCGAGACCCATCGCGACTTCGTAGGAGATGACCTGGGCTGCCGACCGAAGCGCGCCCAACAACGGGTAGGGCGACTGCGACGACCAGCCGGCGAGCACGATCCCGTAGACGCCGATCGAGGCCATCGCCAGGACGAACAGAACGGCAACGGGCAGATCAGTGAGCTGCAACGGGGTGTGGTGACCGAAGATCGACACCGTTGGCCCGATCGGGATCACGGCGAACGACAGGAAGGCGGGGATCGACGCCGCCAGCGGCGCGAGGATGTAGAGCGGCCGGTCGACGATCGCGGGGATCAGGTCTTCCTTGAGCATGAGCTTGACGCCGTCGGCGAGGCTTTGAAGCAGGCCGAACGGTCCGACCCGGTTGGGGCCGGGCCGCTGCTGCATCCGGCCGAGGATTCGCCGCTCGGCCCAGATCTGCAGCAGTGTCGTCACCAGCAGGAAGACGAAGATGACGACGGCCTTGAGAAGGATCAGCCACCACGGGTCGCGACCGAACAGACCGAGGTGAGCGCCGCCGCTGGTCGAGGCGGCGAGCACTCCGGGGGCCGTCACGACGCACCCTCTGAACTGATGCGTACGACGGCACCGGCGTCGACGCCGAGCGCCTCGTGGACGTGGCAACCCGGCGATTTTGCCGGCAGCCAGACGACCCGCTCGGGCATGTCGACCAGGCGAGCCGGGATGGTGACCGAGCCGCGGTCCGTGCTCACCGTGATGGCACCGCCGGCGGCAAGCCCGATCTCCTTGGCCGTCGTCTCGGCCAGCATCGCGACCGTGGCCTTGCGCGTGCCGGCGAGATGCGGCTCCCCGTCCTGAAGCCGGCCGTCATCGAGCAGCAGGCGCCAGGCCGCGAGGACGGCCTCACCCGCCTGCGGCGACGGTGGCGGCTCGGCCGACCGTGGCGAAAGTGCGGGCCGCTCGCCACTCCACGCGCCCAGGCGCTGGAGCTCCGCCTGCACGGCCTTCGGCGTCGCGGTGCCGAGAGACACCGACATCGACTCGGCAACCCAGTCGAGCACGCGCGCGTCGGTGAGTGTTCCCATCGCACCGGCCGACTCGAGGGTGGCCTCGAACGGCCGGACCCGGCCTTCCCAGTCGAGGTAGGACCCGGACTTCTCGACGGCCGGCGCAACCGGGAACACGACGTCGGCCCGGTCGGTCACGGCAGACTCGCGCAGCTCGAGGCTCACCACGAACGGTGCGTTGTCGAGCGCTTCGAGCACCAGCTGCGGGTCGGTGAAGTCCGTGGGGTCGATGCCGCCCACGACGAGGGCGATCTCCCCGGCGGCCGCTGCCCGCAGGATTGCCTCCACATCGCGGCCCGGTGCGGCCGGCCCCGTCTCTCCCCAGACGGCGGCGACCTGGTCGCGCGCGGTGGCATCACCAGCCGGTCGACCGCCCGGGAGCAAGCCGGGCAGACATCCGGCCTCGACGGCACCGCGGTCGCCGGCGCGCCGGGGTACCCAGGCGAGCCGGGCGCCGGTGGCGTCGGCCAGCTTCGCTGCGGCGGTCAGCGCACCTGGAGAAACGGCCAATCGCTCCCCGACGAGAATGACCGCGCCCGGACGGCGGAGCGCGCCGGCTGCGTCCCGACCGACGTCGTCGAGCCGGTCGTCGAGCTCGGCCAGCGCGGTGAGCATCTCGGCCTCGGTGTCGGGGGCTGCCGCGAGCAACCGCCCGGAGAGCTTCTGCAACCCGTCGCTGCGCAACGGAGCGACGGAGAACACGGACTGTCCGGTCCGGGCGGCCTTGCGCAGGCGCAGGAAGACGATCGGTGACTCCTCCTCCGGCTCGAAGCCGGCCAGCAGGACCGCGGGAGCCGCTTCGAGGTCGGCGTAGGTCGTCTCCAGATAGCGACCGGCGACCCTGGCGGCCAGGAACTCCCGCTCCTCCGCCGACGCGGGCCGGGCCCGGAAGTCGATGTCGTCGGTGCCGAGCGTGACGCGGGTGAACTTCGCGTAGGCATAGGCGTCCTCGACGGTGAGCCGACCGCCGGTGAGGACCCCGACCCGGCCGTGGTGGGCCGCCAGACCGGCAGCCGCGCGGTCCAGCGCCTCCGACCACGATGTGTCGACGAGATAACCCTCGTCGTCGCGGGCCGCGGGGTTGGTCAACCGGTCCTTGGCGGTGGCGTACTGGAAGGCCCACCGGCCCTTGTCGCAGTTCCATTCCTCGTTGACCTCGTCGTCCGCGCCGGCCAGCCGGCGCAGCACCTTGCCCCGCCGCCAGTCGCTGCGCTGCTGACAGCCGGAGGAACAGTGCTCGCACACCGTGGGTGTCGACACGAGGTCGAATGGCCGGGCCCGGAACCGATACTGCGCACCGGTGAGCGCGCCGACCGGGCAGATCTGCACGGTGTTACCCGAGTAATAAGAGTTGAAGGGCTCGTCGGTGTAGACCGCGACCTGCTCCAGGGCACCGCGTTCGAACAGCTCGATGAACGGGTCCCCGGCGATCTCCTGGGAGAAGCGCGTGCACCGGGCGCACAAGACGCATCGCTCCCGGTCGAGCAGCACCTGCGACGAGATCGCGATGGGCTTTTCGAAGGTCCGCTTCTCGTCCTTGAAGCGGCTCTCGGCCGGACCGTTGGACAGCGCTTGGTTCTGCAGCGGGCACTCGCCGCCCTTGTCACAGACCGGGCAGTCGAGCGGATGGTTGAGCAACAGGAACTCGAGGGTCCCCTTCTGTGCCTTCTCGGCCACCGGGGACGTGAGCTGCGTCTTGATGACCATGTCGTCGGTCACGGTCGTCGTACATGCCGTGAGGGGTTTGCGCTGACCCTCGACCTCGACGATGCACTGGCGACATGCGCCAAGCGGCTCGAGGAGCGGGTGGTCGCAGAAGCGCGGGATCTGGATGCCGATCATTTCCGCTGCTCGGATGATCAACGTGTTCTTGGGCACGGTGATCGGGATGCCGTCGATGGTGCACGTGACGGTTTCTACCGGCGTCGTCATCGCGTGCTCCCCGCGTCCACCGCGAACAACGTCGCGGCGTCGTGATCGAAGGGGCAGCCGCCCTTCTCCCAGTGGGCGACGTATTCGTCCTTGAAGTACTGCACCGATGAGGTGATGGGACTCGTGGCACCGTCACCGAGCGCGCAGAACGACCGACCAAGGATGTTGTCGCACGCGTCGAGCAGCGTGTCGATGTCTTGTGCATCGCCTTCGCCGGCTTCGAGCCGACGCAGGATCTGCACCATCCAGTAGGTCCCTTCGCGACACGGCGTGCACTTGCCGCATGACTCATGTGCGTAGAACTCGGTCCACCGGAGAACGGCGCGCACGACGCAGGTGGTGTCGTCGAAGATCTGCAGGGCCTTGGTGCCGAGCATCGACCCGGCCGCGCCGATCGCTTCGTAGTCGAGCGGGACGTCGAGATGCTCAGCCGTGAGAATCGGAGTCGATGAACCACCGGGCGTCCAGAACTTCAGCTCATGTCCCTCGCGCACGCCACCGGCGAGGTCCAGAAGCTGGCGCAAGGTCATGCCGAGCGGGCCTTCGTACTGCCCGGGCTTGGTCACGTGACCGGAGAGCGAGTAGAGCGTGAACCCGGGCGACTTCTCGCTGCCGAACGAGCGGAACCAGTCGACGCCCTTGTCGACGATCGCGGGCACGCTGGCGATCGACTCGACGTTGTTGATGACCGTCGGGCTGGCATAGAGACCGGCCACGGCAGGAAACGGCGGCCGGAGCCGTGGTTGGCCCCGGTAGCCCTCGAGCGAGTCGAGGAGCGCGGTCTCTTCGCCGCAGATGTAAGCGCCCGCGCCGGCGTGGACGACGACGTCAAGGTTGTAGTCGGTGTCGAGGATGCCCCTGCCGAGGATCCCCGCCGTATAGGCCTGTTGTACCGCGGCCTGCAACCGGCGTACGACGTGCAACACCTCGCCGCGCACATAGATGAAGGCATGGCTTGCGCGGATGGCATAGGACGCGATGACGATGCCTTCGAGCAGCAGGTGCGGGTCGGCCAGCATCAACGGGATGTCTTTGCACGTGCCCGGCTCGGACTCGTCTGCGTTGACCACCAAGTAGTGCGGCTTGCCGTCCCCTTGCGGGATGAAGCCCCACTTGTTGCCGGTCGGGAACCCCGCCCCACCCCGGCCGCGCAGACCCGAGTCCTTCACCAGCTGGATGACGCTGTCCGGATCCATGGCGAGCGCTTTGCGCGCAGCCGCGTAGTCGCCATAGCCGGCAAGCGTCCACGGCCGGTCGGCGTCCCAGTTGGCGGACAGCACCGGGGTGAGCTGGCTCAAGATGCGTCCTCCTGGCGAGCGAGACGCAAGCCTTCCAACGTGGCGGGACCGGCGGCGCCACCCTCGTCGGCACGGCCGTCGTAGAAGCCGGCGAGCACGCGCTCAGCCTCACGCCAGGTGCACACGCTGTCTGCGCCACGGGTCGGCGTGACCGAGCGTCCGGCGCGCAGCTCGTCAACCAGGACGCGCGCGGATCCGGGGGTCTGGTTGTCGAAGAACTCCCAGTTGACCATCACGACGGGCGCGTAGTCGCAGGCGGCGTTGCACTCGATGTGCTCGAGCGAGACTGTGCCGTCGGCGGTGATGGCGTCCTGGCCCTCGACCTCGAGATGTTCCTTGAGAGCGGCATAGATCGCGTCGCCGCCCATCACCGCGCAGAGCGTGTTGGTGCAGACACCGACGTGGTAGTCACCGACGGGGCGACGCTTGTACATCGTGTAGAACGTTGCGACGGCCCCGACCTCTGCCTTGGTCAGCCCGAGGATCTCGGCGCAGAAGCCGATCCCCTGCGGCGACACGTAGCCCTCGACGCTCTGCACGAGATGGAGCAAAGGCAGCAGCGCGGAGCGCGGCTTGGGGTAGCGCGCCATCAGCTCCCGAGCCTCGCGTCGCGTCTCCTCGCCGAAGGGTGCGCTCTCGCTCACCGGTCGACACCGCCCATGACGGGGTCGACGCTGGCGACACTCGCCACGACGTCAGAGATCATGCCGCCCTCGGTCAGAGCCGGCACTGCCTGCAAGTTGACGAACGACGGGTCGCGCACGTGCACTCGGTAGGGCCGGGTGCCGCCGTCGCTCACAATGTGCGCCACCATCTCGCCACGGGGCGACTCGACAGGGACGTAGACCTGCCCGGGCGGGACGCGGAAGCCCTCGGTCA
>DATBDO010000016.1:0-19694 GCA_036269855.1 Mycobacteriales bacterium
TGCCGGCGGGTGATCAGACCCTGCTCGTAGAGGGCACGGGTGCCGGGCAGCAACGCCAGCCGCCGGGCCCGGTAGACCTCACCGTGGGCCGCGCCCAACGGGATCCGCAACGCCACCGACAGCTCATGCGCCGGCGTCATCACGTCGCGGAAGTTCTTCCGCGCATCGGACGGCCCGGCCATCAACAACGTGGCCCGGTCCTTACGGGCAGCGAACAACGACTCGGCCCGATCACACGCCTTGATGTAGGTCGGCACCTCACTCGCCGGCAGATTCACCGGGTCGATGCCCTCCAACAACGCCAGCGACCACTGCCCGAACGGCCGACCGTCGATCCAGGCCAGCGCGACCGCGTCGGGAACCGCCTTGTCGGTGTTCCAGATCAGCTCGTCGGTCAGCGCAGGCGCCAGAGGTTCGAGCAGAACCTCCGACGGCACCTCGACCTCGACCACCAACGACATGCCGACACGTTACGAACGAGGTCCGACAATTTCGTCCGCGATGCCCACAGAAAACAGCCAATGCATCGAAATATTCAAGCCACCCTCGGAGGCCACCCCGCCGCCGAATATCCGGCGCTAGCTCCCTTATTGATTGCGACGACGCCAGCGGCCGGATCTTTGGAGTGCTGCCCGGTCTTCGCCATGGCCGCTGGACCGGGCAGCACTCCAAAGATCGAACGGCAAAGCGTGTGCGCCTACGCCCGGCCTGGTGAGACCTGCGTTCGCCGGTCGGCAACGCAGGTATCAGCCCCGAAACCCGCGGCAAACGCAGGTCTCGCCCACGGTGCGGTGACCGGACGATAAGTGCCGTGATCCGACATCCGGCGGCAGCCGCCGTCGGACCGTCATGTAGCAACGGCAATATCCGCATCCGTGGCGCCGAGGCTGCGCATGATGCCGACGTTCGATTGTCAGTCTTGCGCAGACGTGGCGCCGCTCCGGTTCATGAAACAGTTGGGACGGGTTTCTGGGCCAGCCGCTCAGCCACCATGATGGTGATGAGCTGCGAGAACCCTGACGGCGCGATGGGGATCACCGACGCATCAGCGACGGCAAGCCCGCGCACGCCGTACACAGAACCGGCGGTGTCGACGACGGCACCACCATCGGGCGACGGGCCCATCGCACATGTGCCGACAACATGTGGGACGGAGCCGGTGTTGGCCAGCACGGCTGCGCGGATCTCCTCGGGAGACTCCGGTGACGGCGTCGGCAGCTCGGCGCAGAGCCCGCGTACCGCTGGGTCGTGCGCCACCTCGGATGCGCGTGCGAACGCCTCGCATAGCCGGTCGATGTCGACCTGCTCCCGCAGCCCCGGAAGCTCGATCCGTGGCGCCGCGGCCGGGTGGGCCGAACGAAGCCGCACCCGGCCACGCGATGCTGGCTTGAGGAGTACGACGTCGATGTAGCCACGCTTTGGTTCGCCGAACGGCTCTGCCAACCACAACCCGAGGTCCGGAGCGTCGGACGGGTCGGTCGACGAGCTGTGAAACGTGGCGAAGGAGTGCATCACCGGTGCCTCGCGGAAATCACCGCGGTACCCGAGCTCGATGTCGGGCGCGCTGTGGTCAGAGAGCCGTTCACCGACACCTGGCAGGTCGATGCGGACCGGGACGCCGACCTCGCCCAGGTGCCGGGCCGGGCCGATGCCGGAGCGCATCAGAATGGCTGGCGAACCGTACGTGCCGGCGCAGAGCACGACCTGGCTCGCGGTGAGCACAGTGCCGTCGAGGAGCCTGACGCCCGACGCCGAGTCGCCGTCGAAGACGATGTCGGCCACCTGCGCGTCGGCGCGAATCGTCAGGTTGCCCGGCGTGCCGCCGACCGGCAGGTAGGCATCGGCTGTGGTGACTCGGGCGCCGCGGCGGGCGCTTCGCGGCATCCGCGAGTAACCCACGGCGCCGGGCCGGTTGTGATCGTCGATCGCGTCGAAGCCGGCCGCTGTCATGGCCGCGGCGAGTGTGGTCTCGTAGTCGGTCGCCACGATGTCGGGGTAGCGGGTGACCGGTATCGGTCCGGCGTCACCGTGCCACGCGTCATCGCCGAAATCGAGGTCCGTCTCCAGCCGGTTGAAGTACGGGAGTACCGCGTCGTACCCCCACCCCGGATTGCCCAGCCGCTCCCACTCCGCGAAGTCGGCCGGTGAGCCGCGCATCGCGAACCTCGTCATCCACGAAGTGCCGCCGACGACGCGACCGCGGTGCAGCGGCGATGAGACGCCGCGCGCGTCCGGCTCGGACTCGAAGCCCCAGCCGTGCTCCCGCCACATCCGCCAGCCGTCGTGCATGGCCGGGTCGGGCCGCGACCGCAGGTCCGGTCCGGCCTCGAGCAGCAGCACCGAGCGGGATGGACTCTCGGCCAGGCGCGCGGCCATGACGCAACCGGCGCTGCCGGCACCTACCACCACCACGTCGACACCGGTCATCCGATTCCCCCGTTCCGTCAGCTGAGGATGCCGGAGCGCGCGCCCTGGCAGGATGCCCGACCGCGGGCTAGAGCCGAGCCGGTCGCTCTCCGTTGGGCTGCTCGGAGAACGGTCCCGGCCAGATGCCGGGCGGCGGCGTCGGCGCGCCGGCGTCCACCCGTCGAGCAACCATGAAGACGTGGCAGCCGAGCCGGTTGACCAGCGGGATGCTCCGGCACACAGTTTCGATCACGTCGACCGTGCGCGTGCCGACCGAACCCTTGCCGCTCAACCACCGCGACGTCTTGCTCTGCGGCGGCGGGAACTCGAACGTCGACGCGTGGAAGGTGTCGAGACCGGCGGCCGCGAACATCCGCCGGGTCTCGGCCTGCTTGTGCCAAGTGTGCGGCAGGAAGACACCGTGCTGCGACCCGTCCGGCAGCACCGCGACCGCAACATGTTCGGGCCAGATCCACGGCCGGTGCGAGATCAGCCGGTCGTCGTAGAACCCGAATGCCTTCTCCAACCACGCGAGCACATGACTGGTCGGTGAGTAGAGCGGCATCTCCGACGCATTGTTGGTCGTCATGACGAACACGCCACCGGGCCGAAGCACCCGCGCGATCTCCCAGACCGCGAGCTCCGGTCGGAGCAGGTGCTCGATCACCTCGCTCATCACGACGACATCGACGCTGCGGTCCGCGATAGGCAGGTGCTCCGCGTCACCCTGCGAGAACCAGCGCCGGATCCGCGCCGACGACCGCTCCCGTGCCTTATCGACGGCGAACTTCAGTTGATGCCCGCCGTACTCCACGCCCACATAGGTGAGATCGAGGTCCTCGAGCCGGTCGGCGACGAGAGCTGCACCGCATCCGATGTCGAGCACGACTCCGCCGGAAGGCACGTGTTGGCGCACCATGTCCGCAACGAGGTCGTAGCGCATCTCGTGCCGGTAGGCGTGGTAGTCGCCCCAAAGATCGAACTCCTCCTCGATCGTCGGCACGTTTTCGTTGTAGTGGGTGTTGAACGCCTCGAGCGTCGCGGTGCGCAACTTCTCGTACTCCTGGTGCGTCAACCGCAGCCCGCGCCGCCGATAGCGCGTGTATGCCTCGGCCCACGTCGCGATCAGACCCGCCGCCGCACCGGCGCGCAGCAGCGGGGGTGTACGACGCGACATCGCCGCCGCCCCCAGCACCGGCGGCAGCGCGAATCGCAGCACACGGTCACGATGCGGGGCCATCGGCGCATTATCGTGGACCGACAAGGGGAGGTGCACGTGGTACGTCGAACGGCCATGCGCGCCGTGCGCGCCGCCCGTGTCCTCGGCCCGCAAGCGCGGACCGCCTCGACGGCCGTCCGGCGCCGCGCATTCATCGCCCGCACCAGGGTCTCGGCCGCTTGGGTCAATGCGACCGTCGAGCTCGACATCGCCGACGACGTCCGCATCGGCCGCGATGTCCGCGTCGTCTTCGAGCCGTGGTCCCACAACGTCCTGCACATCGGTCCCAAGAGCTCGCTCGACGATCGGGTACTCATCCAGCTCAAGGGCGGCACGATCCGCATCGGAGATCGGGTCGAGATCCGGCGCGACTGCGTTCTCAACGTCGCCGGCGAGCTGGAGATCGATGGCGACGGCCCGATCAGCTGGAACTCCGTCATCCACTGCAGCACCCGCATCCATCTGGAGCGGATGGTCGGCCTTGCTGAGCAGGTGACCCTCGCCGACTCCAGCCACTACTTCACGACGCCGGACGAGCACTTCTGGCACAACGTGCGAACCGGCGCGATCGAAATCGGCCGCAACACCTGGCTCTGTCCGAAGGTCACGGTCACCCGCGACGCGAAGATCGGCTCGCACTGCATCATCGGCGCCGGGTCAGTGGTGGTCGGCGAGATCCCGGCCGGGTCGCTCGCTAGCGGAGTGCCCGCGTCCTACCGGCCGCTGTCACTCCCCTGGTGAGCGTTCTTCACTACGTCGAGCACTGGCTCGAGCTGTCGTCGGGTTTCGTGCACGCGCACGTCAGTCGCAGCCGCCATCGCGCAGTCGTCGTCTCCCACAACGCGACCGAGAATCGCGCCGCTTTCCCGCACCGACCGGTCATCCGCCTCGACCGGCTGCACACTCACGTGCCGCCGCATCGCTGGCCGGAGCTTCGTACGACGGTTTTGCGCGGGGTCGTCACGGCAACCCGCGCCCGGCTGGTGCACGTGCACTTCGGCTACGTCGCCGGCGATGTGGTCGGCCTCATCGAGAAGACCGGACTACCGTTCGTGGTGTCGCTGCACGGCAGCGATGCGACGTCGCTGCCCAAAAAGCAACCCGGCCACTACGAACGGCTCACCGACCTCGTCGACGCCGTCATTGTTCCCTCGCAGTTCCTCGCCCGCGCCGCGGCCGAAATCGGGTTTCCCGCCGACCGCGTCCACGTCATCCCTGCAGGCATCGACACCGGCTTCTTCACTCCCAGTCCCGTTTCGATCGCACCTGTCGTCACCTTCGTCGGCCGGCTGGTCGAGAAGAAGGGCGTCGACACGCTCCTCCGCGCCTGGCCGGGCGTCGTCGCGGCCGTTCCCGGCGCGCGTCTCGATGTCGTCGGCGCCGGTCCGCTCGACCGGCTGCTTCCCAGTGGCGACCCCTCCGTGCGCCATCTCGCGCCACGCCAACAGGGCCGGGCCGAGCAGGTTCGCAACGCCATTCGCGACGCGCGTGTCGTCGCCGCGCCGAGCCGTACGTCGTCGACCGGCGACGCGGAGAGCCTGCTGCTCGTCAACCTCGAGGCGCAAGCGTCCGGGCGTCCGGTCGTGACGACCCGGCACGGTGGCATCCCGGAGTTCGTCGCCGACGGCGAGTCCGCTCTGCTCATCGACGAGGACGACGCCGATGCCCTCGCGGAGTCGTTGATCGCCGTCCTGACCGACGACGAGCTCGCGGCGCGGCTCGGAGCGGCCGGGCCGGCGAGCGCGGCCCGCTTCGACGTCGCCGGCAGCGTGCGCCGGGTCGACGCGCTCTACGACGAACTGATCGCGCGCCGAGAGCGGAAGTGACCGTCCCGCACCGGCACCCGCAGGCCACCGACGAAGCCGATCACGAGACCGGCCAACCGGGCCAGCGCGACGGCGGAGAGGAACCGGTCGCGCGCCCGCACATGCTTGACGACCTCGAGCAGACCCCACTCCCACAGGTACTCGCGTGCCATCACCCGCGCCCGGCCCCGATCCGTGCGCACCAGCTTCGACAGCCGGGCCCCGCGGCCGCGCCCGTAGCCAAAGTCGAGGCGGATGATGACCCGCTGGCGGTCGCGCCACTGGTCATGCCATCCGTGCGCGCCGGGCTCGTAGCGACCGCGCCACCCCGCCGCGAACAACCGGTCGAACAGGTCGCCCTCTTCGCTTCCGGGGAAGCGCGCGCCCGCGCCTAGCAACTCGTCGAAGCCATCCACCTGTTCCAGTGCGGTACGACGCGCCGCCATGTTGGCACCGTGTCCGAGAAGGCCGCGCGATCGGGCGTCGTACTCACTCGAGTCGAGCCGGTCGATGATGGAGATAGCGACGCCGCGCACCTGCTGTCCCGGCGGGATGTCGATGCGCCCGGTCACGAACCCCACACCGTCATCGTGCTCGAACGCGGCAACCAGCGCGTCGGCCCACTCCGCGGCGACCCACATGTCGTCGTCGCAGAACGCGACGAATGCATGCGTCGCAGATCGCCAGCCGGCATTGCGCGCCACGCTGCCACCGGGTCGCGCGCAGCGCACCACTCGTGCGCCATGACGCGCGGCAACGTCCTCTGTTGCGCCCGGATCTGCCGAGGCCGAGTCGACCACGACGAGCTCGTCGGCGTCGTCCAGCGACTCCCGGAGACTCGCCAGTGCCCGATCCAACATCTGTGGCCGATCACGGGTCGGGACCACGACGCTCAACGGCGCCCGACTCACCGGCCGCCCCGCGGCCGCAGATGCCCGTCCCGCACCGGCGTGAACAGACCGCGCACGAGACCGAGCGCGGTGCCGAGAACGCGATAGGCGCTCGCCTTCGCCAACCGGCGCGCTCCCTGTCGCCATTGCTGGAACGCGATCGCGATGCCCCAGTCCCAGAACGCCTGCCTGGCGACGAGCCGAGCCCTGGCGCGGTCGGCCCGCATGAGCTTGGACAACCGCGCGCCGTTGCCGATGCCGTAGCCGTAGTCGAGCAGCACGATCTCGTCCATGTCCCGCCACTGCTCGTGGAAGGCGAGCGCCGCCGGCTCATACCGACCGAGCCAGCCGGCCGCGAGGATCCGGTCGAAGACGTCAACCTCCGGCGCGCTGCGGAAGTGCCCGCCTGCCCCGAGCGCCTCGTCGAAGCCACCGATCCGCTCCAACACCTCGCGTCGGCTCGCCATGCTCGCGCCGTGCCCGAGATTCACCACGCTGGTGCGGTCGAACACCTGCGGATCCGGGTCGCGCTTCAACGCGACCTCGCGACGAGGGTTGTCCCGACCCGGCGGTTTGTCGATGCGGCCGGTCACGAACCCCGCGTCCGGATGCGCCGCGAAGGCGGCGGCGAGGCCGTCGGCCCAGCCGGCGTCGACGACGACGTCGTCATCGGTGAAGAGGATCACCTCATGCGCCGCGGCTCGCCAGCCGGCATTGCGCGCCCGATCAACGCCAGGACGTTCCATCCTTACGACGCGGTCGGCAAGACGGCTCGCGACGTCGTAAACGCCGGCGGCGTCGAGCGATGCGGAGTCGACGACGACCAGCTCGTCACCGGGCTTCATCGACGCGCGGACGCTGGTCAGGCAACGCATCAGCTGCTCGGGGCGGTCGCGGGTCGGAACGACGATCGAGACCGGAACCCGCTCGGTCGCCACGACGCGCGAGTATGACACGGAGCAGCGTTGAGACCGTATTACTTCAGCAGGCGCTGTTACCGTCGCCCGCGAAGATAGGAGACGCATGAGCGACGACGAGGGTGCGAGCCCGTCCCCCCTGCGGCGACGGCATCGCGCGACGGCGGTGGCCGACGAGTCCGCTCCGGCAGCCGAGGGGACAACCGTCCTTCGGCGCCCCGGCGTAAGCCGCCGTTACCTCGTGCTGCTCGGTCTCGGTGCGCTCGCCGCCGGCCTCATCGTGGGAGTCCTCGCCGCTTTCGCGACCAAGAGCGCCACCCCCACTTTCCAGAGTCAGGCGCTGCTCGAGATCGACCAGCCGCATGCCCTGGCAGTCAGCGCTGACGACGGCGTCATTGCAAAGCTGTCCCGGTTGCGCTTCAAGTACGCCGGTTTGCTCCGTACCCAGACCTTCGCCGAACCGATCGCGACAAAGCTCGCGCTCCCCGTCGGCCTCGTGGCCAATGCCCTTTATTCCGGCGTCGACTCGGAGACGCTCGTGATGGCCATCGGGGCAAAGACGCACAACCGCGACCAGACCCAGCAGATTGCCGTCGCCGGCGCGCAGGAGCTCATCGACTACACCAAGCACGAGCAGGCGAAGCTCAACATCCCTGTCGCGGACGAGGTCTCGTTCACACTCGTGACCCCCGCATCGCCCGCCGTCAAGGTGTCGCCGACGCACAAGCGGATCGTGCTCGTCGCCCTCGGCGCGTTCGTCTTCGTCACGGCCGGGACGCTCGCCTTCGGCTATCTCTGGCGACGCGACCACTGACAGATGCACAACGCCGTCCTCGCAGCGGCCGTCGTCGCGCTGAGCGGCGTCGTACTCTTCGCCCGCCTCCGTATCGGATTCGTCGTCGTCGTCGCGACGACGATCCTGATCCCGGCGTCGCTACAGATTCGTAACCCGATCACGCCGTACGCCCTCTTCACCAGAGTTCTCGTCGTGGCACTCGCTATCCGGTTGCTGTTCGCGCTGCGCGCCGGCGAGGTGCCGCGTCCGGCGATGCGATGGACCATCGTTCACACGGCTTTTGTCGTCTTCCTCGGCGGGATGTTCGTGGCGGGTGTTCTGCTCGCAGATCCGAGCGTGAAGCCGGGACCGATGGAAGCGGCCGCGGTGCTGCTCGTCGACCAGTTCGTGTTCTTCGTCGTGGTGCTGGCCTGCGTACGCGCCATCGGGGATCTGCGCTGGGTGCTCGGCGTCGTCGGTGCGGTGCTGCTCGTGTCCGCCGGGATCGGTGTCATCGAACACTTCACCCACGGCTCCTGGGGACACTTCCTGTTCGGCCGTCAGGTCTCCAACGTCACTGCGTCGAGCCCGCTGTCGGCCCGCCTCGACACCGTGCGGGTTCGCGCGGGCGCCGAGTACGCGCTGCAGTACGGCTGGGTGACGGTGATGCTATTGCCGGCGTTGCTTGCCTGGTTGGGCAGCACACGGATGGCGGTGAAGCGCTGGATACCGCTGGCGATCCTCGGGGTCGGCGTCGTGCTGCTGGCCGAGTACTGGTCCTACGCGCGCACCGCATTCGCCGCTTTCGGAGTCATCGCCCTCGTCACCGCATTCGCCGCCCGCAACAAGCCGCTGATGTGGTTCACCGGCGCCGGCCTCGCACTCGGCATCGTGCTGTTCATCCTCGTGTCGCCGTTGCAACACGGCTTCGTCGGACTGCCGTCCGGACCGGTCGACGTCCGCACCGAGCGGCTGCCGATCATCCTCCAGATCGGGCTCTACCACCCGCTGCACGGGATCGGTCTCGGCGGTCTGGCGTCGTACGGGTTGCCCAACACCGACTCGACCTACCTGCAGCTCTACGGCGACGGCGGCATCATCGGCCTGATCGCAGGGCTCGCGCTGCTCGTCACCGCTGCGGTCAGCTGCGTGCGCGGGCTTCGCGCCTCCGATCACATCGATCGGCTGGCGGCGGGAGCCGCTCTCGCCGCGTCGGTCGCGATGCTCGTCGGTGGCGTCGCGTACGACGCCCTGCGGTCGCTCGGCTCCGCCCGCCCGTTCTGGTTGCTGGTCGCCTGCGGCATCGTCGCGGCCGAGCGGGCAGCCGGACCACTACCTGCCATCGTGCGGCGTCCACGCTGGCTGCTCGCGGGCGCTGTGGTCGGTGCCGAGGTCGTAGGCCTCGTCGTGTTCGCGCTCGCGCCGGTGCACTACGCGATCCAGTACCAGTTCCAGACCGTCTCGGTGCTTCGCGAGGCGCTGCCCAGCAACCCGTTGATCGTGGGCCAGACCTATCTCAACACCGTCTGCGCGGATGTGGCCGGTGTGAAAACCCTGCATGCTGATGCGCGGTTCGACTGCCGGGACCTCAAGGAGACGCCCGGCGTCGGCCAGCTGCGCGTGCAGGCCGGATCGCCGGACCAGGTCAAGACGCTCGTCGCAGACGTCTCCAACGCGGTGAACACGAGCAACTACATCGACTTCTCGCTCGCGCCGCAGACGTCCCTGCGCTCGGGGCGTGACACCGGCCTCGCCTGGGCACCCTTCTGGCTACCGGTCGGGACGCTGCTGGCGCTCGTGCTGTTGCCCGTCGGGCGTCGTCCTCGGCAGGGGGCATAGCGCCGGGCGATGCGGACCGGCACAATGGTGGAGAACCCGGACACGCCCAGCCTGAACACGAGGAGACGCCCACCTATGAGCGTCCGGTTCCGGCTGCACCGACGAGCCGCAGTGACGACAGCGGCCGCCGTCGCCCTCACCGCGACCTTGGCCCCGCTGCCGATCGCGCGGGCTCAGTCGCCGGTCCCGTCGGTGCGTGCGAATCAGCCGATCCGACTCGTCGCGGCCAAGGTGCCGATGCAGGACGCGTCGTCGCACCTGTGGAGCCCGGATTCTCCCTACGCCGTTGGCGGGCGGCTGGTGAAGTCGATCGCCCAGGTCAGCGGGACCGCCAACCCATTCCTTTACCAGTTCGCCCGCAAGGGCGTGACCGGCTACCGCGTCCCCGTGCACACGCCGGGCATGTACTTCGTCAACCTCTACACGGCCGAGCTGCGCGGGGCGCATCCCGGCCGCCGCGTGTGGGACGTCACCGCCGAAGGGCACGCGTCCGCGACGGCGATCGATGTCGCGCACACCGCCGGTCCCGATCGTGCGTGGCACATCATGTTCTCCGTCCCGGTTACCGACGGGATGCTCAACCTCCACGTCGTACGACGCGTTGGTGCGCCAATGATCGGTGCCGTCGAGGTCGACTACCAGTCGGCCAACGTGGTCCGGCGCGAGTTGTTCAACGACGACTTCAACGGGCCCGCCGGCCGGGCGCCCAGCCCGCTGCGGTGGCGAACCGACAGGGGCGGCAAGGGCTGGGGCAACAACGAGCTGCAGTCCTACACCGCGCGTCCGCGCAACCTGGCGCTCGACGGTCACGGCCACCTGTTCATCACGGCGCGCCGCGAGCGGTTCACCGGTTCCGACGGGGTGACTCGCGACTACACGTCCGCGCGCGTCAAGACGCAGAAGCGGTTCAGCTTCCAATACGGCCATGCGGTCGCACGTGTGCTCGTGCCCAAGGGCCGTGGGCTGTGGCCGGCGTTCTGGGCACTCGGCGACAACATCAACTCGGTCGGCTGGCCGCTGTGCGGCGAGATCGACATCATGGAGAACCTCGGCTCGCAACCGCACATCGTCCACGCCGTCGTGCACGGCGGCCAGACGAGCGGCGGGACCTGGCTCGCCGGTGCGCCGCTGAAGCCGGCCTTGTCGGTTGCCGGCAACTACCACGACTACGGGCTGGTCTGGGGGCCGAGCGGCATCGCGATGTCGATCGACAATCGCACCTACATGACCGTCGCGTCCGGCGACCTCGGACCGCAGGACCTGTGGAACTTCACCCACTCGTTCCACCTGCTGCTCAACCTGGCGGTGGGCGGCGACTGGCCGGGTTCGCCGACAAGCCGGACGCCGTTCCCGGCGGTGATGTCGGTCGACTCGGTGCGCGTCACGGGCTGAACCAACTCCCGCAACGGGTGGACATCACAGACGATCAAGACACCTGATCCCCGAGTCCGAGAGTGTTGACAATGCGTCCTGCCCCACGCGCCTTCCTGGCCGCCGCCCTGACCGCTGCCCTGACCGCGGCGACCGCCACCGCCCTCGCCCCTGCGGCACTGGCCCGGCCCGGCCCGGCCTCGTCCGTGACGGCCGGCTCTCCCATCCGCATCGTCGCCGCCACCCGCTCGGTGACCGACGCAACGCTCAAGACCTGGCAGCCGGACGCGCCGTACGCGCTCGGCGGCCAGCTGACCACCACCCCGCAGTTGCTCGCACGGACCGCTAGCGACGTGCTCTACCAGCACGCACGCGTCGGCGTCGCCGGCTACAACATCCCGGTGAGTACGCCGGGCACCTACTTTGTCGACCTGTTCACCAGCGAGACCCAGGGCGCCCAGCCGGGCGAGCGGGTCTGGAACGTCAACGCCGAAGGCATATCCGTCGCCATGAACGTCGACACGGCCCGCGACGCCGGTCCCGCCACGGCATCCCACGTGCTCTTCGCCGTACCCGTCACCGACGGCGTCCTCAACATCCGGACCGTCGCCCAGGTCGGCACGCCACTCGTCGACGCGGTCGAGGTCGACTACGAGAAGTCGGCGACCACGACCTCGACGCTGTTCAGCGACGACTTCGACGGCGAAGCAGGCAGCTCCCCGGACGCCACCAAGTGGGGGTTGGCCGAGGGCGGCAACGGGTGGGGCAACAGCGAGCTCGAGACCTACACGCGCCGTACGAGCAACGCCGCACTCGACGGCGCGGGCAACCTCGACATCGTCGCCCAGAAAGAGAACTACACCGGCAGCGACGGCATCACCCGCAATTACACGTCCGCGCGGCTGACGACAGTCAACACGTTCTCGTTCCAGTACGGCACCGCCGTCGCGCGCATGCGCGTCCCGGGCGGGCAGGGTCTGTGGCCGGCGTTCTGGGCGCTCGGCACCAACCGCAACACGGTCGGCTGGCCCTTGTGCGGCGAGATGGATGTCATGGAAAACCACGGTGACGAGCTCTCGACGACGCACGCGACCGTGCACGCCGCCGTGCAGGGCGCCACGACGCAGGAGTGGAACTCCAGCACGGCTACCGACGCGGCGAGCGCCTTGTCGTCCGACTACCACACCTACGGCCTCGTCTGGGGTCCCGGTGCGATGGCCATGACCCTCGACGGTCACACATACTTCTCACTGAGCTCAGCGGATCTCAGCCCGGTCTTGCTCTGGAACTTCGACCACCCGTTCTTCCTGCTGCTCAATCTGGCCGTGGGTGGCAACACCCCAGGCGCACCGAACGGTACGACGCCGTTCCCGGCCGTCATGGCCGTAGACTACGTACACGTCACCGGCTGAATCCCGAGGCCGAGAGATCGATCATGCGACCTGCACTGCGCGCGTCAATCGTCGCCGTCGCGACAGTGGCGATCGCCGGCACCATCGCACCAACGGTGCTGGCACGGGCGGCACCTGCTGCGGTCACCACCAGCTCCGCCATCCGCATCGTTGCGGCTAACCGCTCGATCGCGGATGCGAGCTCGAAGACGTGGCGGCCGGATGCGCCGTACGCCCTTGGCGGTCGGCTCACGAGCACTACCCACAGCGTGCGGCGCACGGCCAGTGACGCGCTCTATCAACATGCCCGCCTCGGCGTCACCGGCTATGACGTGCCGGTGAGCACGACCGGCACCTACTTCGTCGACCTGCTCACGAGCGAGACGCGAGGCGCGCTGCCCGGACGGCGTGACTGGGACGTGACCGCTGAAGACCAGCCGGTCGCGACCGATGTCGACCCCGCTCGGGACGCCGGCCAGTCAACGGCCTGGCATGTGCTCTTCGCGGTCCCGGTCATCGACGGCGTGCTCAACATCCGCATCGTTGCTCAGGTCGGCACGCCCGTGGTCGACGCCGTACAGGTCAACTACGAGAACGCGGAGACGGCCAGCTCGACGCTGTTCAGCGACACCTTCGACGGCGCTGCCGGCGCCCTCCCGGACGCCACGAGATGGCGTTTCGCCAAAGGCGGCAACGGGTGGGGGAACAACGAGCTCGAGACATACACACGCCGGCCTGTCAACGCCGCCCTCGACGGCGCCGGCAACCTCGACATCGTCGCGCGCCACGAGACCTACACCGGTAGCGACGGCATCACGCGCAACTACACCTCCGCGCGGCTCACGACGGTCAACACGTTCTCCTTCCAGTACGGCACTGCGGTCGCCCGCATACGTATCCCCGGCGGACAAGGCCTCTGGCCGGCGTTCTGGTCACTCGGTGCCAACCGCAGCTCGGCCGGCTGGCCGCTGTGCGGCGAGATGGACGTCATGGAGAACCGCGGCGACCAGTTGTCGACGGTGCACGCCACCGTGCACGCCGCACACAAGGGCGCGACGAGTGAGCCGTGGACCTCGAGCACCGCCACCAACTCTGCGAGCACGCTGTCGTCGGACTTCCACACCTACGGGCTCGTCTGGGGCCCCGGCGCAATGGCGATGACCCTGGACGGCCGCACCTACTTCACGCTGAGTGCCTCCGACCTGAGCCCGGCGTTGCTCTGGAACTTCAACCATCCGTTCTTCCTGCTGCTCAACCTGGCGGTGGGGGGCAACACCGCGGGGCCGCCGGACGACACGACGCCGTTCCCGGCCGAGATGGCCGTCGACTCCGTGCAGGTCACCGGTTGACCAATCCCCGCAACGGGGGTGCCCCGGTCACGACTGACTAGGGCGAAAATGGTCACACCGGGGCATACCGGCAAACCCGGACATCGCGGACGATAAGGGCACCGAAGTTCTCCGCGACCGAAAGAAGACCATGCGTTCTGCCTCTTGCACTGTTCTGGTGGGTGCCCTCGTCCTCGGCACCGTCGCCATCGCTCCGTCGGCGCTCGCCGGCAAGCCCAAGCACCCCGCGACCACGGTCACCACGATCACAACCCCCGCCGCGGCCGCCGTGACCAGCACCTCCCCGGTGCGGATGGTCGCCGCGACCGCCTCGGTGACCGATCTCACCCTCCACACCTGGCAGCCGGACAGCCCCTACGCGCACGGCGGCTCGCTGACGTCTACGACGGCAGCCATCGTCCGGACCGGCAGCGACGCTCTCTACCAGCACGCTCGCGTCGGCGTCACCGGGTACGACGTCCCCGTCGCGAGTGCCGGCACCTACTTCGTCGACCTCTTCACCAGCGAGACCAGCGGCGCCGGCCCGGGGCAGCGCGTCTGGGGTGTGACGGCCGAGGGCGCCGCCGTGGCGACGGACGTCGACGCGGCGCGCGACGCCGGGCCGGCCACTGCCTCCCACGTGCTCTTCGCCGTACCGGTGACCGACGGCACGCTGAACATCCGCATCAACCCGGGCGTTGGCACACCCATCGTCGACGCGGTCGAGGTCGACTACGAGAAGGCCGCCACCGCGACGTCCGCCCTGTTCAGCGACGACTTCACCGGTGCCGCCGGCACGTCTCCCGACAGCTCGCGGTGGGGCCTCGCCACCGGCGGCAACGGCTGGGGGAACAACGAGCTGGAGAGCTACACGAACCGGCCGAGCAACGCCGGCCTCGACGGTGCCGGAAATCTCGACATCGTCGGTAAGAAGGAGACCTACACGGGTGGCGACGGCATCACCCGCAACTACACGTCCGCACGGCTGACCACGGTCAACACGTTCTCGTTCCAGTACGGCACCGCGGTCGCGCGCATGCGCATCCCCGGTGGCCAGGGCCTGTGGCCGGCGTTCTGGGGCCTCGGCACCAACCAGAAGACGGTCGGCTGGCCGCTGTGCGGCGAGATGGACATCATGGAGAACCACGGCGACCAGCTGTCGACGGTGCATGCCACCGTGCACGCCGCGCTCCAAGGCGCAACGACCCAGCAGTGGAACTCCAGCACGCAGACCACCACCGCATCACCGCTGTCGTCCGACTTCCACACCTACGGAATGGTCTGGGGTCCGAACGCCATGGCAATGACGCTCGACGGTCAGACTTACTTCTCGTTGAGCTCGGCCGACCTCAGCCCGACCTCGCTCTGGAACTTCAATCACCCGTTCTTCCTGCTGCTCAACTTGGCGATCGGCGGGAACACTCCAGGCGCGCCGGACAGTACGACACCGTTCCCTGCAGTTATGGCCGTCGACTACGTACACGTCACCGGCTGACGAGCGCAGCCACTCGCGCGCGAGCGGCAACGGCAGGGGCGTGGTGCACAAGCACCGCGCCCCTTGCCATGTCTGCCATCTGAGCCCGTTTCTGCGGATCGGCGAGCAGCGCTGACAAGGCATCGGCAAAGCCGGCGTTGTCGGCGACAGCAACCGCATCGGGTGGGACGTCGATGCCCTCGACACCAGCGGCCGTAGTCACGACGGGAAGTCCGGCGCCGAGTGCGTCGAGCACCTTCATCTTCGGCCCGCTCGTGGCCGGCGCCGGGAAGGCAAGCACGGACGCCTCGCTCATTGCGTCGATGGTCGATGCAACCTCGCCAAGGACGCGGACGCCGCTCGTCGAGGCGACATCCGGCGAGCCGCGGCCGGCGACGAGCAGCGTTGCGCCGGCGACCCGGCCGCGAATCGTCGGCCACATCGCCAGCAGGTCGCGCAAGGCGGCAGCGTTCCCCGGCCACGACCAGTCGGCCAGCAGCAAGGCAGTCGGCTCGTCCCGAAGCGGCAGCGGGTCGACGGGGAACGGCAGCGTCGCTGGCACAACCGTCCGCAGACCGACTGCCGCGGCCACCCGGTCGGACAACGCCATCACCGTCGACGCGCATCGGACCGCGCGCCGCTGCGCTCGCCAGTCCTGCACGCGGCCGGCCGACCAACCGAGGGCTGCGGCGTCGAGCCGCACGTCGTAGTGGACGGTCAGCAACGACCGGCCACCCGCCCGCTGCACCGCGGGCCACGACGCCCAGTCGTCGGCCCAGCGGATCGCGTCGTCGTTGGCTGGTTGCCAGCCACCACGCGCCGACCCCGCCCGCGGGTTGATGAGCGTCCGCAGCCAGGCGCCGCGGCCCTGCGGGCCGCGCTGCGGCGACCACACGCACCACTCCGGAACGTCGAGGGTCTCGCCGCCCGGCCCCCAGCAGTAGCCCTCGATCTCGTGCCCGTCGGCGCGCAACGCGTCGGCCAGCGCCCAGAGCTGCCGGCCCGCGGCACTGCCCTGCGGATGTGGCACGTGGTGTGTCGCGACCGCGAACCTCACTGGACGTCCTGCCAGAGCCGTTCGATGCGTTCCGCGCTGCGCGCCCAGGTGAACTCGCGCTCGACCCGGACGCGGCCGGCTGCGCCTTCGGCCTGGCGCCGGGCCTGGTCACCGAGCAGCGCAACGACCGCATCGGCGACAGCGTCCATCGAGTCGGCGACGGTGAGCCCGGCGCCGGCGCCGATGCCGGCTGCGCCGAGCGACGTGGTCACGACCGGTCGGCCGGCGGCCATCGCCTCGAGGACCTTGTTCTTGAGCCCGGAACCGGATACGA
Source organism: Mycobacteriales bacterium (assembly GCA_036269855.1). GTDB lineage: Bacteria > Actinomycetota > Actinomycetes > JAFAQI01 > JAFAQI01 > DATBDO01. The sequence continues at coordinate 16,747 of DATBDO010000016.1, forward strand.
GCGGAGCGACATAGACCGCGACGTCACGCAGCTCGGCCCTCGCGTCGGCGACGTCCGCCCGCAGTTCCACCGTTGCGCCCGACAGGCGCCGTACGACGTCGTTGGGGTGTCGGCCGATGAGCAAGACGCGCGCATCCGGGACGACGGAACGAACTCGCGGCAGCACGTCGTCGACGAGCATGCGGGCGGCGTCGACGTTGTGCGCGGCCTCGAACGAGCCGTGAAAGCCCAGCACCGGCGCAGCGGGCGCCGCAGCCGGTGCCGGACCCGCGTCGACCCCGTTGGGGACCACTTCGACGCGTGCGGTCGGGACCAACCCATGGACCGCGGCCGCGTCCGACTCGGCGACGAGGACGACGGCCGCGTCGTGCGGATAGTGCCGTTGCTCGTGCTCCCGGATGCGGCGTTGTTCGCCCGCATCGGTGACCCGTCGCCACCACGGCAGCAGCCGGTTCGACGCGTTGACGTGCCAGGCGTCGATCGCCATGTGCACGACGGGGACGCCGTCGACGTAGCGCCAGAGGCCGGCGGTCCCCCAGCCGAATGCGTGCACGACATCCGGACGATTGCGCGCGATCTCGTCGCGCAATGTGGCGATGAGTGCGGGCCGCTCGACGTAGCCGACGTGAGCGGGCTCGCCCGCTAGCCAGCCGCTCACGCGTCGATGCAGATAGTCGGCGCGGGCGGAGGCGTGACGGCCGAACCACCGCACCGGCACCGCCCCTGGTGCGCCGCCTTCGCCCGCCGGCACGGGAGACTCTGTGGCGGGAGCGCCCGCCGCCAGCACGGTGAGGTCGTGCCGACCGGCGAGCCAGCGGAGGTGGTGGTGGAGGATCCAGACCGCGCCGTCGGTCAGCCACCACGGAGCCCAGGCGCTGACGACAACGGCCCGCACCCGAGCAACCCTAGTGGCGTCAGCGTCGTGGTCTGCTCGCGTGATCGCGCGGCGTTCCTGCGCGAAGCACTCATCGCCGTGACCGCAGCATTGCGCGCACCGGACGAGCTGATCGTCGTCGACTCCGCCTCGCGCGATGCGGCGGTCGGGCAGGTAGCGACCGAAGCCGGCGCGCGGGTGGTGCGGACGGATCGTCCCGGGCTGGGGCATGCCCGCAACATCGGCTGGCAGGCGGCGGAGCGGTCCGTGGTGGCGTTCACCGACGACGACTGCGCCCCGGCCGCGGATTGGACCGCGCGGGTTGAAGCGGCCTTCGCGGACGCCACCGTCGGGATCGCGTTCGGACAGGTGGTCGGCGAGGGCGGCGGCGCCGCGTTGTCGACGAAGGTCTCCGAGCTCGCCCGTCGCGTTGAGCCGGGCGGCTCCACCGACGGTCTGGGCCACGGCGCCAATCTCTCCGTACGACGCAGCGCGCTGACGGCAGTCGGTGGGTTCGACGACCAGCTCGGCGCCGGTGGCCGGTTCCCGGCCGCGGAGGACAGCGACCTCGCCTGGCGGCTCGTGCGAGCCGGCTGGGCGGCCGTCTTCGACCCGACCTCGGTCGTCACCCACCGGAAGTGGCGGGGCCGAGGTCCGGCACTGCGGGTGATGTATCGCTACGGCGTCGGAGCGGGAGCGGCCGCGGCCAAGGCGCGTCGGCTCGGCGACTCCTCGCACCGGATCCGGCACGAGATCTGGGACGAGGGCCTGCGAATGGCCGGTCGGCACGTGCGGACGGGCTACGAGTTCGGCGCGGTGGCCTGCGTTGCCCGGGCGGCTGGGGCCGCGATCGGCGCCGTACGCGGCCGGCGACTCCGGGTAGACGACACCGGCAGGTACGTCGAGTGACCGTTGTCGTCAACGGCCGGTTCCTCCGCGGAACCCCGACCGGCCTGCACCGGGTCGGGCGATCCCTGCTCGATGCCGCGCGCGCCCAGGGGCTCGACGCCGAGGTGCTCGCGCCACCGGGCGTCGACGACGCGCGGGTCACTCGCGCCGTGCCCGGGCCGGTTGGCGGTGTCGGCGACCACATCTGGGAGCAGCTCTACCTGCCGCGGGCCGCCCACGGACTGCCGCTGCTATCCCTCACCAATACTGCGCCGGCATTGGCGCGTCGGGGGTTCGTGCTGGTGCACGACCTGGCGCCGCTCGTCGGCCCGCAGTGGTTCACCCCGCGCGTGCGCGTTTATGGCCGGCTCGTGCTGGCCGCCGCCCGCCGGGCCGAGGGTGTGATCACCGTGTCCGAGGTGGTTGCGGACGAGCTGCGCGACCGCGGTGTCAGCGCGCCGGTGACAGTGGTGCACAACGCGGTCGACGCCGACGTGCGCCCTGTCGACGAGCACACCGTCGAGCGCACGCTGCATCGGCTCTCCGTGCAACGGCCTTACGTGTTGTTCGTCGGTTGGGCCGACCCGCGCAAAGACGTTGCAACCGCGATCGCGGCACATCGGCTCGCGGTCGCCCATCAACCGCATCAACTCGTGCTCACCGGGCTGGCGCACCGCAACTTCGCGAGCGTCGATGTGCCGGACCTCCAGACGATTCGTCGACTCGGTTACGTGCCGGACGAGGATTTGCACGCGCTGTTGACCGGCGCAGCCGCACTCGTCTATCCGAGCCGGTACGAAGGCTTCGGCACGCCACCACTTGAAGCCTGGGCATGTGGAACTCCGGCGCTGGTCGCGGACATCCCGGTGCTTCGTGAAAGCACCGACGGTCGCGCGGTCTATGTGCCTGTCGGCGACGCGGACGCATGGGCCGACGCCATCGGCGCTGCAGTCCGCGGCGACATCAGCGCGCCGTCCGCTAGCTCCCGCACCTGGTCAGACGCCGCCGCAGAGTTGCTCCGCGCGTTGCCGTCTTCGCACTGAAGACAGGCGCGCACTCGCTGCGTTGTCCACAGCTTTGTTGAGTGCGACGAAATCCGGCATTCGAGCCGGGTCGGATGCCGGATTTCGTCGCACTCAACATGCTGGGTTGGTGCCGCGTCGTGAGACCTGCGTTCGCCGGTCGG
>DATBDO010000017.1:0-44402 GCA_036269855.1 Mycobacteriales bacterium
GCGATGCAGCTCGACGAGGACTTCCTGCGCGCGCTCGAGTACGGGGCGCCGCCAATGGGCGGGATGGGCATGGGCGTCGACCGGCTCGTCATGCTGCTGACAGGCGTCAACATCCGCGAGGCGATCACGTTCCCGCTGATCCGGCCGGAGTGAGCTCGGTGCCCGTGAGCCGAGCGGCCCGCGGCATCCAGATCGTCGCCCGCAACGACGTGAACAACTCGCGGGCCTCCACCGCGAGTGGCATCGCGGCAGCGACGTTGCCATGTTCGTCGAGCCACTCGGCGTGGTCGAGCAACGTGCGCGCGAGGTAGTAAGGCGATCCGAACTGCCGCAGCCTGGTGGCTGCGGCCGCAAAGTCTGCGTCGACGTTCTCGGGCTCGCCAGCCGCGACGTTGATGCGCGCACGCAACCAGGGCAGCAGCGCTGCCTGCAGGACCGGGATTCGTCCTGGCGCCGCCTCTGCGACGACGGCGAGCATGTCGCGTGCCGTCGACGTGCTGCCGACAGCGAGCTGGTCGTCGATCGCCAGAAGCCAGAACACCGGGAAGTCGTCGTCGATCCCGCTCGCCTGATGGCAGCTGTCGAAGGCCACGCGCGACAGATCGGCCGCCTTCTGCAGGTCGCCGGTCCGCCGGGTTGCCGCGGCCTGTGTCATCAGAAGCCCGGCGTCCAGCATGAGGTCCGTGTGTTGCCCCGTCAACGCGGCTTCGAGCTGCGGCATCGTCGTCGCGACGCCGCGCGCGTCAGAGATCGCGGCCATGTAGACGAAGGCCACCGGTGTGGTCGACGTGGTCTCCTGCACCGGCCCTTCGGTCGTCTCCGCCAAGACGGCGAGTGCCTCGTCCCAGGCACCGAGGTTCCAATAGACGTGGCCCGAGCTCGTGAGCAGGTACTGCCCCCAGTCTCGGTCACCGATGCGACGGACGATCGCCCGTCCAGCCTCGGCGTACTCGCGGGCAAGGCCGGCATCGCGGGTCGCCAGGAAGCTGACGAGGTTGTTGAGCGGCCGCAGCTCCAGCTTTGGGTCGTCTGTGCGACGAGCAAGGTCCAGCGAGACCTGGAGAAGCCCCAGCCCCATGTGCGAGCGCCCGTCGAGGATCAGAGCGCCGGCGTAGGACGCGAGGGTTGACGCGAGCAGCGGGACGTCGTCGAGCGCCTCGGCGAGAACGACCGCCCGGTCGAACCACTCGAGGGCCAGGGTGTTCTGCCCGGCTGCGATGTAGTAGCCGCGAGCGACGCCGAGCGCGAGCGCGGCTGCCACCTCCGCGGCGTCGGGCTGGTCGCGGAGCTGCTCGTAGGCGGCCGACAGCGGTTCGAGAACCGCCGTGCTCTGGCCGAGATAGATGAGCGACTCGCCCCACAACGCGAGTGCGCGGGCGGCCTCGACGGGCTGTCCTGCCTCCTTGTAGGCCGCCTCCGCGCCGAGAGCCATCGCGACACTGTCCGTCGCCGCGCCCGCCCCGAGCGCGGCGCGGGCGGCGAGCTCGGTCAGCCGGCCCACGGTCGGCGGGTCCGTGACCAGCGCAAGAGCCGACTCCAGATGTCGACGTGCCTCCAGCGGTGCTCCGAGCACCCGCGCTTGCCTGGCGGCGAGCTCCAGAAGTTCGACCGCACGCTCACCCAGTTCACCTGCGTCGTCATCCGAGCCGGCCGCAGCACGCGCATCCAGGTAGTGATTCGCGCGCACGGCAGCAATCGCATCCGCGTCGGGTTCGTCGGCAAGGAATCGCGCGACCGCGAGGTGGCGCGCCTTGCGATCGCGTCGCGACAGGGTGTCGTAGGCGACGGTGCGGACCACCGCCTGCACGAACCTGTGCTGGCCGTTCTCCGACGAACGCGGGTCCGAGTCGATGGCGAAGATCTCTTTGCGCACCAGGTCGGTCAGCGCGGTATCGAGGTCCGCCTGATCGCCGACGGCTGCCATCAGTGCTGCGAGCCCCTCGGCGGTGAAGGACAGGCCCAGGACGGCGGCGTCCTGCACGACAGCCCGCTGGTCGGGAGGCAGACCGTCCAGCCGGCTCGCGATGAGTGTGTGCAGACTGGTCGGTAGCGACAAGTCGGTGAAGTCGATCCGGTCCGAAGCGTCCGGGGCGAGCACATAGCGTCCTTCTCGGGGTAGGACAGCGTCCCGGTCGATGAGCGCGCGCACCGTCTCGACGGCGTAGAGCGGGATCCCTTCCGAGCGCTCGACGAGCGCGTCGCGTAAGTCGACCGGCAGTCCGCCGACCAGACCGTCGACGAGCGTCGCCATCTGAGCGTTGGGAAGAGGCTCGAGGTGCAGCGCGGTCGCCCGCCGCGAGTTGGCGAACGACGGGGACTTGTCGGCGAGCTCGGTGCGAGCCAGCGCCAGGATGAAGATCGGCGCCTGCGCATGGTCGAGCACGTGCGTGATGAAGTCGAGCAGCGCCGGGTCCGCCCACTGCAGGTCGTCCAGGAGTACGACGGCACCGGCGGAGTCGTTGTAGCGCGCAACGTGTTCGAGGAAGGTGCGCCAGGCGCCGAACAGGTCGTCGCGGGCGAAGGATGTTCCTGCCGCCACTTGGTCGGCAACGCCGAGAAGTGTCGCGAGGCGCGGCAGCAGCCAAGCCCGGTCGTCGGCGTCGGGGACGTAGTCGAGCAGACCCTGCTTGAGCCGCTCGACGACGGTCTCGTTGCTGTCACCTTCGAGGATGCGCAGCCGACCGCGGACGACCTCGGCGAGTGCCCAGAACGCGACGCCGTCGCCATAGGACAGGCAGCGGCCGCGGTGCATCGACACGAGGGTGTTGATGCCGTCGGTGTACTTGTCGAACTCCCAACCGAGACGGGACTTGCCGACGCCGGCCGCGCCGTCGACGGTGACCAGCCGCGGCCGCCCCTCCTCCGCAGTGGCGTGGAACAGCTCTTTGACGAGCCGGAGCTCTCGGTCGCGGCCGCAGAACGGTGCCTCGAGACCATCGACGCGACGGGCTCCACCGACTGCGGCAACCACCTGCCGCGCCTCGAAGAGTCGTTGCTGCTCGGCCTTGCCCTTGAGGTCGTGCCATCCACGTTCGTCGTAGAGCACCGCGGCTGCCGTGAGCTCGCGGGTCTGCTCGTCGACCCAGACCCGGCCGGGTGCGGCGCTCGACTGCACCCGGGCCGCGGTGTTGACTGCATCGCCGGCCACCATCCCCTCGCCGGCGGCCCCGATCGTGACGGCCACCTCGCCCGTCACCACCCCGACGCGCATCGCGAGCCCGGACAGGCCGGTCTCGTCGCCGAGCGCGACGATGGCGTCGACCAGGTCGAGTCCGGCCCGGACCGCGCGCTCCGCGTCGTCCTCGTGCGCCGTCGGGACCCCCCACACCGCCATGACGGCATCGCCGATGAACTTCTCCACCGTGCCGCCGTAACGCTCGATGATCGTCCGGGCGGTGGCGAAATAGCGGGAGAGCAGTTCGCGCACCTCCTCGGCGTCACGGGCCTCCGACAGCGTGGTGAATCCGACCAGGTCGCCGAAAAGCACCGAGGTGATCCGGCGCTCGGCGGTTCGCGTCGACGGGGTGGTCGTCGCGGACGCACCCTCTGTCGCGCTCACGATCGGGGTGCCGCAGTCGGCGCAGAACCGGCCGATGGCGGGTGAACCGCAGGCCGGGCAGGCCGCCGTGCGTGGTGTTCCGCAGGAGGGGCAGAACCTGGCGTTCGCCCCCAGGGTCTCACCGCAGGCCGCACACGTCGTCACTCGATACACCCTCCTTCTCGACTGGGACTGTAACGGCGAGGCCGGCCGACCGAGGTGGCTTCCCGATAAACGCACGGGATATCGGCGATTTGGCATTGCGGTTATCCCGGAGTAGATTTCGCGGGCAATTTCCGCGCGAACATCATCGGGAATAAGAGGGCTGCGAAATGGCGCAACGCGTGCAGGTAATTCTCGTGTGCGATTTGCACGACGGCGAGGTGCCCGGCACCGAAACGGTCGCCTTCGGCGTCGACGGTTCGTCGTACGAGATCGACGTGTGTGAGGACCACGGGAGGGCGTTGCGCGAGGCATTCGCGCCGTACATCGGTGCCGGCCGCCGAGCAGTTGGACGTGGCGCCCGAAGCAGCGGTGGCCGGCGCCGCGGCCGGCGCGGTGGAACCGGCGAGGCGGCCCAGATCCGGGAGTGGGCCAGAAGTCAGGGCTTGGCGGTTCCCGAACGCGGTCGGGTGCCCGCCGAGCTGGCGGAGAAGTACGCCGCTGCGCACCGCTGACCGGCGCCGTTCGCTCCCAGCGGACGCGGAAATCCTGAGCGTCCGATTCGCGTTGCAGATATGAGCGTCTCGATCCGATAACCCCACTGATGAACCCGGCTCTAGCCGGGAACGTCAGAGAGGTGAGACGAACGAGCGCAGAGGTCTAGCATGCGGTAACGGGAGCCGACCGGCTCCCCGCACCGCTTCCCGCGAGGAGCGAGCATGTTCGAAAGGTTTACCGACCGCGCGAGGCGCGTTGTCGTCCTGGCCCAAGAAGAGGCCAGGATGCTTAATCACAACTACATCGGCACCGAGCACATCCTGCTCGGCTTGATTCATGAAGGCGAAGGCGTCGCAGCGAAAGCGCTCGAGTCTCTTGGCATCTCACTTGAAGGCGTGCGTCAGCAGGTCGAGGAAATCATCGGCCAGGGCCAGCAAGCACCGTCCGGTCACATCCCGTTCACGCCGCGCGCCAAGAAGGTCTTGGAGCTGTCGCTGCGCGAGGCGCTGCAGCTCGGTCACAACTACATCGGCACCGAGCACATCCTTCTTGGGCTGATCCGCGAGGGCGAGGGCGTTGCCGCGCAGGTGCTCGTCAAGCTCGGCGCCGACCTCAACCGGGTGCGTCAGCAGGTCATCCAGCTGCTGTCCGGTTACCAGGGCAAGGAGCCCGCTGCCGCCGGTGCCGGCGGCGAAGGGACGCCATCGACATCGCTGGTGCTCGACCAGTTCGGCCGCAACCTGACGCAGGCCGCGCGCGAGAACAAGCTCGACCCGGTCATCGGGCGCGAGAAGGAAATCGAGCGCGTGATGCAGGTTCTTTCTCGTCGTACGAAGAACAACCCCGTCCTCATCGGCGAGCCGGGTGTCGGCAAGACGGCCGTCGTCGAAGGTCTTTCGCAGGCGATCGTCAAGGGCGAGGTGCCCGAGAACCTCAAGGACAAGCAGCTCTACACGCTCGACCTCGGCGCCCTTGTCGCGGGTTCTCGTTACCGCGGCGACTTCGAAGAGCGGTTGAAGAAGGTCCTCAAGGAGATCCGCACTCGAGGCGACATCATCCTGTTCATCGACGAGATCCACACACTCGTCGGCGCCGGTGCCGCCGAAGGCGCGATCGACGCGGCGTCGATCCTCAAGCCGATGCTGGCGCGCGGTGAGCTGCAGACGATCGGTGCGACGACTCTCGACGAATACCGCAAGCACCTCGAGAAGGACGCGGCGCTGGAGCGCCGGTTCCAGCCGATCCAGGTCGGTGAGCCTTCGCTCGCGCACACGATCGAGATCCTCAAGGGCTTGCGCGAGCGCTACGAGTCGCACCACCGCGTGTCGATCACGGACAGCGCGCTGGTCGCCGCTGCCCAGTTGGCCGACCGTTACATCTCCGACCGCTTCCTGCCGGACAAGGCGATCGACCTGATCGACGAGGCCGGCTCACGCATGCGCATCCGTCGCATGACGGCGCCGCCGGACCTCCGTGAGTTCGACGAGAAGATCGCCGCTGTTCGTCGGGAGAAGGAGAGCGCGATCGACGCGCAGGACTTCGAGAAGGCCGCGTCGTTGCGCGACAAGGAGAAGACGCTCCTCGCCGAGAAGGCCACTCGCGAGAAGGAGTGGAAGGCCGGCGACATGGACGTCGTCGCCGAGGTGACCGACGAGGAGATCGCGGAAGTTCTCGCGACCTGGACCGGCATCCCGGTCTTCAAGCTGACCGAGGAAGAGACGTCGCGACTTCTGCGCATGGAGGACGAGCTGCACAGGCGCGTCATCGGCCAGGAGCAGGCAGTCAAGGCGGTCTCGCAGGCGATCCGCCGCACGCGCGCCGGTCTCAAGGACCCGAAGCGTCCAGGTGGGTCGTTCATCTTCGCCGGCCCATCCGGTGTCGGTAAGACCGAGCTGTCGAAGACGCTCGCCGAGTTCTTGTTCGGTGACGAGGACGCGCTGATCCAGCTCGACATGAGCGAGTTCATGGAGAAGCACACCGTCTCGCGGCTGGTCGGGTCACCGCCCGGTTACGTCGGCTACGAAGAGGGCGGCCAGCTCACCGAGCGGGTGCGGCGCAAGCCGTTCTCGGTCGTGCTTTTCGACGAGGTCGAGAAGGCTCACCCGGACGTCTTCAACACACTGCTTCAGGTGCTCGAAGACGGTCGGCTGACCGACGCGCAGGGTCGCACGGTCGACTTCAAGAACACCGTCATCATCATGACGACCAACCTCGGCACCAAGGACATCGCCAAGGGGATCAACCTCGGCTTCGCCGGTGAGCAGACCGACGCGTCGTCGTACGAGCGGATGAAGACGAAGGTCACGGACGAGCTCAAGCAGCACTTCCGTCCGGAGTTCCTCAACCGCGTCGACGACACGATCGTCTTCCACCAGCTGACCGAGGAGAACATCGTCGAGATCGTCGACCTGATGATCGGCCGGGTCGACGCGCAGATGAAGAACCGCGACATGGCGATCGAGCTCACGTCCGAGGCGAAGAAACTGCTCGCGAAGAAGGGCTACGACCCGGTCCTCGGCGCGCGGCCATTGCGACGGACGATCCAGCGGGAGATCGAGGACATGCTGTCCGAGAAGATCCTGTACGGCGAGCTTCAGGCCGGCCAGATCGTCGTCGCCGACGTCGAGGACGACCCGGATGGCGCGCCGACGCCTGATGGCACTCCCGCGCAGCGGTTCGTGTTCCGCGGCGAGACCCAGCCGGTCGCGCCGGACACGCCGCCGGTCGCGGCAGCGGGTGCGGGCACCAGCGAGAGCGAAACGGCCGCCACACCCGAATAACCTGTTGAGTGCGACGAAATCCGGCGCCGGGACCCCCCGGAAAGCCGGATTTCGTCTCACTCGACCTTGTCGGTGAAGACGGCGTCGATGGCCAGTCGTGCGCAGCGTTTGGTCGCCCACGGCGATTGCACGTCGTAGGCGAAGGCGAGTAGGCCGGCGTCGTGGACTCGTCGTACCCATGGTTTTGTCCACCAGGGCCAGCGCATGTTCAGAGCATCGGCGCCGGCCCGCTTGGCCCGGTCGACAATGTCGCCGCGACGTTCGACGAGTCTGAGGCTCATCGCATAAGAGCCGCTGTGGTCGAGGTGTTGCCAGCCTTCGAGCAGCCGTGGCGTTGCTCCGACGATCCACAGCCGGTCCAACGCGTCGAACGCACGGGCGACGTCGACCACGGCAGTGGCGACCTCGGGCAGCCGCACGTCGATGGCGAGATCGAAATTGGTACCGCACGACTCATAGAGCTCGGCTAACGTCGGCATATGTGCCGGGAGCTGGTCGCGGCGTACTTGCGCCATCGGCTTGTGCCTGGGCTTCGCGGCTCGCAACACCCCGTCGTGGTCGAGGACGACCTCGTCGTCGGCGGTGAGCCAGGCATCGGTCTCGAGTCCGCGAGCGCCGCGCGCAAGGGCTTCGCGGAAGGTCGCGAGTGTGTTGTCCGGACCGTGCGCGCGCCCGCCGCGATGCGCGAAGACGTAACGAAAGCCGGCACTCATCGCGGCAGCCGGTAACTACCGCCCACGCGTTCGACCAGACCGTCAGCCACGAGACCGTCCAGCGCGCGGGCGCGTTGGGCCGCGTCCTGCCAGACTGCGTCGAGCTCGACCGACGGGACCGGATGCGCGCTGTCGCGCACGAGGGCCAGCAGTCGGCCCCGGGCCTGCCGGTCGGTGCCGTCGTACAGCTGGGTCGGACGTCGTAGCGCAGCGGGCGGGCAACCGGCAGCCAGCCAACGACATTGCGAGGCAACCGGGCAGTCGGCGCATCGCGGCGCCCGCGCCCGGCAGACGAGCGCGCCGAGCTCCATGACGGCGACGCTGTACGACGCCGCGGAGACCTCCGGCAGTCGCGCAAGAGCGTCGGTCCGCTCCGAAACCGTCGGAGACCCGGTCGCGTCCGCGCGGCTGTCGAAGACGCGGGCATAGACGCGCCTGACGTTGGTGTCGAGCACCGCTACCCGGCGGCCGAAGGCAAACGCGGCGATCGCAGCGGCGGTGTAAGCACCGACGCCAGGCAACGCGCGCAGGGCCGCGACGTCATCGGGGACGCCGCCGTCGTGCCGCTCGACGATGGCCATCGCGGCTGCGTGCAATCGAAGCGCGCGGCGCGGATAACCGAGCCGTCCCCAGGCCCGAACGGCCTCGCCGACCGGTTCCGCGGCCAGCGCCGCCGGCGTCGGCCACCGCCGTAGCCATGCCCGCCAAACGGGCTCGACCCGCGCTACCGGCGTCTGTTGCAACATGAACTCGCTGACGACGATCGCCCAGGGCATCACATCCGGGCGCCGCCAGGGAAGGTCCCGCGCGTTGTCCGCGTACCACCCGATCACAGCGGCATCGAACGGCTCGCTCATCGCCGGCCGATCCTCGCACGTAGCATCGCGCGGATGGATCCGGGTGCAGTGTTGCGTCCGGTCGGACCTCGACCGGGACGGGTCTACTGGACCCGTCGGCTGATCGTGCTCGGGATCGTCGTTGTCGTCGTCGTACTCCTTGCTCGTGCCTGCGGCGGAGGTACGACGTCCAACGGAGCCGGGCCCGGCTCGACACCGCGGCCGAGCGCCACGACGAGCCCGACGCCCGGCCCCGTCACCGATTGCCGGAAAGTGGACCTGAGCGTCACCGCCGGCACCGACGCGGCGACCTACCCAGCCGGCGCGCTGCCGCGGTTGTCGGCGCTCGTCCGGAACGTCTCCGGCCAGCCGTGCCGGTTCCGGACCACGCCCGCACTGCGGGTCTGGACCGTCGTGTCCGGCCAGGATCAAGTCTGGACGTCAGCCGACTGCACGCAGTCCGGATCACCGGCGAAGGCCAGGTTGCGGCCGGACCGGACCATCGCCTACGCCCTCGTCTGGAACCGGCACCGCTCGGCGAAGGGCTGCCCGGCCGGCACGCCCGAGGCGGCGCCCGGTACGTACCAATTGCACGTTTCGGTGAACGGTGTCGCCGCCGCCACGGTCGTCTTCCACCTGACCGGTTGAGCCAGGTGCTGCTCAAGCCTCCCTTCGGTAACGACGACACCTGAAACAGGGCCTGCCAGGTCCTCAGCGCTGCCTGCCCAGCTCACCGCCCGAGGTGGACCGTGACCGTCGTCCCACCGCCCGTCGATGCGGCGCCGGTGACCGGCGTCCCGGTGACCGGCGTCCCAGTGACGGTGGTCGTCGTCGACGACTCGGCGGTGCAGCGACGCTTCGCGCGATCCGCCATCGAGGCGGACGGCCGCCTCACCGTGATCGGCGAGGCGCGTAATGGCCGCGACGCGGTCGCGCTCGTCGAGCGCTTGCGTCCTCAGGCCGTGCTCATGGACCTGCACCTTCCGGTCATGAACGGCATCGAGGCCATCGAGCGGATCATGGCTACCCGCCCGACGGCGATCATCGTCTACTCGGCCTTCGTCGACGGCGACGACCGCGCCAATGCCGCCGCCGCCCTTGCGGCCGGTGCGGTCGACGTCATGGAGAAGCCCGGTGCCGACGATGCGGGCGGGCTGGACGCCTACGCCGAGTCCCTGCGTCGGCGGCTGCGGGTCGCCGGCCGGGTCAAGGTCATCACGCATCCGCGCGCCCGTTTGGGCGGTGGGCCGCCGAGCACGCTCTCGATGCGCCGGCTCGACGGCGGTGCCCGAGTGGACCTCGCAGCCGGGCAGCCGCCCGATTCCGGTCTCGAGGGGCTCGCACCTCGGCCGGTCCGGCTCGTTGCGATCGGCGCGTCCACCGGCGGCCCGCAGGCGCTGAGCCAACTACTTGCCGAGCTGCCGGCGGACTTCGCTGCCGCCGTCGTCGTCGTTCAGCACATGGCCGAAGGCTTCATCGAAGGGTTGGCCGGCTGGCTCGACAGCACGTGCGCACTGCCGGTGTCGGTGGGGGCGAACGGACGGCGGCTGCTGCCGGGCACCGTGACCGTCGCTCCGAGCGGACTGAACCTGATCGTCCACGACCAGCTCCGGGTGACGACGCACGAGGCACCGCCGTCGCAGTACCACGTTCCCGGAATTGACGCGACCATGATGTCCATCGCCGACTGCATCGGTCCGGGTGCGGTCGGAGTACTGCTCACGGGCATGGGTCGAGACGGCGCCGCCGGCATGAAGTGCCTGCGCGACGTCGGCGCGTTCACGATCGCGCAGGACGAGGAGACGTCCGCGGTTTACGGCATGCCCGCGGCCGCGGTCGCGATTGAAGCCGCCGACGTACAGCTCTCCATCGATGACATCGGTCCGGCGATCCGGCGGCTCACCGCGCCGGCCGAGCAAGGGGACCCGTCGTGAACCCGGTGCCGATGTCGGACGAGCAGTACGCAGCCGTCACGGCGTTGCTTCGCGATGCGGCCGGACTCGCGTTCGACCAGACTCGCCGCGAGTCGATCGCCTACAGCATCGGCGACCGGATGCGCGTCATGGATTGCCCGGACGTCGCGTCCTACCTGACCTTGCTCACAGGCAGCGACAACCGTGAACGCCAAGCGTTGCTCGACGAGGTGACGATCCCGGAGACACACTTCTTCCGGAACCCGCCACAGATTCGCGCGTTGCGCACGCACGTGTTGCCGGAGCTACTGCGGCAGGCGAAGCACACGAAGCGGCTGCGCATCTGGAGCGCCGGTTGTTCCACCGGTGAGGAGCCGTACACGATCGCGATGCTGATCCGCGAGCTGCTGCCCGCGAACGCCGGCTGGGACGTGCGCATCGTCGCCACCGACATCTCGACGCGAGCACTGGCGGCCGCGCAGGAGGCTCGCTATGGCGAGCGCGCGTTCGTCATGACGGACCCGATCGACCAGCAACGGTTCTTCTACCTCGACGCAGACCACGGGCAGTGGGTCGTCCGGGACGAGATCCGTGAGCTGGTCGAGTTCCGCCATCACAATCTCGTCACCCAGGCACCGCCCTTCACGCCGGGCGAGCTGGATGTCGTGCTTTGCCGAAACGTCACCATCTACTTCGATCGGTCGACGACGAAGAACCTCATGAACCGGTTACACGGCTGTTTGCGCGACGGCGGCTACCTGTTCCTGGGACACGCGGAGACGCTGTGGCAGGTCAGTGATGCCTTTGCTCTGGTGCCGCTCGGCGATGCATTCGTCTATCGCCGCGGCGCGACCCCGGAGAACAAGCGCGCCGTGCTGCCCGATCGGCGCACCGAGGACGAGCCGCGGCCGACCCGGGCAGATCGGCGACGTGGACCGCTCGACCGTCGCCGGTCGTCCACGTCGTCGACGATGCCGGCTCAACGAGTCACGTCGCCGACGGTAGGGCCGGATGCGATGGTTGCCGAGCCGGATCCGATGGTGGCGGTGCGGACTGCGGTCGCGACCGGCAACTATGTCGAAGCCGCCGACCTCGCAGCCGAGGTGACCACGGCGAGTCCGCTGCGTGCGGAGGCGCACTACCTGCACGGACTGGCTTTGACCAACCTCGGTCTCGACTCCGACGCCCTTGTCGTGCTGCGCAAGGCGGTCTATCTCGACCCGCGCGACGGCTTCGCCCACTTCCTCTTGGGCGGCGCGCTCGAGCGCTGCGGTGAGCGGGTGGCCGCTGCGCGCTCCTATCGGGCCGCCGCAACCACGCTGGGCACCCGTCCGCTCGACAGTGTCGCGCCGGAACTCGGCGGCCGCTCGGTGGCCGAGCTGGCCGTGCTCTGCCAACGGCTCGCTCGTCGCGCCGAGGAGGCCGCGTCGTGACGGTCGACCTGAAGAGGCTGCTCGACGCCGCCTGAGTCATGCTGTCCGGCATGAACGTCATCCGTGATCTCGTCGGAGTCGACTTCCCGCTCTTCGCGTTCAGCCACTGCCGTGACGTCGTAGCCGCCGTGAGCCGGGCCGGTGGCTTCGGCGTGCTCGGCGGCAGCACGTTCACGCCCGACTCGCTCGAAGCGGAACTGCGCTGGATCGATGACCACGTCGACGGCAAGCCCTACGGCGTCGACATCCTCGTCCCGGAGCACCAGTTCGACACCGGCGGCATGACGATCGCCCAGCTTGCCGAGCATCTGCCGGCGGAGCATCGCGAGTTCCTGGCTCACCTACTCAAGGAGTACGACGTCGAGCTGCGGCTCGACGACGGCGGGCACAGCGACGTACCACCGGCAACGTCGCCTGAGATCGGCGAGCAGCTGATGGACGTCGCGTTCAAGCACCCCATCCGGCTCATCGCCAACGCACTGGGCATCGCGCCGGACTGGATGATCGAGCGGGGCAAGTCAGAAGGTGTTGCGGTCGCCGCACTCGTCGGCG
Source organism: Mycobacteriales bacterium (assembly GCA_036269855.1). Classification (GTDB taxonomy): domain Bacteria; phylum Actinomycetota; class Actinomycetes; order JAFAQI01; family JAFAQI01; genus DATBDO01. The sequence continues at coordinate 12,426 of DATBDO010000017.1, forward strand.
CGAAGGAACATGCCATCCGGCAGGTCAACGCCGGCGTCGACCTCCTGGTTGCGCAAGGCACCGAGGCGGGTGGCCACTGCGGTGAGGTGTCCACGCTCGTCGTCGTACCCGAAGTCGTGCGTGCCGTTCGTAAGGTGCGCGACGTACCTGTGCTCGCTGCGGGCGGCATCATGACCGGCGCTCAGATGGCTGGCTGCATGGCGATGGGGGCGGCCGGCGCATGGACCGGATCCGTCTGGCTCGCGACACCTGAGTCGGAGGTGTCGGAGACGTTCCGGGAGAAGCTCGTTGCAGCCAGCTCGCGCGACACGATCCGGTCGAAGGCGCGGACCGGAAAGCCGAGTCGGCAGCTCCGGTCGGCCTGGCACGAGGCGTGGGAAGGGCCGGACAGTCCGGGCTCGCTGCCGCTGCCGCTGATGTCGATCCTCAGCACGCCGGCCTTCTCGAGCATCGACCGGGCCGCCGACGCCGGGAGCCCGAAAGCACGAGAGCTCGTCAGCTACTGGGTCGGGCAGGGCGTCGGTCTCATCGACTCGGTGAAGACCTGCGCGCAGGTTGTGCAGGACTTCATGGAGGAGTACGCCGGGGCAGTCGAACGCCTCCCCACGCTCGTCGACTGAGCGCTCGCTCGTTACGTGACGTGTGCGTTCTAGACGTAGCGCTCGAGGATTGAGCTTTCGGCGAGACGGCTGAGTCCTTCGCGCACTGACCGGGCGCGGGTCTCGCCGACGCCCTCGACCGCCTGCAGGTCGTCGATGCCGGCAGCCAGCAGCTTCTGTAGCGAGCCGAAGTGCTCGACCAGACGCTCGATGACGGTGCCGGGCAATCGGGGAACGCGCGCCAGCAGCCGGTAGCCACGCGGTGACACCGCCGAGTCGAGCACGTCAACCGAGGTGCCGAACCCGCTCACGCGCGCGATGACCGCGAGGTCGAGAAGATCGGCCGACGACAGCGTGTCGAGCTCGGCAAGAACGTCGGTGACCTTGCGGGCGCGGCGGCCCGACCCCGGCGGCATGTAGTCGCGGACAACCAGATCGCGCTCTTGTTCGACGCCGGCCATGAGCTCGTCGAGTTGCAACGACAGCAGCCGCCCGTCGGTGCCGAGCTCGACCACATAGCCCTCGATCTCGGACGCGATCCGGCGCACCATCTCGAGCCGCTGGCTGACAGCGACCGTGTCGCGCACGGTGACCAGGTCTTCGATCTCGAGCGCCGACAACGTCCCGCTGACCTCGTCGAGGCGCAGCTTGTAGCGCTCGAGCGTGGCGAGGGCCTGGTTGGCCCGCGACAGGATCGCGGCCGAGTCGTCGAGGACGTAGCGACGGCTGTCGACGTACAACGCGATGATGCGCATCGACTGGCTGACGCTGATGATCGGATAGCCGGTCTGCTTCGCCACCCGCTCCGCGGTCCGGTGCCGGGTGCCCGACTCTTCGGTCGGGATCGACGGATCCGGCACGAGATGGGTGGCCGCTCGGACGATCCGGCCATAGGTGTCGTCCAACACGACGGCGCCGTCCATCTTGGCCAGCTCGCGCAGTCGGGTCGCGGAGAACTCGACGTCGAGCGGGAATCCGCCGGTGCACAGCGACTCGACCGTCTTGTCGTGCCCGAGCACCACGAGCCCGCCGGTGTTGCCGCGGAGGATGCGTTCGAGCCCGTCGCGCAGCGCAGTGCCAGGGGCGACTGCGGCGAGTGTCGCGCGCATGAGGTCGCCGTCTGGGCGGTCGGTGGGAGACACCGGACTCCTCATCGCGCGGCGGATGCGACCTGAAGCCGGATTCTAACTGTCAGCGAACGACTTCGAGCCGTACGGCGTTGGTCGGTCTCGGAGTTGATACCGAATTGTTGAGCACCATCAGCGCGGCATCGAGGTCGGCAACCTCGATCAGCCGCATCCCCTCGATCGTCGCGGACGTGCCCACCGGGACCAGTGCACGACGGAAGCCGAGGCGGGTCGCCTCCTGCAGTCGCGCGACCATGGCGCCCACCGGCCGGATCTCGCCGGACAGGCTGACCTCGCCGATGGCGACGAGGTCGCCGGGCAGAGGACGGTCACGCGCGGCGCCGGCAACGGCAAGTGCGATGGCGAGGTCTGCAGCCGGCTCGACCAGCCGAACACCCCCGACGGTCGAGGCGTAGACCTCGCGGCTGCCGAGTGGCAGCTGTCCACGTCGCTCCACAACGGCGAGCACCATCGCGACGCGGGCGGCGTCGAGACCACTGGTTGCTCGCCGAGGCGTCGGTGTGTTCGTGGCGGCGACGAGCGCCTGCACCTCGGTGACGAGCGCTCGTCGACCTTCCATCGCCACCGTGACGCACGTGCCGGGAACCGGATCACTCACCCGGGACAGGAACAGCCCGGACGGGTCGGGGAGACCGACGATGCCGCCGTCGGTGAGATCGAAGCAGCCGACCTCGTCGGCCGGTCCGTAGCGGTTCTTGACGGTGCGCACGAGCCGCAGTCGCGAATGCCGGTCGCCTTCGAAGTGCAGCACGACGTCGACAAGGTGCTCGAGGACGCGCGGGCCTGCGATCGACCCTTCCTTCGTGACGTGACCGACCAGTACGGTGGCGATGCCGCGCTCCTTGGCAACGCGGGTGAGCACCGCGGCCACCTCGCGCACCTGCGCCACGCCGCCCGAGGTGCCATCGACCGTCGTGGTGCCGATCGTCTGCACCGAGTCGACGACGAGCACCTCGGGATGGACCGCGTCGAGGTGACCGAGAACGGCAGCGAGGTCGGTCTCGGCGGCGAGGTAGAGCTCGTCGGCGAGTGCATCGATGCGCCCGGCTCGCAGCCGGACCTGGGCCGCGGACTCCTCACCGGTGACAACCAGGCAACGGCGGCCGCCCTGCGCGATCCTCGCGGCGGCAGTGACCAGCAACGTGGACTTGCCGACGCCGGGCTCGCCGGCGAGGAGCACGACCGAGCCGGGCACCAGGCCACCGCCGAGCACCCGGTCGAGCTCGGGCATGCCCGTCGGGCGGTGGGTCGCGCCGTCGGCCGGCACCTCGCTGATCGGCCGCGCGGGCGCGGACACGGGTCCGGCCGCGACACCCGCGCCGCGGGGGGCGCCGACCTCACCGATCGTCCCCCAGGCCTGACACTCCGGGCACCGGCCGACCCACTTGCCGACCTCGAGGCCGCACTCGTCGCAACGAAAAGCTGGACGAGCCGCCGCCTTGACCATGCGAGGACGGTACGGCGCCGGACCGACAGTTCTTCGTACCGCCGCGCTAGTCAGCAGGATGGGGTGCGAGGCGTGGACCGGCGAGAGCCTGCTCGCACAGGCCGACGAGGACGTCGTAGGCCAGCTGGCCCATCAACTCGATGAGCTCCGGTCCGTAGGTCTTGTAGAGCGGATCGGGGGCGACGTGCGCCTCGGTGGCGCCGGTGCACCACCACTTCAAGTCGTGCCCGCCGGTGCCCCAGCCGCGCCGGTCATACTCACCGATCGTGGTGACCAGCACCTTGGTGTCGTCCGGTCGCTTCTCCCACTCGTAGGTACGACGGACCGGCAGCTGCCAACACACGTCGGGCTTGGTCTCGAGCGGGTGCAGCCCGACGTTGAGCGCGTGCAGGTGCAGCGCGCAGCCTTGACCGGCGGCGAAGCCCGGCCGGTTGAGGAAAATGCATGCGCCATTGAGCCGTCGGGTCCGCCGCTTACCGTCCTCAACCTCGGAGAAGCCGCCCTTCAGCCCCTGCTTGCGGTATTGCCACTCGTCCTCGGTCAGCTGCCGGGCGAACTTCTCCACGCGCTTCTCGTCGGCCTTCTCGCTGTAGTAGGCGCCATGTGAGCAGCAGCCGTCGTCGGGACGGTTCTTGACGATGCCGTGGCAGCCGGAGCCGAAGATGCAGGTCCAGCTCGACAGCAACCAGGTGAGGTCGCAGCGGAAGACCTCCTCGTCGTCATCGGGGTTGATGAACTCCACCCATTGACGCGGGAAATCTAGAGCGACCTCTGGCACGCGCACACTCTATGCGCGCGGCCCGGTGAGGGAGACTGATGACGTGGCCGTGGTGAAGGTTCCGGAGGCGAAAGTCGCCCTTTCGACGGCTTCCGTATACCCGGAGTCCACCGCGGCCGCTTTCGAGATCGCCGCAAGCCTGGGCTATGACGGCGTCGAGGTCATGGTCTGGACCGACCCGGTCAGCCAGGACGTCGAGGCACTCAAGCGGCTGTCGGACTACCACGGGGTGCCAATTCTCGCCGTGCATGCACCCTGCTTGATCATCACGCAGCGGGTCTGGGGGACCGACCCGTGGGCGAAGCTCGTTCGCGCCCGCAATGCGGCGGACAGCCTCGGTGCCGGCGTTGTCGTCGTCCACCCACCGTTTCGCTGGCAGCGCGACTACGCGCGTGACTTTCTCGCCGGCATCATGCGGATGTCGGACGAGACCGCCGTCCGGTTCGCGGTGGAAAACATGTTTCCGTTGCGGGCGCGGGGCCGGGCAGTCACGCCTTATGCGCCCGACTGGGACCCGACCGAGGAGGACTTCCCGGACTTCACCATCGACCTGTCCCACACATCGGTGTCGCAGTCGGACGCGATGGATATGGCGCAGCGCATGGACCGACGACTGACCCATGTCCACATCGCCGACGGCATCGGCGGTCCGCGGGACGAGCACCTCGTGCCCGGGCGGGGGGATCAGCCTTGCGCGGATCTGCTCGAGGCGCTCGCAGCCAACAGCTTCGACGGGACGATCGTCGTGGAGGTCAACACCCGGCGGGCTGAGAGCCGAGCTGACCGTGAGGCCGACCTGGCCGAAGCGTTGGCGTTCACCCGGCTGCACTTCGTCGCGGCCGCCGACTTCATCGCCGGACCGGGGCCGAACTGATGGATCCGTTGCGCGCCGCCCTCTTGACCGCCTCGCGCAATCACGCCGTTCGCCGAATCGTCGAGAACGCACCGGTGTCGCGCACCGTCGTACGACGCTTTGTCGCGGGCACCGACGTCGAGGACGCCGTACGCGTCACCGCTGACCTCGTCGGCGCCGGTCTCACGGTGAGCCTCGACCGCCTCGGCGAGGACACCACCGAGGTCGGACATGCGGAGGCGACAACCAAGGCCTACCTCACCCTGCTGCGCCGCCTGTCGGAGCAAGGTCTGTCGGCGCGCGCGGAGGTGTCGGTCAAGCTCTCTGCCGTCGGCCAGGCTCTCGACGGGTCGATGGCCCTCGACAATGTCCGATCGATCTGCGCTGCGGCGGCATCGGCCGGTACGACGGTGACCCTCGACATGGAGGACCACACCACCACCGACTCGACGTTGGGGATCCTGCGCGAGCTTCGCGTCGAGTTCCCGACCGTCGGCGCCGTACTGCAGGCCTATTTGCGTCGTACCGAAGCCGACTGCCGCGACCTCGCAGTTGCGGGCTCTCGGGTGCGGCTCTGCAAGGGCGCCTATCGGGAACCCGAGAGCGTCGCCTACCAGTCCCGGCTGGACGTGGACAGGTCGTACGTGCGCTGCCTGCGCATCCTCATGACCGGACCGGGCTATCCCATGGTCGCGACGCACGACCCGCGGCTGATGCGCATCGCGATGATGCTGATTCAGCGCACCGCTCGGTCGCAGGGCAGCTATGAGTTCCAGATGCTCTACGGGATCCGCCCCAACGAGCAGCGCCGGCTCGCGTCGGAAGGCGAGACGGTGCGGGTCTACGTGCCCTACGGCTACGAGTGGTACGGCTACCTCATGCGGCGGCTGGCCGAGCGCCCCGCCAACGTGGCCTTCTTCCTTCGCTCGCTCGCCACCAAGTCCTGACCGCCACGGCGTGGGACCATCTCCCTATGGGAGAGAAGGTCGCGATCCTCGGCGCGGGCAAGATGGGCGAAGCGCTGCTGTCCGGCTTGCTCCGCGCCGGCCGTCAGCCCGGAGACCTCGTCTTCACCGAGCGGCACGCCGAGCGGACCAAGCTGCTGGAGGAGCGCTACGCGATCCGCGGCGTGAGCACGCTCCAAGCCGCGGAGGAGGCCGACACACTCCTCGTTGCGGTCAAGCCGCAGGAGATGTCGGCGCTGCTCGACGAGCTCGCCGGGGCGGCGTCACCGACCAACCTCGTCATCACCATTGCCGCCGGCATCCCGACCACGTTCCTCGAGGCCCGGCTCGCGGCCGGGACGCCTGTTGTCCGCGTCATGAGCAACACACCCGTTTTCGTCGACCAGGCGATGAGCGCCATCTCGCCGGGCGCACACGCGACCGAGGAGCATCTCGCCCGCACCGAGGAGCTGCTGCGTCCGGTCGGCAAGGTGATCCGGGTGCCGGAGGCGCAGCTGGACGCGGTCACCGCACTGTCCGGCAGCGGTCCGGCCTACTTCTTCTATCTCGTCGAGGCCATGATCGACGCCGGCATCCTGCTCGGGCTGCCGCGCGCGGTCGCGGCAGAGTTGATCGTGCAGACAGCGGTCGGGTCGGCGCAGATGCTGCGAGACAGCGGCGAGCATCCGGTCCAGCTGCGTGAGGCGGTCACGAGCCCGGGCGGTACGACGATCGCCGCGATCCGCGAGCTCGAGAACCACGGCGTCCGAGCCGCGCTGCTTGCCGCCCTCGAGGCGGCGCGGGACCGCTCCCGGGAGCTTGCCCAGGGCGTCGGCTGAACCGTTCGCGTTCGCCGAACGTTGTGCGGGGTGAGGTCCCCGACGCGAAGGGCTGATTGGTGATGCGCAGGTCTCGACAGGTCGTGGTGGCGGCGTGCGGCATGACACTGGCGGCGGCAACGAGCGTCCCTGTCCTGGCCCAGTCACATGCGCGAACGCAGCCGGGCGCGACGAGACCCGCCGTGAAGATCCAGGCGGACAACTTCCGGTTCTGCAAGGCGAGCGCGTCCTCGTGCAGCACGACCGACGACACCAACTTCAGGGCCCACGCGTTCACCGGGCAGAAGATCAAGTGGATCTATCGAGACACCGCCTGCGACACGACGTATCTCTGCCCGGGCCACAACGTGACGTTCAAGCATCGGCACAGCAATGGCGACACGATGACGCAGGGTGCGGTCATCTACACGACCGTCTTCAACAATCCCGGCACCTATCACTACTGGTGCACGCACCACCAGAACCAGGGCATGACCGGCCGCATCGTTGTCACCAGCGGTTGACACTATGGCCGGGTGAGCCGGTCGTTGGGAGTTGCCTGGGACGAGCGGCTCATCGGCTACGACTTCGGCCCGGGTCATCCGCTCGCTCCCATCCGCGTCGACCTCACGATCGCCCTCGCGCGCTCATTCGGTCTGCTCGACCGCCCGGACGTAACCGTCCTTCCGGTTGAGCCGGCTACTGACGCGGAGCTCACGCTGGTGCACGAGCCCGACTACATCGAGGCCGTGCGACGAGCCGGCGACACGATGGTGCCGGATCCGACGCACGGCCTCGGCACGATGGACGATCCGCTGTTTCCGAGCATGCACGAAGCGACCTCGCTCGTGGCCGGTGCGACGCTCGCCGCGGTTCGGGCCGTCTTTGAGGGACGGCACGAGCACGCGGTCAATGTCGCCGGCGGTCTGCACCACGCGATGGCCAACGCAGCATCCGGGTTCTGCATCTACAACGACCCCGCGATCGCCATCGCCTGGCTGTTGCAGCAGGGCGTCGAGCGCATCGCCTACATCGACATCGACGTGCACCATGGCGACGGCGTGCAAGCCGCGTTCTGGAACGATCCCCGTGTGCTGACGGTGAGCCTGCACGAGTCAGGTCGCACGCTGTTTCCCGGCACAGGCTTCCCCGACGAGATCGGCGGGCCGGACGCCGAGGGATTTGCCGTCAACGTCGCGTTGCCTGCGGGAACCGGCGACGACGGTTGGTTGCGCGCGCTGCATGCCGTTGCGCTCCCACTCGTACGACGCTTCTCCCCCGACTACCTCGTCACGCAACACGGCTGCGACTCGCACGCCCTCGATCCGTTGGCAAATCTGCTCGTTTCGGTCGATGGCCAGCGACGTGCGCACGCCGCGTTGCACGCACTGGCCCACGAAGTCTGCGACGGCCGCTGGCTCGCGACCGGTGGTGGTGGCTACGAGCTGGTCCGCGTCGTACCACGGACCTGGACGCACCTCCTCGCGGAAGCAGCCGGCACCCCGATCGAGCCCGACACGGACACACCGCAGGAGTGGCGCGACCTGGTGCTGGCGAAGGCGGGCGTGCACGCGCCGGTCCGGATGACCGACGGCCGGCCGGCCGAGTTCACGCCTTGGACGTCGGCGGGATCCGACGGTGTCGACACGGCGATCGCAGCGACGCGTGTTGCGGTGTTCCCCCGGCACGGATTGGATCCCCAGGAATCATGACAAGGATTCCGACTCGCGACGAGCTGCGTGAACACCTCGTCCGGCATCGCATCGCCGGTCCCGTGGACACGCCACGGGCGAGCAACGTCGGCAACGTGCGCAAGATGCTCGCGCAGGATCCGGACTACTGGTTCGGCGTGGAGCTCGATCGTGAGTGGACCTACGAAGACGTAGTCGCGACGATGGCGGAGTGCGTGGGCCTGGACCCCGACCCGGCCCGCGAGTCCGGTAGTGACGTCATCGACCCCGACCTCTGCCTCGACGCGCTGGACGCGGTGGCCGACCGGCTGGCTCGTGTCGCCGCCGACCGCGGCCCGGTGCTGCTGGCGACCGGTCATCCGACCGGTCTGCTCGAGACCTACATGGCCGTGGCGACCGCGCTGGCGGCTGTCGGTTGCGTCGTACTCACCCCATCCGCGGAGTCGTGGGTGGCCATCCAGGGCGTGCACCGCCGGATTCGCTACGTCGGCGGGGTCGCGACGATCGGCACCGGCGGCGACCTTCTGCACACCCACGCGCCCGAGCCGATGGCGCACATCATCGCGGCGCTGGACCGCAGCGGGGACCGGCCGGCGCTGGTGATCGCCGACCACGGCTGGGCCGGTGCGGCCGGTCAGGCGGGGCTCGCGACGATCGGATTCGCCGACACCAACGACCCGGCCCTGTTCGTCGCGGCCGCGGAGGGCAAGGTCGAGATCGTCGTGCCGCTGGACGACAACGTGGCTCCGGTCGCCTACGTCCCCTTGACGGCCTACGTCCTGCGTCATTTGACAGCATTCGTCCCCACCGCAGCCGGGTAGGCCATTCGGATTAATGAAGTTCGCCCCACCTGCCCCGTGACGCGCAGCAGTCACACCGCTACCCTCGGAAGCAGTGCACGCGTATGCGGTCGCGCCGGTGGGGAAGCCGGCGCCGGCGCGTGAGAAGGCGGTGCAGCATGTCTGCAACGGGCGCCGGGGGCGAACGCCCCCTCGCGGAGCTGCGGTTCTTGACCGTGGCCGAGGTCGCATCGCTGATGCGCGTGTCCAAGATGACGGTCTACCGGCTGGTGCACGGCGGGACACTGCCTGCCGTCCGGGTCGGCCGGTCGTTCCGGGTTCCGGAGCAGGCGGTCAACGACTACCTGTCCGGCTCCTACGTCGAGACCGCCTAGCCTCTCGCTCCGCCCTGCCGCGATTGCGGGGTAGCCTGGCCGTTCAGACTTCTGGACGTGTCGAGGGGCTCGCGTGGGTTCGGTCATCAAGAAGCGCCGTAAGCGGATGGCGAAGAAGAAGCATCGCAAGCTGCTGAAGAAGACGCGCGTCCAACGTCGTAACAAGAAGTAGTTCTGTCGTGGCTGCCCGCGGCTACGACTGGCTCACGTTCCTGTCCGACTACGGGCATGACGACGTGTTCGTCGGGGTCTGCAAGGGCGTCATCGCGAGCGTCGCGCCCAAGGTGCAGATCATCGACGTCTGCCATCTGATCGCGCCGCAGGACGTCGAGGCGGGCGCCCACGCGCTCGCTGCCGCCGTGCCGTTCATGCCGCGGGCCGTGCACCTGGCAATGGTCGATCCGCAGCACGCCGAGCCGGCGCGCGGCGTCGCGGTGCGCACCAAGGACGACTCGATCTTCGTAGGCCCGGACAACGGGGTCTTGTCCCACGCCTGGGAGGTCCGCGGCGGGGTCAAGGCCGCGGCCCAGATCGCCAACGAGGAACTGTGGCTCGACCAGATCCACGCGACCTTCCGCGGCCGCGACGTGTTCGCCCCGGTGGCCGCAAATCTCGCGCTGGGCCGCCCGCTCGAGGACGTCGGTCCGGCCGTGAAGCCGGCGGACCTCGTCGGCTTGCCGGTCCGCTTGGCGACAGTCGACGACGACCACGTGCACGCCGAGATCCGCGCCGTCGACCACTTCGGCAACGTCTCGCTCAACCTGGCCCGCGCCGACCTCGAGGCGGCCGGCATCGTGCTCGGAGACACGGTGGAGCTGCGCTGCAACGGACGGTCGCTGACCGTCCCGTTCACGCACAGCTTCGGCGAGGTGCCGACCGGCCGGCTGTCGCTCTGCGAGGACTCGTTCCGGGCCATCCAGCTCGCGGTCAACGCCGGTCGGGCCAACCATGAGCTGCGCGTCAATCGTGGCGACCCGATCGTCATCGCGCGCCTTCCGCAGCAGACAGGCACCCGACCGGCGGTCACGACGTGAGCAGCTCTCGCGTCGTCCTCATCACCGGTGTCTCGCGCTACCTCGGTGGGCGGCTGGCCTCGGTGCTGTCCGCCGACTCCTCGATCGAGCGACTGATCGGTGTCGACGTCGTACCGCCGCGGCAGGACGTCGGGCGCACCGAGTTCGTCCGCGCCGACATCCGCAACCCGATCATCGCCAAGGTCATCGCGTCGGCACAGGTCGACACCGTCGTACACATGAGCGTCATCGCGACGCCGTTCGGGGCCGGCGGCCGTACGGCGATGAAAGAGATCAACGTCATCGGAACGATGCAGCTGCTCGCGGCATGCCAGAAGGCACCGTCGTTGCAGAAGCTGGTCGTTCGCTCGACGACCGCCGTCTACGGCTCGTCGTCGCGCGACCCGGCGCTCTTCACCGAGGGCATGGAGCCGCGCGTGCAGTTCCGCACGGGCTACGGAAAGGACTCGACCGAGGTCGAGGGCTACGTGCGTGGGCTGGGGCGACGTCGACCGGATGTCGACGTGACATTGCTGAGGTTCGCCAACTTCATCGGCCCGCGCATCGACACACCGCTCACGCGCTACTTCTCGCTGCCGGTCGTGCCTCGGGTGTTCGGCTTCGACCCGCGCGTGCAGTTCGTGCATGAGGACGACGGCGTCGAGGTGTTGCGTCGAGCCGTCGTCGAGGAACATCGCGGGACGTTCAACGTTGCGGGCTCCGGGGTTCTGCTGGTCTCGCAGGCGATCCGGCGGGCCGGTCGCCCCGCGCTGCAGGTGCCGTCCCCGGCCGTGTCGGTCGTGGGATCGCTGTTCCGCCGCGCAGGCCTGGTCGACTTCTCGCCGGAACAGATGGAGTTCTTGCAGTTCGGCCGCGGCGTCGACGTCACCCGGCTTCGTGACGACTTCGGTTACGAGCCCACCTATACAACGATTCAGGCGTTCGACGACTTCGTGACCGGGCGCGGCCTCACTCGCTACATCGACCCGGATCGGGTTGCCGGCATCGAACAGCGCGTGCTCGCCCAGCTGGAGCGGCGGAGGCCGGTAAATGCCTGAAGCCCGGGTCATCCCGATCGAAGGCCGCGACGGCGGCACCTCCGCGCCGCGCCGCGGTCGGCGCACCGAGCGCTGCGAAGCAGTCGGCTCCGACGGTCAACGCTGCAAGGCCAAAGCCGTCGCCGAGGGACTGTGCGGCACGCATCTCGAGGAACAGGAACGTGCGGCGGCGCAGGCGGCGGCGCCGGAGTGGGAGCGCAAGCTGGCAGGTGCGCTCGCCTTCGTACGGCGCCGCGTCACCGGCGACTATCCGATCGACGACTTCGGTTTCGACCCGGACCTGACCGAGAACGTGCTGCTTGCCGGTGTGCGCCCGCTCTATGAGAAATACTTCCGGGTCGAGGCGCGTGGGCTCGACAACATCCCCAACGCGGGTGGCGCTCTCGTCGTCGCGAACCACTCGGGCACCGTGCCGCTCGACGCCTTGATGACCCAGGTTGCGATCTACGACCACCACCCGGCGCACCGGCATCTGCGGATGCTCGGCGCCGATCTCGTCTTCAAGTCTCCGGTGATCGCGCCGCTCGCGCGCAAGACCGGCTCGACATTGGCCTGCAACGAAGACGCCGAGCGGATGCTTTCCGGCGGAGAGCTTGCCGGCGTGTGGCCGGAAGGCTTCAAGGGCATCGGAAAGCCGTTCAGCGAGCGCTACCGGCTGCAGCGGTTCGGCCGCGGCGGGTTCGTGTCGGCTGCGCTTCGTTCCGGCGTGCCCATCATCCCGTGCTCGATTGTCGGCGCCGAAGAGATCTACCCGATCATCGGCAACGTCAAGGTGCTGGCGCGGCTGCTCGGCTTCCCCTACATGCCGGTGACGCCGTTCTTCCCGCTGCTAGGTCCGCTCGGCCTGGTGCCGCTGCCATCGAAGTGGATCATCGAGTTCGGTGAGCCGATCCCGACCGACTCGCTCGGCCCCAATGCAGCTGACGACCCGATGCTCGTGTTCAACCTGACCGACCAGGTGCGCGAGGTCATCCAGCAGACGCTCTACAAGCTGCTGCTCGCCCGGCGCAGCGTCTTCTTCTAGCGCGCCCTAGTGCGCAAGCAGTACGACGAGGGCCACGACGACGACGACCGCGCCGACGATGGGCCACATCGGGACGAAGGCCAACTTGCGCTCTTGGTTGCGCTCGGCGCGGGACGGGCTGGGCAAGTGATCCACGCGCAAGAAGATGCCCCGGCTATCGCTCGTCGAACCTAACGGCGAGTGAGAGTGCGCGCTGCTTGCACAGCTCGGCTACCGACGGACGGTGAGTAGTAGCGACGTCGCAGGGCGAGCCCTACCGCGATTCCGCCGGCGACAGCACCCATCCCCGCGGCGGCGGGAACACCGATGCGCGCCGCCTTTCGGCCGGTGCGGAAGTCGCGGATCTCCCAACTTTTCTCACGGGCGATCCGCTTCAGTTCGTGGTCCGGGTTGACCGCGACCGGATGTCCGACGAGCGACAGCATCGGCAGATCGTTGGCGGAGTCGGAGTAGGCGGCGCATCGAGCCAGATCCAGACCTTCGCGCTCGGCCAGCGCGAGGATCGCCTCTGCCTTCGCCGGCCCGTGCAACGGTTCACCGACGAGGCGGCCGGTGTAGACGCCGTCCTTGCTCTCCGAAACCGTGCCCAGGGCACCGGTAAGACCGAGCCGGCGCGCGATGAGCGAAGCGAGTTCGGCGGGTGCCGCAGTCACGAGCCAGACCCGCTGACCCGCGTCGAGATGCAACTGCGCCAATGCACGCGTCCCCGACCAGATGCGGTCGGCCATGAGGTCGTCGTAGATCTCCTCGCCGAGCTCCACGACCTCGCGCACCTCGTGTCCGGCGACAAATGCGAGCGCTGCTTCCTTCGCCTGTTCCATGTGCGCCGGATCCTCGACACCCTTGAAGCGGAACGCGACCTGCTTCCAGGCGAACTGCGCCAGGTCCTGCCAGGTGAAGAAGTCACGGGCAGCAAGCCCGCGCGCGAAGTGATAGATCGACGCGCCCTGCATCATCGTGTTGTCGACGTCGAAGAACGCCGCCGCCGTTGGATCCGGCGGAGTCACCAGGCTCGCCTCGACCTCGGCGACCGCAGCCGAAGCCGCGCCGGCTACGGCGGCGCTTGTCGAGCTCTTCTTCGTACGACGTCCCATCGCGGCGAGCGTATCCACTGGAAAGAACTGCACCCCGGTCGCTTTCGCGACCGGGGTGCAGAGTTACTCAGGTAATTGCCGTCAGACCATCCGGCGACGCAGCGTGGCTGCGGCGACCATCAGGAGCAGTGCGCCACCGCCGATGAGCGGCAGGTTGGCACCGGTGTGCGGCAGAGCGCCCTGCTGCGGGTTCGGCAGCTTGACGACCTTGGTCGCCTGCTGCGCCGAAACCGAAGCGGTGGTGCCGTGGCCGAGACCGATCTCGGCCAGAGCGCCGTCACCGGGCACCGGGCTGTCGACGACGACGTCGTACTCCGGGCCGGTCGCGGCGGCGTAGCGGCCGCGGCTGTCCACCTTGTCGACGTGACCCGGAACGAAGTTCAGGTGCACGCCGAGGGTGCCCAGCAGGGTGTTGAGCGCGTTCTGCAGGGTCTGCAGGGCGGAGTTGACCTGGTCCGTGACGTTCTGCGGGAGACCCGTGACGTTGGACAGGTTGAGACCGGTCTCGTCGAGGGTCGCGGTCAGCAGCGGCGTCCCGACCTGCACGATCGGAGCGTGGCCGGAGAACGTCGCGTGCGCGCCGCCCGCCTTGCCCGTTGCACTGGCCGCCGCCTGGCTCACGAAGCCCTTGACGGTCAGCAGACCGTTGAGGACGTTGAGGTCGGCGAGGTTGACCGCCGCGAGCGACTGTGCGGCGTTAGCGGCCGGGGCGATCGACTGCGAGGCGTCGAGCGTCTTGACCGTGAGGACCGCGGTGTTGCCCACGTTGGCGAGGATGCCGTTGATCTTGTCCTGGACGGCCTGCAGCGTGGACTGAAGCGAGCTCAGCGTCTGCGTGGCGGTGTCGGACAGGCCAGGCTGGTTGAGCGCCTGACCAACGGTCTGCAGCACGTTGGAGACCTGGCTGGTCACCGTGTTGCTGACCTGGTTGACCTGGCCCTGCAGCGTGCTGAGGAGCGTGGTCGCAGCACCCGAGGCAGCCTTGAGGTCGAGCAGCTGACCGAGCTGGAGGACCGAGCCGTCGGTCAGGACCGAGTGCGACTTGTTCATCCCGAGGTTGGCCAGGGCGCTCAGCGCACCGACGTTGACGTCGATGAGGCCGGGTGCGGCGATGTGCTGTGCGGTCGAGGACTGCGGGCGCATGCCGAGCGTGGCCTTGACCGTCTTCTTCAGGCCGAGCTGGCTCGGCAGCGCGTCGACCAGCGAGCCGTTGGCGAGCGAGGAGATCGCGGTGGACGAAGTCCGAGCGCCGTGGCCGATCGTGTTGTGCACTGCGTTGCCGTTGACCCCGATCAGGTTGACCGCGAGGTCCTTGGGCAGGCCGGGCAGCGCGGGCAGGGCTGACGGCAGATGCAGAGCGACGCCGAGCACGTTGGCCGACGTGACGCCCTGGTAGTAAGCGGGTGCTTGCGTCTTCGACGCGCCCGCCGGTGCTGCCGTAGCGAGTGCCAGCGTGGATCCGCTGGCCAGTGCGAGCGCGATGACGGCAGCACCGCGACGCTGGAACGTTCCTGCCATTTGCCCCCTACCTCCATGAGACGGGCGAACCTGGGCGAACACTACCGTATGTGGTCAGTCAATTACACCTAGGTTGGCGACTGAAAACATGGTGCGTTCGGACTAGTCAACGACCGGTCACGAGGCAGGTGACGGGGCCAAACGGGTGAAGTTGGCCCATGTTTTCGGGCCGAATCGGGCGCTAGTTCCCGAGGAGGGGCAACTCGGACAAGCTCGGCAGCGGTGGCAGCTGCGAAGGCAGTCGGGTTGGCACCGGCAGGATCGTCGGCAGCGACGGAATCGTCGGCGCTTGGCTCGGGACTCCGTCCGGCACGGTCGGCAGGCCCGGGGTGGTCGAGGTCGACGGCGCGCTGGAGCCGCCGGAGCCGGAGCCGGAGCCCTCGGGGTTCGGCGTCCTGGTCCCAGCCGGGGTCGGGCTCGTGCTCGTCCGGCCGCTGGGCGAGGTCGCCCCCGGGCCGGGTGTCGTCGGGGTGGCCCCGCCGGTGCCGGCCGCCTGCCGGGTGCGCTCGGACACCACCGCGAGCAGCGACAACGAGCGCTCCGCCCGTGGCTGCGCCGCCGACGGCAGATCCGGCACCGCGTCGCGCAGATGGCTGAACTGGGTCCGTGTGAACGAGTTCAGCGCCTGCAGCGCCTCGAGTGAGCCGCCGTCGGCGTAGACGGCCAACAGGTCCTCGGCGCCGGCGCGGGTCTCGTCGTCCATGTCCTGCAGCGTGGCGATGATCGTCGAGGTCTTGGCCTCAGTGGTGAGGTGGCCCAGCGCCCCGACCGGGCTCGGCATGAAGTCCGACAGTGCGGAGTTGCGGCCGACGAGCGCCTCGACCTCGTGCAGCCGGGTGCGGGCGAACTCGAGGTGCCGCTTGCCCTTCGCCTCCTGGCCGGTGGTGACCGCGAGCTGGACCTGCTCGGTCGCCCGCTTGACCCCGTAGAACGCGTCGCCGGGCAGGGACCGGCTGGCCCCGATTCCCACGCCTGCGACGGCCGTGACGGCCGCGGCGCTGCCCGCGACGATGGCCATCCGCCGCTGGAAGTTCCAGGTGATGCCGGCCTGGCGCAGGCGAGTGGCCGCGCTCTGAGGCTGGGCGACCCCTTGGACGGTGGCCACCGCGACGAGGCGCTGCCGCAGTGCGGCACGGAAGTCGTCGGACGGGCCGGCGGGCGCCGGGACGGCGCGCAGCGCGCTGGTGAGAGCGAGGTACGGCGCCAGCGCGGGGTCGGCGGTTCGCGCGGGGGCGTCGAGCAGCGCGGCGAAGTCGTTGGCGCGGCCGCTGTTGGGCGTCGGGATCAACGCGGGCACCTCCCCTCGGCGGCTGGGCTGCACATCCGGACAAACTGCGTCAACCGGACCAACGAGCGAGCCCCCGGGAAGGTGACGGGCCATTCCTCGAAATGGCTCGTGGTAACTAGGGAGGCGGTCATACGAGGTCCTCGGGAAGGAGTCGCGAGAGCGACTTGACCGCGCGGTACTGCAACGCCTTGATGGCGCCTTCGTTCTTGCCCATGATCTGCGCGGTCTCGGCGACCGACATGCCCTGCAGGAAGCGCAGGGCGATGCATTCCTGCTGCTCGGAGTTGAGCTGCTTGACCGCTTCGAGCAGCGCAGCGTTGGTGAGCCCGGCAAGGACCGCGCCCTCCGGGCCCTCTTCGCTGCGGTCGGCGCCGGCCTCGACGAGGTCGGAGGTGGCCACCTCCATCCGGTAGCGGCCGGACTTGTAGTGGTCGGCAATCAGGTTGCGGGCAATAGTGACGAGCCAGGCGCCGAAGTCGCGGCCCTGCCAGGTGTACGACGAGATGCGGCGCAGCGCCCGCAGGAACGTTTCGCTGGTGAGGTCCTCTGCGAGGGCGGTGCTCGACACGCGGTAGTGCACGTAGCGGTAGACGACGTCGACGTATCGGTCGTAGAGCTCACCGAACGCCTGTGAGTCGCCCTCCTGCGCGCGTCGCACGATGTGCATGACCGTGGCGAGCTCACCGGTCGGCTCAGACGGGGTCGACGGAGCCGGGATGGTCGGGACCGGGGCCTCGTCGACAACGGTGGTGCCGCCACCGCCGGCCGCGGTCGACTGCGCCGGGATGGAGGTGGCACGACGGGGGCGAGGCAGCGAGCGGTAGGCCGCTGGCTCCGAGATCCGCCCGAGTTGAGGGTCACGCGCCAGCGCCAGCGCCAGGCGCAGCGCGACGAGACCGTCCGGCTCGACAGGTCGGCCGTGATTGGCCGGTGCACGCGTCGTGCCGTGCGCGCCAATCGACAACGTCATCGTCTCCAGGGATCGGCATGGCCAGGCTCGGGGTTGAACGCAGGTACCACCTATGACACACGGGGCGAATCGGTCGTGACCATGACGAATACGGGCCATTTGTCGGCTAGTCACAGGCTCGTCAGGCCTGCGACCTACCCTTCGATCAATGGCCCTTCAGAGCCCGCCCCGGCCGCCGGCCGACGTCGCGACCGCTGTCGCGCGTCGACGGTCACGGAGCGCGCAGGCTCGGCGACGTCGCCGGCAGATCGCGATCTGGTTCGTGGTGGCCGTTCTCGTGGGTCTCGGATCGTTCGGTGCCGGGCTCTTGGCTGCACCGCTCGATTACTCGTTCCAGCCGACGTCGCCACAGGCGGTGTATCTGCTGGATCGCACCGGCAAGGTGTTCGCGACGATCCGGGCCCCCCAGGACCAGGAGCCCGTGCCGTCCTCGCAGATCCCCGTCGTCATGCAGCAAGCAGTCGTCGCGGCCGAGGACGAACGGTTCTTCACCCACTCCGGCGTCGACCCACTGGCAATGGTGCGCGCGCTGTGGCGTGACGTCACCGGCGCACAGCTACAGGGTGGTTCCACGATCACGCAGCAGTACGTGAAGAACGTCTACACCGGAAGTCAGCGGACCGCGCTGCGCAAACTGCGCGAGGCGAGCCTGGCGATCCGGCTCGAGCAGCACCTCAGCAAGGAGCAGATCCTCACCCGCTACCTCAACACGCTCTACCTCGGCAATGGTGCCGCGGGCGTGCAGGCAGCGAGCAAGTACTACTACGGCGTGCCCGTGCAACAGCTGGATCTCAACCGAGCCACCGGCGAGCACGACCAGACGCTGGCGTTGGCTCGGGCGGCAACACTGGCGGGCTTCGTACCCGCACCCTCGGTCTGGAACCCGGTGAAGAACCCGACCATCGCCCGGCAGCGTGAGCTCTACGTGCTCAACCAAATGGTCAAGAACCGCATGATCTCGTCACAGCAAGCGTCCGCCGCCTACGGGGACAGCCTGCCCAAGATCGTGGCGAAGTCACAGCCGGACGCACCAACAGTCGCACCGGAGTTCCGCGACTACGTCTCGGAGCAGCTCACCGGAACGCTGCAGTACGACGACACGACGCTGTTCGACTCCGGTCGCGTTCGCGTGCGAACCACTCTCGACCTCGATCTGCAAAAGGCCGTGGTGCATGCGCTCTCCACGGTGTTGCCGAACAAGACTGATCCGGAGGCTGCGGTCGTCGCGGTCGATCCGCGAAACGGCGACATCCGTGCGTTGACGACGAAGGAACGCGGCGGATACACCAAGGCGGGCTTCGATCTCGCGACAAATGCGAGCCGCTCATCCGGGTCGACCATCAAACCGTTTACGTTGGCCTACGCGTTGATGCATGGGCACTCGCTCGACGAGGTGCGATCGGCGCCGCAGCCGTGTGCAACCGTCCCGTTCCACATCTGCAATGCCGAGCACGGGTCCAGCTACCAGACATTGCGCTCGGCGCTCATCGCCTCCATCAACACCGTTTACGGCCCGCTCGCCGTCGATCTGGGTCTCGGCAAGGTCCTCAAGTTCGCTCGTGCCGCGGGCCTCGACATCGGTTCGCTGGCCCGCGACAGCCGGGGCCACCTCTATCCCGCTCAGTCGATCGGGGTCCCGGTCACGCCGCTGTCGGAGGCCGCTGCCTACGGAACGCTGGTCGATCACGGTGTTCATCACGGGCCGCGGTCAATCCTTCGCGTGCACAGTGCGGGGGACGGGGAGCTCTACTCCGCGCCTGCCGAGCCGAGCGGCGACCGCGTCATGTCGCGCTCGGTGGCGGACCAGGTGACCGAGGTCATGCAGCAGGTCGTCGACTCCGGCACCGGCACCGCCGCGCGGCAGCCGTTCCCGGTCTATGGCAAGACCGGTACGACGGACGACTTCACGAACGCGTGGTTCACCGGTTGCACGCGCACGCTATGCATCGCGGTCTGGATGGGATACGAGAAGGAGTACTTCCACAACGGAAAGACGCCGCACTCGATGGTGCTGCCGGGTGTCGGTGACGTCTTCGGCGGAACGCTGCCGGCGCGCATATTCGCGCAGACCTGGAACGACTACCGAATCCTCCAACAACCGCACGGCACACTGTCGCCAACTCCGACTCCGACGCCCGTTCCGTCCGCGTTCAGTGCACGTCCGACATCGTCCCCGACCGGCAAGACGAAGCCGCGGCCTTCTTCGACGCCGTCGGCGACACCGAGCGCGAGCCAGTCGCCAAGCACGTTGCCGACGCCGTCACCGAGTCAGACGCTGCTGCCGCCACCGACGTCGGCGCCGCAGACCCCGGGTCAGGAAGCGAGACGCGAGAGGTTGGCGACGTAGACGAACGACTGCGCCACCGGGTCGGTCCGCTTCGTCACGTGCCCGCTGTGCCGCAGCTGGTGCAGCTTCCGCAACAGAACCGCGCGGGGGGAGAGCTGCGGCTGCGGCACCGACGCGACCGGAGTCACTGCGTTCGAGACCGTCGGGGTGTAGGTCGTCGGGTAGGTCGGGGTCGAGCTGTGGCTCGTGCTGCTCGAGGACGACGACGAGGACGAAGACGAAGACGAAGACGACGCGTACATCGGCTCGCGGAAGTCCTCGGTGACCCAGACGATGCCGTTCTTGTCCACGCTCACACCGACCCCGATCTGGGTGAAGTCGTGGTCGAGGATGTTGGCCCGGTGCTCGGGGCTCTGCATGAAGGCGGTCGCGATGTCGTTGACATCCGGGCCCTCGCCGACGTTTTCACCGACGGCCTGCCAGTTCGGCACCTGGGTAGTGAGGCTCGGGTTGTGGTAGAGCGACTGGCCCGACGCCATGGCCGCCGAGTGCCCACGGGCGATCGAGGTGAGGTCGGACAAGACGGCGTACGGCGCCTGACCGTTTGCCTGGCGGGCCGCGTTCACCTTCGCGATGAACTGCGCCTCCATGCTGTATGTGCTGTCCGCGAAGGCCGCGGTCGGCGCAAGCACGGTCAATGCGGTGCCGGCCGTTGAGCCGATCGCGACCGTTACCAGCACGGGTGCAAGGGCACGTCGTAGGGCGTGAAGCGCCACTGACTATTCCTCCGGCTCAAAGAGCCGGGGCGGTCGCCGCGACGGGTGGGCTTGTCACGGTCACCTGAGGGTGGCCTTCGACGGTCGGCGGGTCGGCTAACTGCCCCCTGCGATGAACAGAGTCAGTCCCGTGCCTTTGCGGCCCGTGCTCGCGCACGGTGTGCCTTTGTCGGGTCGGCGGTCACCCCGGCGGGGTTGTTTCTCTTCTGGTTAAGGGTTTCGACGCAAATCGGACAGCCTTAAGCCGCCAGACGGGTGACGTCGTACCGCCAAACGGCCCCCCGACAGGCCAAATCGGGTGCTTGCAAATGTGCAACACTCGCCGTGATGGTCAACCTCGCCGATCTCGTATCCCGGTCCGCGGAGACGTCACCTGACAAAGCCGCGCTCGTCACGGCTGCCCGCACGCTCACCTGGGCCGAGCTCGACGACGCGGTCGACCGGCTCGGCGCCGGCCTGCGGGCGGAGGGGCTCCGACCCGGCGACCGGGTCGGGCTCCTGCTGCCCAACTCCGTGGAGTTCGTCGTTGCCTACTTCGCGGTCCTGCGCGCCGGGCTGGTCGCGATGCCGCTGAACGTCTCCTACACCGAGGCCGAGGTCGAGCACCAGATCACCGACTCCGGCGCCCGCCTCGTCGTCACCGACACTCAGCTGGCGGGTGTCGCCGCCGCGGCCCCGGTGCTCGTCGTCGGATCGCCGGACTGGGACCGGCTGACCAGCCACGCGCCGTACGACGAGGCGCCGGGCGCGGCCGACGAGGACCTCGCGGTCTTGCTCTATACCTCCGGCACGACCGGTCGGCCCAAGGGGGCGATGCTGAGCCATCGCGCCCTGCTGGCGAACCTCGACCAGCTCGGTCGCATCGACCCACCGGTCGTCGCGCCCGACGACGTCGTCCTGCTTGTTCTCCCGCTCTTCCATGTCTATGGCCTCAACGCCGGACTCGGCATGGTCGCGGCCACGGGCGCCACGGGCGTGCTCTCGGAACGGTTCGATCCGGTCGAGACACTCGCACTCGTCCGCGACCGGGGCGTGACCAACATCATCGGCGCTCCGCCGATGTACGTCGCCTGGTCGATGCTGCCGGAACTCCGGAGCTCACTGTCGTCGGTGCGGCTCGTTGTCTCCGGCGCGGCTCCGCTGTCCGCCGAGGTGATGTCGAGCATCGTCGAGCTGACCGGCCATCAGGTCTACGAGGGCTACGGGTTGACCGAGACCGCTCCGGTGTTGACGACAACGTTGTGCAGCGCGACCCCGAAGCCGGGCTCGATCGGCCGGGCGATTCCCGGTGTCGAGCTTCGGCTCACTGACGACAGCGGCGACGAGGTCGAAGACGATGATCCGGGCGAGATCGTCGCGCGTGGACCCAACGTCTTCTCCGGCTACTGGCCCGATGGTGCCGGCGGCCCGGACACCAACGGCTGGTTCCACACCGGCGATGTCGCCTATGCCGATCCGGATGGCGATCTCTTCCTCGTCGACCGGATCCGCGAGCTGATCCTTGTCAGCGGTTTCAACGTCTATCCGCGTGAGGTCGAGGACGTCATCGCGACTCACCCCGACGTTGCCGAAGCGGCCGTGATCGGTGTGCCGCATCCGTACACCGGCGAGACAGTGCGCGCACTCGTCGTACCTCGGCCCGGTCGGCAGATCGATCCGGCTGCGGTCATCGAGCATGCCGCGAGCAGGCTGGCGCGCTTCAAATGCCCGACATCGGTCGAGATCGTCGACCAGCTGCCGCACTCGGCAACCGGCAAGGTGGCGAAAGGCAAACTGCGATCAGCATGAGCCGGCCCGGGGCGCGCATCACTGTGCTGAGCAAGCCGGGCTGCCACCTATGCGCGGATGCCTGTAGCACGGTCGCCCGGATTGCCGGCGAGCTCGGTGTCATGTGGACCGAGCGCGACATCAGTGATGACGCGCAGCTGATGGCGCAGTGGGCTGAATACGTGCCGGTCCTGTTGGTCGACGGCGAGGTGCACGGGTGGTTCCGGGTCGACGAGGCCCGCTTGCGCGAGACGCTCGGCTAGTCAGGGTCGCGAGGACGACTGCTCGGCCTGCGCCAGCCACTCGCGCTGAGTTGCCAGTGCCTGCTCGGTCTCCGAGGCCAATGCGTCGTCACCTGCAGTACGAGCACGCTGCAGTCGGTTCTCGAGCTTTGTCACCGACTCCCGCAGCCGGATGACGAGCGTCGACTCGCTGATCATCACCGGCCGGGCCTGCGCGCCGGCGTCACGTATCCGCTGCTCGACGGCAGCCAACCGCTGCTCGAGAGCGCCCATGCTCTCGCGCGGGATCTTGCCGACCTTCTCCCACTTGTCGTGAATGGTTCGCAACCGGCGGCGGGCGCCGTCCAAGTCGCTGCCCGGGTCGAGGCTCTCTGCTTCGGTCACGAGAGCTTCTTTGGTTTCGAGGTTGCTGGAGAACTCCGCGTCGCGTGCTGACAACGCGACGCTTCGGCGGCTGAAGAACGTGTCCTGCGCGGTCTTGAACCTGGCCCACAAGGCGTCGTCGACCTCTCGACCGCCCCGCCCGGCCGACTTCCATTCGGTCATGAGGTCGCGGAACCGTCGCGCCGTGGCGGTCCAGTCGTCGGAGTCGGCGAGCTTCTCGGCCTCCGCAGCCAGTTGGTCCTTCTGCTCCGCCGACTTGGTGCGTTGCTTGTCCAGGTCGGCAAAGTGCGAACGTCGCCGCTTGTCGAACTCCCTGCGCGCCGTGGACAACTGCTCCCAGAGTTCACTGTCGGTCTTGCGGTCGACGCCGCGAATCGTCTTCCACTCGTCGACGATGGCGCGGAACCGGTCACCGGTCGCGCGCCATTCGTTGCTTCCGGAGAGCCGCTGCGCCTCGTCTACGAGACCGCGCTTGCGGTCGGCGGCGGCGCTTGCGGCCGCGGCGCGGGCATCGGCGATGGCGGCCCGGCGTTCTGAGACCTGACCGAGCACCGCGTCCAGTCGGCGCTCCAGCTCGGCGATGTCACCCACCACGCTTGCCGTGGCCAGCGAATCCTTCAGCTTGGTCGCGGTCGCGGCGACGCTGCGCGGGTCCACCGAAGGCGACGTCACGCGGGCCTCGAGAACCCCCACCTCCGCGGCCAGGTCGTCGTAGCGCAGGGTGTAGAAAGCCAGCCCTTCGTCGATCGATCCGGCCTGCCAGGAACCGACCGCACGCTCGCCTTCGGCGGTGCGGACATAGACCGTGCCGTCGTCGGCAATGCGGCCCCAGTCCGTCATGACTTGCTATCCAAACACGACAGGCTATGAGGTCAGTCGCCGAGCATCCCGTTGATGACCGATACACCGCTCGCCTGCGGGTCCCAGAGGACGCCCGGGTCCTTCAGCAGGTCGAACTGCGAGCCGGTGAACAACTGGAAGGTGAAGGCGTTCCAACCCACCCAGCCGTGGGCGGCTGCATAGGAAGCGACATTGGCGATGTAGTCGCCGTCGGTCGGGTCGGGCCACCCGAACTCGGTGACCATGACGGGCTGGGTCAGCCCGATGTTGGCGAAGTTGTTCAGAATCCCCGAGGGGTCCTCGACGCCGGCCGGCCCGGCTTGACACGTGCCGCCGTTCGCAGGCGTCAAGGTGGGACAGGTGTAGGCGTGCACCGCCCACACGAGGTTGCTGGTGCCGGTCAGCGGCGCAGTGGCCGGGTACACGCTCGCCCAGCCGCGCCCGCTCGCGAAAACCAGGTTGCGTGCGCCAGTGGCTCGCACGGTGTCGTAGAGCTTTTGCATGCCCGCGGCCTGATAGGTGACGCCGCTGCTGGTGAGTGTCCCGCCGTTGCGCCACTGCGCGTCGGTCACGTCGTGCGGCTCGTTGTAGAGGTCGAAGGCGACCAACGGATTGTCCTTGTAGCGCGCGGCGGCCGCCTGCCAGAAGTTGACGGCTTCGCCGTCGGGCATCTTCTGTTGCTGCTCCCACACGCCGCACTTCGTGACGGCGTTGGTGTGTAGGTCGAGCAGAAGCACCATGCCTCGGCCGGTGACATCGTTGACGATCCGGTCGATTGTCGAGACATAGTTCGGGTCATAGCTGCAGTCCGTCGACACGAACGGGTTCTCCGCTACGGGCAGCCGGGCGAGGTTGGCACCCCATCGATGCGCGGCATCAATCTCCGCCGTCGTCACCGTGTCAGGCGTCCAGTTCGCGTTCTTCATGCCACCGAGCTGCATACCGTGTAACTGAACGCGCCGGCCCTGTCCGTCGAGGACGCTCGTGCCGCTCGTCGTGAGCGGACCGACGACGGGAGCTGCGGTGCCAGTGCTCTCGGACACGGTCACGTCGTCGAAGAAGTCGGTGACGCCGGTGACCGTGTCCATGCTCAGCGTCAGCACCGAGCCGCTCGCGGCGTTGCCCGGCGCGAACCCGACGGCGCGATAGGTGTTGGTCCAAGCGGTGGCGTTGTTGGCGGTGGGCTGGCTGATCTGCGTCGAGCCAGGGATGATCTGACCGTTCGCGCTGTAGAACTTGAGCGCGACCCCCACGTCGTGACCGCCGCCGTTGCCCGCTAGTGACCACGCTTCGGCGCTGTAGCGAGCGCCGGGCTTGACCGCGAACAGCGGTGACGCGGCCGCGGTGTAGATGCCGGAGGCCTTCACGGCCGCAGCGCCGGGCGCGTCGTGGCCCACGGCGGGTGTCCACGACGTGGGCGCGATGACAGGAGACCACCCGGCCAGGCTGTTGTCGAAGCGGGATTGGTTGATCACGGTGGTGACCTGGCCGGTCGGTGCGCCGCCGGGTGTGCTCGGTGTCGTCGCCGTTGTGGTCGTGGTCGCCGGCGGCGTCGGCTTCTTGTGCCCCGCCTGTGCGGGCAGCGCGACCCATCCCGCGACGGCGACGAGGGCACTGACGGTGGCGACACGGCGGACGCTGGCTCGCATGGAGAGCTCCAATTGTGGCCGGGCAGTCTCGCCGGGGAGATGCCCAATGATTCGGACAATTCACCCAACGGGGGTGAAATCGCGCAAGGGCTACTGCGGCTGATCACGACCGCACAAGCGCTTTGTGCATGCGTTCACAAGCGACGTAGACTCATCCGATCCCCCTGGTTGGAGAGTTGATGCCGGTGCCCCGCGCTGCCACTCCGCGCCAGCTCGGCAAGCCCGGGATCCCCGAGGCCACCGTCGCCCGGCTCCCGATCTACCTCCGGGTCCTGACCGGCCTGGCTGACACCGGCCTCGCCACCGTGTCTTCGGAGGCACTGTCCGCCGCCGCAGGTGTCGGCTCGGCCAAGTTGCGCAAAGACCTCTCCCACCTCGGGTCTTACGGGACCCGCGGGGTCGGGTACGACGTCGAGTACCTCATCTACCAGATCTCGCGCGCGCTCGGCCTGACCCAGCACTACCGCGTAGCCATCATCGGCGTCGGCAATCTCGGGCACGCGCTGGCCAACTACGCCGGCTTTGCCACCCGCGGGTTCCGGATCGCCGCTCTCATCGACTCCGACCCCGCGCAGGTGGGCGAAGAGATCGTGGGGATCGAGATCCGTCACCTTGATGACCTCGAGGTCGTCGTCAAGGAGCACGAGATTTCCATCGGGGTGATCGCCACACCCGCCACCGCTGCGCAGGATGTCTGCGACCGACTGGTCGCGTGCGGGGTGACGAGTGTCCTCAACTTCGCGCCCGCGGTCCTGTCGGTACCGGAGAGCGTCGACGTTCGCAAGGTCGACCTGTCGATCGAGCTCCAGATCCTCGCCTTCCACGAACAGCGCAAGGCCGCAGGCATTCACGCCGAGCCGGGTGCAGCGGTGCCTGACGACGTGCGCACCGCGGCGGTGGCCCCGTGAGCGTGCTCGTTGTCGGCCTGTCTCATCGATCGGCGCCAGTGACCTTGCTCGAGGCCACCGCGCTCCCGGACGACGCGCAGGCCAAGCTCGTCGCGGACGCGCTCGCCGCCGAACATGTCGATGAGGCGATCGTGCTCGCGACCTGCAACCGACTCGAGGTCTACGCCGACGTCCGCAAGTTCCACGGCGGCGTGCAGGACGTGACCGAGCGCATCGTGGAAAGCACCGGTGTCTCACTCGATGAGCTCACCGGTCATCTCTATGTGCACTACGAGGACCGCGCGGTGCAGCACTTGTTCGAGGTCGCCGCCGGGCTCGACTCGATGGTGGTCGGCGAGCACCAGATCCTCGGACAGTTGCGGGACGCGGCTCAGGTCGCCCGCGAGGACGCGGCGGTCGGCCGCGCACTCGGGCCACTCGTCGAGCATGCCTTGCACGCGGGCAAGAGGGTCCACGCCGAGACCGGCATCGACCAGGCCGGCCGCTCCTTGGTCAGTGTCGGCCTGGATCTCGCTGAGCAGACCCTCGGCGGCCTGCATGGACGCAACGCGGTTGTCGTCGGGGCGGGCTCGATGAGCGCGTTGGCCGGCGCCACCCTGCGCCGGCGCGGAGTCGGGTCCATCGCCATCGTCAACCGGACGCCGTCGCGGGCGGAGCGGTTGGCTGCGTCTCTTGACGGCGTTGCCGGACACTCCGCCGAGTTGCCGTCCTACCTCGCCGACGCCGACCTCGTCGTGTCGTGCACCGGCGCGGTGGGCACCGTCGTGTCGGCTGAGGCCGTGCGAGACGCCATGAGCCGACGGCCGGACCGGCCGCTGTTCGTACTCGACCTGGCACTGCCGCGCGACGTCGAGCCGGCGGTGCGCGAGGTGCCCGCAGTCACAGTCATCGACCTGGAGTCGTTGCGGTCGGTGCTCGAGAACGACGCCGTCGCCGCCGATGTCGAGGCGTCCAAGCGCATCGTCACCGACGAAGTCGCCGCATTCCTCACCAAGCAGCGGTCCGAACGCGTCGCACCGACGGTCGCCGCGTTGCGTGCTCGCGCGCAGCAGGTCGTCGACATGGAGCTGCAACGACTCCGCAGTCGGCTGCCAGAGCTCGCCGAGCGGGACCAACACGAGATTGCCATCGCGGTGGAGCGGGTCGTCGACAAGTTGCTGCACGCACCGACCGTCCGCGTCAAGGAGATGGCCGGTTCACCCGGCGGTGACTCCTACGCCGACGTGCTGCGCGAGCTGTTCGCCCTCGACCCGGCGGCGACCGAAGCCGTGGCGCGAGCCGACGTCGTGGTCGAGGATCGGCAATGACGGCGACGGTCCAGGCACCAACTCTGCGGCTCGGCACGCGCCGGTCGGCGCTCGCGCTGGCCCAGGCCGGATCGGTCGCCGACGCGTTGCGGGCCGACGGGCACGATGTCCGGCTGGTCGAGGTAGTGACCGAAGGCGACCGTTCCGCTGAAGCCCTGACCACCCTCGGCGGCACCGGCGTGTTCGTCGCCGAGCTCCGGCAGCGCCTTCTCGCCGGCGACATCGACCTCGCAGTTCACTCGCTCAAGGACCTTCCGACCGCTCCAGCCCCCGGGCTCGTCGTGGCGGCGATCCCGCCGCGTGCGGACCCCCGCGATGCGCTGGTCTCGCGGGACGGTCTCGCCCTGGCCGAGCTGCCGGCGGGCGCCGTGGTGGGCACCGGCTCACCACGACGGGCGGCGCAGCTGCACGCGACGGGACTCGGACTGTCCGTCGTACCGATCCGAGGCAATGTCGACACCCGCCTGCGAAAGGTCGCCGACGGCGAGGTGGACGCGGTCGTCGTGGCGGCGGCCGGGTTGGTGCGGCTCGGCCGGCTCGACGACGCGTCCGAAGTCCTGGACCCGGCCCAGATGCTGCCCGCGCCCGGGCAGGGCGCGTTGGCAGTCGAGTGCCGCTCCGGCGACGACTCACTCCGCACCATCCTCGTCACGGCGCTCGACGACGACGCGACGCGAGCGGCAGCGACCGCCGAGCGGATCGTCCTGGCCCGCCTCGAGGCCGGGTGCAGCGCGCCGGTGGGCGCGCTTGCCGACATCGGGGACGGGGATGAAGGTCTGGAGATCTACCTCCGCGCTGCCGTCGTTGCTGTCGACGGCAGCCGGGCCCTTCGGTTGTCCATAACCGGGCCCGTCGCGCAGAGCGACGAGCTCGCCATCCGTCTAGCCGCGCAGATGCTCGAAGAGGGCGCGGCGGACCTGATCGGGGAGAACCCGTGACCACCTCACGCACAAAGAAGAAGCTCGGCACCGTCACGTTCGTGGGCGGCGGGCCTGGCGATCCGGGCCTGCTGACACTGCGCGCCGCGGAAGCCCTCGCTGATGCCGACGTCCTCGTCGTCGAACGCCGACTGCGCGAGGCCGCGGTCGCCCATTGCCGCGACGACGTCGAGCTCGTTGACCCGACCCGGATGGAGCCGGCGGAGCGCGGCAAGGCCCTCGTGACTCCCGCCAAGGAAGGCCGCCGCGTCGTGCGCTTCCTCGACGGCGACGGCACGCTCTTTGCCGGCCTGGCCGAGGAGGCCGAGGCGTGTGCCAAGGCCAAGCTGACGATCGAGCTGGTTCCCGGCGTTCCCGCGGCGTCGGCGATCCCCGCCTACGCAGGCATCCCGGTCACCGACAAGAAGGCGCACGCGGTGCACATCGTCGACGCCGGCTCGGACGCGCCGGAGCCCGACTGGGCGTCGCTGGCATCGACCCACGGAACCCTCGTTCTGTTGCGATGCGCCAAGTCGATCGGCAAGGTTGCCGCCTCCTTGGTCGAGCACGGTCGTCGTGGTGACACGCTGATCGCCCTGACTGCCGATGGTGCGACGCGGCAGCAGCACACGATCGTCTCGACGCTCGACGCCGTCGAAAAGGACGCGAGCGGCATTGCGCCTACCGCAGTCGCCGTCGTCGGCGACGTCGTGCGTCTTCGCGACCGGTTGTCTTGGTGGGAGACAAAGCCGCTGTTCGGCTGGCGCGTGCTCGTGCCGCGTACGAAGGAACAAGCGGCGGCGCTGTCCGATCAGCTGGTCTCCTACGGTGCGGTGCCGGTCGAGGTCCCGACCATCGCGGTCGAGCCGCCCCGGACGCCACAGGCGATGGACCGCGCGATCCGAGGCCTGGTGAGCGGCCGCTACGCATGGGTGGCATTCACGTCCACCAATGCGGTGCGCGCGGTGCGCGAGAAGATCGAGGAGCTCGGTCTCGACGCGCGCGCTCTCGCCGGCGTCAAGGTGGCATGCGTCGGTGAGCAGACGGCGGAGGCCGTTCGCGCGTGGGGGATCACCCCGGAGCTGGTTCCGACCGGGCAGCAGTCCAGCGAGGGACTACTCGCCGACTGGCCGAGTTATGACGACGTCTACGACGCCCTCGACCGGGTGTTCCTGCCTCGCGCCGACATCGCCACCGAGACGCTCGTAGCCGGGCTGGGTGAGCGGGGTTGGCAGGTGGACGACGTGACCGCCTATCGCACCGTCCGGGCCGCGCCGCCGCCCGCTGACATTCGCGAAGCCATCAAGACCGGCGGCTTCGACGCGGTGCTCTTCACCTCGTCGTCGACCGTTCGCAACCTGGTCGGGATTGCCGGCAAGCCGCACGCGTCGTCGATCATCGCCGTGATCGGTCCGCAGACGGCCGCGACGGCAGAGGAGCTCGGGCTGCGCGTCGATGTGACCGCGCCCAAGCCGTCTGCCTCGTTGCTCGCCGAGGCGCTGGCCGACTTCGGCCGCAGCCGACGCGAAGCCGACGACCCGCTGCCGCCCGGAAAGGCCAACCGCGCCAAGGCGACGAGCCGGCTCAAGAAGACCAAGTGACCGAGCCCGGCCCGCTGCGCGTTCGGCCCCGGCGGCTGCGCCGGACGCCTGCCGTGCGCCGGCTGGTCGCGGACGTGCGGCTGTCACCGGCTGACCTCGTGCTGCCGCTGTTCGTCAAGGAAGGCATCGACGCTCCGGCGCCGGTCTCGTCGATGCCGGGCGTCGTTCAGCACACGCGAGACTCGCTGCGCAAAGCCGTGGCCGAGGCGGTCGATGCCGGTGTCGGCGGCTTGGTGCTGTTCGGCATCCCGGCCGTGAAGGACGCGGTCGGCTCGGGTGCCGACGACCCGGCCGGCATCGTGCAGCTTGCGCTGCACGACGCCATTGCCGAGGTGGGCGATGCGGCCGTCGTGATGGCTGATCTTTGCCTCGACGAATACACCGATCACGGTCACTGCGGAGTGCTGACCGGCTCCGGTGAGGTCGACAACGACGCGACGCTGCGGCGCTATGCATCCATTGCTGTTGCACAAGCCGCAGCCGGAGCCCAGCTGGTCGCGCCGAGCGGCATGATGGACGGCCAGGTCGCAGCGATCCGGACTGCGCTCGACGGCGCCGGTTTCGGCGACGTGGGGATCATGGCTTACAGCGCGAAGTACGCCAGCGCGTTCTACGGGCCATTCCGCGATGCGGCCGAGTGTGCACCGCAGTTCGGCGATCGGGCGTCGTACCAGCAGGATCCGGCCCGTTCGTCCGACGAGGCCGTCCGCGAGGCACGGCTCGACGTGGACGAGGGTGCCGACATCGTGATGGTCAAGCCGGCGGTGGGTTATCTCGACGTCGTGAGCCGGGTGGCCGATGCGGTCGACGTGCCGGTGGCGGCCTACTCGGTGTCGGGGGAGTATGCGATGGTCGAGGCGGCGGCTGCCAACGGCTGGCTCGATCGAGACCGCACCGTGCTCGAGCTGCTGACGTCGATCAAACGGGCCGGGGCCGACATCGTTCTGACCTATTGGGCGACGGAGTTCGCCCGCCGGCTCTGACCATCCGCATCGCGACCGCCGACGACGTGCCGGCGATCGTCGAGTTGGTCGAGTCGGCGTATCGGGGGGACGCGAGCCGGGTCGGCTGGACGACGGAGGCTGACCTTCTCGACGGCCAGCGGACGGACGCCGAGGCGGTGGCGGAGACAGTTGCCGCAGAGTCGTCGGTCGTGCTGGTGGACGTCGACGAGAGTGGCGTGCTGGTCGGCTGCTGCCAGCTCGATCGGGCCGACGACGGCGTCGCGCATTTCGGAATGTTCGCGGTCCGCCCCGGCCGCCAGGGCGGCGGAGTCGGGCGTGAACTGCTCGCTGCCGCGGAGCGGCACGCGCACTCGGCCTTCGGTGCCGGGGCGGTCGAGATGACGGTCATCGCACAACGCGGCGAGCTGATCACGTGGTACGAACGGCGCGGTTATCGACAGACCGGGGCGACGCGGCCGTTCCCGTACGGCGACGAGCGCTTCGGCATCCCACGCCGGGACGATCTGCATTTCGTGGTGTTGTCGAAGCCGCTGACTTAGCGCGACTCCTGTTCCAGCTGTGCGACGGCATGGGCGGCGGCTTGTCCTATGGCGGTGTTGATCTGCGCGGGCGCCGCTGAGTGGGAGATGCGGCGGGTGAAGACTGCGGCGAAAAACCGGCGGCCATTTCCGTAGTCGATCACCCCTACTTCGTTGCGCACCAGGCCGACCAAACCGCCACTTTTTGCGGCGACCCGCGCCGGTGGAGGGAAGGCGGCTGCGAGGCGGTCGCGGGTGACTTGTTGAGCCATGAGTCCCCGAAGTCTCCGACATGCATCCGCCGGAGCCGCCTGACCGGCCCAGATCGCTCGCAACAGGCGACACATGTCGCGGGCCGTCGTCCGGGTTGCTGTCGTCGGCGTCAGGGCCGCGGAAGTG
>DATBDO010000018.1:0-2691 GCA_036269855.1 Mycobacteriales bacterium
GAGGCCGCCGACCTCGAAGCCGCAGGCATCGGCCTGATGGCCGCCTACGGCGGCCTCCGCCCGGGTGAAGCACTCCGCGGCAGCGATGTGTCCCAAACGTGTCCGAAACGAATGAAGCGGAACCCGCATCCCGCGGATTCCGCTTCGTAGAGCCAAGCCGACTATCGGAGTCGAAGCGATGACCCCGGTCGCCGCTTGACAACGCGCCAGGGTCCGGCGCCGCTACTTCGCGAACTTGAAGTTGGCCTGATGGACGGTCCCGTCAGCGAGCGAGAGGATCAGCTGGCACTGCTGGCAGGACGAAATCCCCTACGACCCCGCTCGTCACGGCAACCTCAACCGATTGATTCAGGCAAGGGGTTGACACAGGGCGTCTCACGGCTCGTCCCGGAGGCCGCTCAGGAACTCGTCGGCGTCGGAAGCGTCGCCAGGACGCACCCTCAACGCGATATCACCGCGCTTGAACCTGTCGAGCGGCCAGTCCGCGGTGAGGACCGCCTCGATGCCCGCGACGTCCACCAAGTGCCGGCGCCACGCCTGAGCGCTCGCGAGATCTTCGAAGTCCGCCACAACGGCCCAGTCGTCGAAGCGCGGGTCGCCGACGTGGATGTCTGGTTGGCGCCTGATCAGTAGCAGACGTAGCTCGTGACCTTCGGGCGGGCCCGCCCGCCCCTGTCGAGCGTGACCTTGACATCCGCCACACATCGACTCGCGCCGGTTTGGAAGGTGTTCTGCGCCTGGCAGAAGAAGCGGGCGGAGGTGGACCGCCGGCAACCGAGCAGCTTGGTTCCGGCCGCATGAGTCTGTCGGCCGACCTTCGCGACGGCCGCATAAGCCGCCGAGCGAACCTTCTGCGGTACCGCGCGCGCGTCTGCACTCGAGACCGGGAATGTGCTCGTCACAGCGAGCGCGACGATGGCCGCGAAGGCGGTCATGGAGAGCCGCCTGCTGTTCAGGAGTGTTCGAGCCGCCATCTGCTTACTTGGTGAACTTGAAGTTCGCACGCTGGTACGTGCCGTCCTTGAACTTGATGACGAACTGACGGCAAGGCCCGTTGGCACCGGAGCTGCTCCATGACTTGTCCGTCTTCCAGACGTAGTTGTACTGCCCGGTCGTGGAGTCGTAGCTGAGGCTGCTCTGGCCGGCATTGACGGTCTGGTCGACTCCGTCAACTGCTGCCCCCGATGTGCACGGAATCGCCTGCGAGATCGGGTAGCCGGCCTCGAAGATGTCCAGGCCCTTGTTACCGCCAAGGCTGAACTTCACCGGAACGGCCGCCCCCGAGTTCACCTGGTTGAAGACCACGTTCGTCGGGTCGTACCTGGTCACTGGCGGGAAGAAGCCGGTGAAGTTGTAGTTCAGCGTGTTGACCGTAAAGGTGACGGGCTGGCTGAAGCCCGTATTCCCTGCGGCGTCACCCTGCGCAGTTTGAGCCGTGTAAGTGCCGTTGGCAAGCGCGGGGCTGGCCGACACGGAGTAAGCACCCGTGGTCGCATCACGCGCGACGTTGAGCGCCTCAACTGGCGTGCCGAACGCGCTCGTCCCTGAGTAGACGTTCACGGTAACCGTGCCGGCGTCAGCCGACGCCGAGCTTGTCGAGGCTTGCGTGCCTCCGGTGCCGGCGAAGGTCGGCGTTCCGGTTGAGACCGAGCTGTTGCTAGCGGGGCTCGTGAGCGTCGGTGGCGGTGCGGTCTTGTCCACCTTGAAGGTGTGGGTGCTCGAGGTGTTGGTGTTCCCAGCAGCGTCGGACTGGTCCGCCCGCACGGTCCAGGTGCCGTCGGAAAGCGGCGCCTTCGCCGGGTCGGCGGAGGTCCAGTCCGCGCTGCCAAGCGACCAGCTGGCGCCAGAACGCGTCGTCGTGAACGTGCGAGCCGGGCTGCCTGAAGCCGACGAGCCGGACCAGATCTTGACGGTGATCTGCGTCCCATCCGCCGAATGAGACGAGTCCGCCGCCTGGCTCCCCGCCGTGCCGGAGATCGAAGGCGTCGAGCTCTTCAGCAGCGCCGCATCCGCGGGCCCGGTCACTGTGGGGGCTGGCGCCGTACGATCGACTGTGACGGTCGCCGACTGTTGGGTCGCGTTGTTAGCGGCCGCGTCCGTGGCGTCCACCTTGTATGTGTAGGTGCCGTCGGCCACCGTCGCACTCGCGCCATCCTTGAGATCCCAAGGCTCTGAATTCGTTCCGGCACTGCGACCGGCGTTCGAGATCACCGTGCGGACCAAGTTGTTGCTCGAGTCGTAGATCGCGAGCGTGACGTTCGCGTTCTCCGAGAGCGAATAGCCCAGTGAGGTGGTGACGTTGGTGGGATTCGGGCTGGCAGTCAACGACGAGAGCACCGGCGCCGCCGTGTCGACCGACAACGCCAGCGAATGCTGGACGCCCTCCTCGTTGCCCGCCGGGGCCGCCGCGTCGATCGAGTAATAGGCGATCCGCTCGCCGTCGTGCAGCGTCGGCTTGCTCGAGGAGTCGTAGGTCTGCCAGCCGCTGTCGGACTTGGCCGGCGCGGAGCCGGTGTAGACCATGAACTTGGTCGAGCCGACGCCCGCGGCGCCGCTGTCGACCGCCGTCAACGTCACCTGACGGTTGCCGTTCTGGACCGCCGCCGGGACATCATCCGACGTGCCAGGCGCCGCCGTGTCGACCGACA
Organism: Mycobacteriales bacterium; assembly: GCA_036269855.1. Taxonomy (GTDB): domain Bacteria; phylum Actinomycetota; class Actinomycetes; order JAFAQI01; family JAFAQI01; genus DATBDO01. Next base: position 2,649 of record DATBDO010000018.1, read on the forward strand.
ACGCCAGCGAATGCTGGACGCCCTCCTCGTTGCCCGCCGGCGC
>DATBDO010000019.1:0-7169 GCA_036269855.1 Mycobacteriales bacterium
GTCGCCGGCGACGAGTGGCAGTGGCAGCAACGCGGCCATCCCGCCCCCGTGCCCGCAGCGACGGTCGAGGTCGGGGCATCGCTGGCCGACGCACTCGCCGGCTACCTCGCTCGCGAGGGGCCCGGGGTCGTCGTCCTCGACGAAGGCGCCTACCGCGGCGTCCTGACCGGCCCGCAATTATTGAGCGCGGCTCGTCGTACGACTCAGTAACCTCGCGCGGTGGGCCGGATCGTCGAAGCCGTCGCACCCGCGCGGCTCGGGCCCGGATTTCGCTGGCTGCTCGGCTCCGCCTGGGTGTCCAACCTCGGCGACGGTTTCTCGATGTCGGCCGGTCCGCTGCTCGTCGCGTCGCAATCCCACGACCCGCGACTGGTCGCGCTCGCGCTGTTGCTGCAGCAGCTGCCATACCTCCTCTTCGGTCTGTTCGCCGGTGTCCTGTCGGATCGGGTCAACCGACGCGCGATCGTCGTGACGGTCGACCTGCTCCGAGCGGTGGTTCTCGGGCTGCTGTCGTTCAGCGTCGTCGACGGCGTCGTGAACATCGGTCTCGTCCTCGGTGCGATGTTCCTGCTCGGCACGGCCGAGGTGTTCGGCAACAACGCCTTCCAGACGTTGCTGCCAATGCTGGTCAGTCGTTCGGATCTCGCGATCGCCAACGCGCGCGTGCAGAGCGGGCTCATCGTGCTGATGCAGTTGACGGGCCCGGCTGTCGGTGCGGCGTTGTTCGCGGCCGGCAGGTCGGTGCCGTTCGTGAGCCAAGCAGTGCTGGTGGCGGCGGGCGCGTTCTTCGCTTCGCGGATCGGGCTGCCGTCCGACGAGCGGCCGCCGCAGGCCGAGCGGCACGTCGGCCGAGACATCGCCGAGGGCGTGCGCTGGACACTGCGACATCCAGCGGTCCGCACCCTGGTCCTGACGATTTTCATCTTCAACGTCACGTTCGGCGCCGCGTGGTCGGTGCTCGTGCTCTACGCGCGACAGCGCCTGGGGTTGGGATCGATCGGCTTCGGTCTGCTCACCACGACCGGCGCGCTCGGCGGAATCGCCGGCACGCTTTCCTACGGCTGGATCACCCGGCGTCTCAGCCTCGGCAACATCATGCGGATCGGGCTCATCCTCGAGACGTTCACGCATCTCGGGTTAGCGCTGACGACTATGCCCGCGGTCGCGATGGCGATCTTCTTCGTCTTCGGCGCGCACGCGTTCATCTGGGGTACGACGTCCATCACGGTGCGTCAGCGGGCGGTGCCGATAGCGCTGCAAGGACGGGTCGGCAGTGTCAACGGCATCGGCACGTTCGGTGGCATGGTCATCGGGGCCGCGCTGGGCGGCGTCATCGCCGGCAGCTGGGGGATCACGGCGCCGTTCTGGTTCGCTTTCGCGGGCTCGGGTGTCTTCGTGATCCTGATCTGGCGACAGCTCAGACATATCGCCCACGACGACGATCCGGCACACGGTGCTACATCGGATCGAGCATCGCCGCTGACGCCATGACCGTCGGCGGTAGCCGGGGCGGGGCGCCGATGATGCGCAGCGCGACCACGGGGTAGACCAGGACCGAGAACAAGCCGGCGGCGACGAGAGCAGCCGCGTTGGTCGGCGTGACCGCGCCGAGGGCGAGTCCGATCTGAGTCGCCGCGACGATGAACGGTAACGAGGCGGACTGCAGCAGACCGGCCGCGACGACCTCGCGGGCCGGGAGCAGGCCACGGTAGGCGATGGCGGGCACCCCGCGGATGACGAGCAGTAGGGCGAGATACAGCGGCACCCGCAACAAGGTTGCCGGGTGGTCGAGAAGCGCATCCAGGTCGAACGTCACGCCGCTGCTGACGAAGAACACGGGGATGAGGAACCCGTAACCGATGCCCTCGAGCTTCACGTGAAAATTCGGGTGTCGTCGTGCGGCGTCCGGGTCGACGACACGCAAGAGCACCCCGGCCAGGAAGGCGCCGAGGATGGCCTCGAAGCCCAAGTGCTCGGCGAGCGCGGCCAGCCCGACCAGCGCCAGGACCGCCAACCGCACCCGGATTTGCGCCGTTGTGTCAGCGAGCATCGCGATCATGCCGGACAGCCGTTGCCAGCGACGCGCTTGGACGACGGCAGTGACCGCTGCCGCGACCAGAACGACGAGCAGACCGAGCAGCAGCAGCCTCCCACCGAGCGCGCCGCCACGTTGGGAGAAGAACAGCGAAAGCAGGACAACCGCCGTCAGCTCACCGCTCGACGCTCCCGCAATGGTCAGCTGGCCGATCTGTCGGTCGGCCGCGCCGGCGTCCTTGAGCACGGGTACGACGAGGCCCAGTGACGTGGCCATGAAGGCGATACCGACGAGCAACGGGCTCTTGGCGAGCCCAGCGGCATGGAGCACCTCACCGGCGACCAGGCCTGCCGCGATCGTGCCGGCCAGCCCCAGCAGCACCGGTCGGGCCGCTGGACCCGCGACGACGCGCCGGACGTCGATCTCCAGCCCGGCGAGGAACAGCAGAAAACCCAGACCCAGGACGGCGGCCGCGCGCACAGTGGCGTCCACGTGCAGCACGTCGAGCGCGGCCGGGCCGAGCACGATGCCGGCGACGATCTCGAGAACCGGCCCCGGCACCGGGGCGCGGGTCATGCCGATGAACAGCGGGATTCCTGCGGCAACGGCCGCGACGATGACCAGGTTGTGAAAGGTCACGGTCAGCCGAACTCGGTGACAAGCCGCTCGGCGTACCAGTCCTCCCAGCCATCCGCCGGGGACCCGGCGAGGTAGTCGCGGTCCAGCGTGACGAGCGCGTGCACCAGATGGCTGCGCACCGGCGGTTTGCCCAGCAACGTCGGCAGCTCGGAGTGGTCGAGCAGCCAGTCGGCATACCAGCTCGCCCAGTCCGGATCGTCGCCATCGGTGATGCGGAAGACGATGTGGTGCGTCTCGGCCGCCTCGTGCAGCAGCGCGCTCACTGACCGGGTGGTCGTCATAGCCCGTACTCCTCCATGAGTCGCAGCCACACTTCGCTGATCGTGGGGAACGACGGGACGGCATGCCACAGCCGCGACAGCGGCACCTCGCCGGCGATCGCGATCGTGGCCGAGTGCAGCAGCTCGGCGATCAGCGGACCGGTGAAGGTCGCGCCGACGATGACCTCGCGCGCTGCGTCGACCACCAGGTACGACGTACCGGTGATGTCGTTGCCTTGCGTATAGGCGCCGGCCACGTCGCCGGTGCCGACGCGTGTGGTGCGGATGTCGTCGTACCGTTCGCGCGCCTGTTGCTCGGTCAGCCCGACCGCGCAGACCTGGGGGTCGCAGAAGGTGACCCGCGGCACGATGTCGTGACTGGCCTGATCGCGGGCGTCTTTGCCGGCGATGACATCGCCCGCGATGCGGGCTTGGTACTTGCCCATATGGGTGAGCAGCGCCAGACCGTTGACGTCGCCGGTCGCGAAAAGCCAACCGCCGGGCACACCCACCGCACGCAGTTGGTCGTCGACCTCGACATAGCGACCGGGCTCGAGACCGATGGTTTCCAGCCCGAGGTCGCTCGTGTGCGGTCGCCGCCCCACCGCGACGAGGATCTCGTCGCCTTCGACAGTCGTTCCGTCGGCCAGCGTCGCGGTCACCGGAGCGCCCGGCTGTGGGCGTCGTACCTCGGTCATCGCCACCCCGGTCAGCACCCGGATGCCTTCGCGTTCGAAGGCCGCCTGGACCTCCGCGCCGGCGAACGGCTCTTCACGGGACAGCAACCGGCTGGACCCTTCGACGACAGTGACCTCGTCGCTGCCCAGTCGGCGGAACGCCTGCGCCATCTCGACTCCCACTGCGCCACCGCCGAGCACGAGCAACCGGCGGGGCACCTCCTTGGCGGCGGTCGCCGAGCGGTTGTCCCACGGCGCGGCGTCGACAAGACCCGGGATCGGCGGGATCAGCGAGACGGTGCCGGTGGCGAGCACGACGGCCCGGCGCGCCGTCAAGGCTCGCTCGCCCTCCGCGGTCGTCACGGCCACCGACCGCTCGCCGGTGAGCCGACCGTGGCCGCGGACAAACGCGATGCCGTGGCTCTCGAGCCACGGCAGCTGGCCGCTGTCGTCCCACGACGATGTCATGTAGTCCCGTTGCGCGAACGCCGCCCGGACATCGATCGGTCCGGTGATCGCCTCGGCGGCACCTGGCGCGCGTCGCGCGGCTGCGACCAGGTCGCCAGGCCGCAATAGCGTCTTCGACGGGATACAACCCCAATACGAGCACTCGCCGCCAACCAGCTCCCGCTCCACGATCGCGACGGATAAGCCGTGACCGGCGGCGCGGCCGGCGGCATTCTCTCCCGTCGGTCCGGCACCGAGCACCACGACGTCGAATTCGTCAGTCGTCACGCCGGACAGTGTGCTCGCCTGCTGGCGAAACGCCCACCGGCATGATCGGCTGTTCAGCAAATGGCGGCGACGAAGCGCCCATCCAGGGCGGAGAAGCAGCGGCTCGCGGCCGCGGATGCCGGCGATGCCGACTGGCGTGGCTGGGGTCCGTACCTCGCCGAACGCGCGTGGGGGACCGTGCGCGAGGACTACAGCGCGGGCGGCGACGCCTGGGCCTACTTCCCGCACGACGACGCCCGGTCACGCACCTACCGCTGGAACGAAGACGGCATGGCCGGCGTCTGTGACGACCAGCAGACGTGGTGCCTGGCGCTGTCGCTGTGGAACGGCGCCGACCCGTTTCTCAAAGAACGCATGTTCGGACTCACCGGGCCGCAGGGCAATCACGGCGAAGACGTCAAGGAGTACTGGTGGTACCTCGACGCCACACCGACCAACTCGTGGCTGTCGTGGCGCTATCACTATCCGCAGCGTGCGTTCCCGTACGACGAACTCGTGGCAAGCAATGCCTCGCGGACGCGTGACGACCCGGAGTTCGAGCTCATCGACACCGGCGTGTTCGACGAAGACCGGTTCTGGACCATCGAGGTCGACTACGCGAAAGCCGATGTGCACGACCTGCTGATGCGGATCCGCGTCACCAACAACGGACCCGACGAGGCAACGCTGCACGTGTTGCCGACGTTGTGGTTCCGCAATGTCTGGGCCTGGGGGCTGCCCGGCAAGGACGACGTGCCGGTGATCCGTCTCGACGGGGACGCACTGGTCGCCGACCACGCCGGCAACACCCTCACCCTTGTCGCCGACGGGAGCGGCGAGCCGCTCTTCTGTGACAACGAGACCAACAACCAACGGCTGTGGGGGACACCGGGTCGATCGGCGTTTCCGAAGGACGGGATCAACGACCACGTCGTACACGGTGCGGCCACGGTCAACCCGGAGCGACGTGGCACCAAGGCGGCAGTGCACCACGTGCTCACGGTCGAGCCGGGAGGCACCGCTGAGGTGCGTGTGCGGCTGACGGACCGCAACGTCTCCGATCTAGCGGCCGGCTTCGACCGCGTCATGACGGCGCGCAAGGCGGAAGCGGATGCCTTCTACGCGGCACTGACGCCATCCGAGACCAGCCCGGATGCCGCGATGGTGGTGCGTCAGGCATTGGCCGGGATGCTGTGGGGCAAGCAGTTCTACCACTACGACGTCGCCCGCTGGCTCGACGGCGACCCGGTCGGACCGCCACCACCGCCACAGCGTCGTACCGGTCGCAACGCCGGCTGGCGCCACCTCAACAACCACGACGTCGTCACGATGCCGGACAAGTGGGAGTACCCCTGGTATGCCGGCTGGGACCTCGGCTTCCACACCGTTGCACTTGCGCACGTGGATCCGACGTTCGCCAAGGAGCAGCTGCTCCTGATGACGCGTGAGTGGTACATGCACCCCAACGGGCAGTTGCCGGCGTACGAGTGGAGCTTCGGCGACGTCAACCCGCCGGTGCACGCGTGGGCCGCACTCCGCGTGTTCCACGTCGACGGGAGTCAGGACTTCGATTTCCTCGAGCGGGCCTTTCACAAGCTGCTGCTCAACTTCACCTGGTGGGTCAACCGTAAGGACGCCGACGGCAACAACGTCTTCGAGGGCGGATTCCTCGGACTGGACAACATCGGCGCGTTCGACCGGTCGGCCGGGCTTCCTGTCGACGGGCGGCTCGAGCAGAGCGACGGCACGGCGTGGATGGCGATGTTCTGTCTGAACATGTGGGAGATCGCCCTCGTGCTGGCGGTGCACGACGATGCCTACGAAGACATGGCGACGAAGTTCTTCGAGCACTTCGCACTCATCGCCTCGGCCGCGCAGCGACTGTGGGACGACGAGGACGGCTTCTTCTACGACGCGATCCAGGCGGCGGATGGGTCACGTGCGGTCTTGCGGGTCAGGTCCGTGGTCGGGCTGTTGCCGCTGGCGGCGACGACGACACTCGGCACGCAGACCATCGAGCGGATGCCCTACTTCGCGGAGCACATGCGCTGGTTCATCGTCAACAAGCCTGAGCTGTGCACCGTCGTGTCGGCGGAGCACGAGCGAGACGGCGGACTCGGCCGGCTGCTTTCCGTCGTCGACGAGGCGAAGCTGCGGCGGCTGCTTGCCCGGATGCTCGACGAGGACGAGTTCTTGTCGCCGTACGGGCTGCGCTCGATGTCGCGCTTCCACCGCGACCATCCGTTCACCCTCGACATCGGTGACGTTCACTCGTCCGTCGACTTCGAGCCGGGGGAGTCGCGCAGCGGACTGTTCGGCGGCAACTCCAACTGGCGGGGACCGGTGTGGTTTCCGATCAACTACTTGCTGATCGAGGCGCTGCGCCGATTCGCCCGGTTCTACGGCGACGAGCTCACGGTCGAGCACCCGGTCGGGTCCGGACGGCAGTTGCCGCTCGACGCCGTGGCCACCGATCTCACCGACCGGCTCGTCGCCTTGTTTCTCCGCGACACAGCCGCTCGACGGCCGCTGCTCGGTGACGTGGAGCGCTTCCAGCGTGACGCAGCGTGGCGCGATCTCCTGCCGTTCCCCGAGTATTTCCACGGCGAGACCGGACAGGGTCTCGGCGCGACACATCAGACCGGGTGGACCGGCCTCGTCGCGGACTTGATCCTGGAGCGAAATCGGGGTGGACTGGCTGGTAGCGGCTTCGGGGGTGCCGCCAGACACGCGTGACGGCAACGTCACGGGACACAAACGGCGTGCATCACGGAGGCACCGGTGTTACTCACCCCGACCGTTCCCGATCTGTCCGTCCGGCTGCTCGCCGTTCGCGACCTCACC
>DATBDO010000020.1:0-4123 GCA_036269855.1 Mycobacteriales bacterium
CGGTCTGGTCGTCGGCGATGTGATGGGCCGCGGCATCCGCGCGGCGGCAGTGATGGGTCAGCTGCGCGCGGCGGTGCGCAGCTACAGCCTGGAGGGCCACTCGCCGGCCGCATTGCTGACCCGTCTCGATCGGCTCGTCGGCACGCTCGAAGAGGGGCTGCTTGTCACCGCTGTTTACGCGGAGTGGGACCCGGCTCGCGAGCTCGCGCTGTGCTCGGTTGCCGGGCATCCGCCGCCGTTGCTGCGACTACCCGGCGGGGAGGCGTCGTACCTCGAGATCGACCCCGGCGTCCCCCTCGGCGTGGGCATCCAGTCCTACGCCGAGGTCGAGGTTGCGCTGCCCCCTGGTTCGCTGCTGCTCGCCTACACCGATGGTCTGGTCGAGGGCCCGGACCTTCCGGTCGAGGAGGGCATGGGCCGGCTCGCCACCGCGGTGGCCTCGGCCGCCGACGCCATGGACGCGTGCGAGGCGGCGCTCGCCGAGCTGCGGCCTCGAGCGCCCAACCGCCGGTACGACGACGACATCGCGCTGCTGGCGCTCGTGACTCGCCCGGCCGGCCCGTCTCAGGAACGCGCCGGTGGCGAGGGCGAGCGGACGTTCGACCTGCCGGCCGACACCACCTCGCCGGCCCGAGCGCGCGCCGCCGTCACCGAGGTGCTGGCCGAGTGGGGACTGGAACGCCTGGTCGAGTCGGCCGTACTGCTCGTCAGCGAGGTCGTCACCAACGGCGTGCGGCACGCGGGCACCGGCTTGCGGCTTGCCCTGACCCGACCGGCACCCGACCGGGCGCGCATCTCCGTGACCGACTGGGCCCCGCGGGCTGGCCTCCATGTGCGAGCGTCCAGTCGCGACGCGGAGGGCGGGCGCGGGCTGTTCCTCGTCGACCATCTCTCCGACGGCTGGGGCTCGGCGGCCGATGATGCGCGCAAGACCGTGTGGTTCGAGCTGCAGGGATGATGAGTACGGCGGACGTTTCCGGGCGACCGGAGTCGGGTGCCGGGTCGATCGCCGGCATCGGCACCCGATTGAAGGCCTTCATCGTCGACTCGCTGTTGTCGGTTGCGATTGCGCTGTTGGCCGGTTTCAAGCCCGGTCAGGCCGGCTACGACGTCACGGTCTGGGCATCGTTCCTCGGGATCGAGCTGCTGTTCGTCGCGGTCGCCGGGCAGACGCCGGGCATGCGCGTCGCCGGTGCTGCGGTCGTGCGCGCGAGCGACAGCGGGCGAGCGAAGCTGCGATGGGTGGCGGTGCGTACGGTGCTGCTCGCGACGGTGTTGCCCGCGTTGGTCGTCGACGTGACCGGGCGGGCGATGCACGACCGCGCCGCCGGCACCGTCATGATCCGCACAAGGTGACTTGTCAGGGCCAGCCGGGAAAGTCGCCGCGTGCCCGTCCTGACAACTAGCGGGTCTTGCCGCGGGGGATCTGGCCCGGTCGCGGCATCGGCCCCTTGGGCATCGGCATGTTGGTGCCGCCCAGTGCCTTCATGCGCTGTTCGAGGCCGGGGATGTCCCGCCGGCCGAGGTTGCGCGGAAGCTTCATGACGTGGCTCTGCAACTTGCGCAGCGGCACCTGGCCCTCGCCGTCACCGACGAGCACCTCGTAGACGGGCGTCTCCGGTGCGACCCGTCCGACCCGCCGCTTCTGGTCGGTGATCAGCTGCCGGAGCTGAGCCGGGTTGCCCTCGGCGACGAGCACCACGCCCGCCCGGCCGACCAGGCGGTGCACCAGGTCCATGTTGCGGTTGAACGCGACGGCAGGGGTGGTGTGCCAGTCACCGCGCAGGGTCTGCAGCACCGACGCGGCGGCACCCGGCTGGCCCTCGACCTGGGCATACATCGTCGAGGTCGCTCGCCGGCCGAAGATCGCCATGCCGACGAAGAGCGCCCCGAGCACGCCCAGGATCGAGAGGTAGATCGGGTGCCCGATGAGTACGCCGACGACCACCAGAACCGCCAGCACCGCGAACGCCGGGCCGAGGACGAGCAGCGGCATCTTGCGGTCGGTCTTGCGCGTCATCGACCAGACGGCGCGCAGCTGCGCCGCCCGACCGGTGCGTTCAGGCGCCGGGCTGTCGTCCTTCTTCGATGCGCGAGCCACGCCGCGAGTCTACGAGGGCGGCGACCTCGGTCAGGAGTGCTTGGGCCTCCGCTCGGTCCCGGGCCCTCCGGCTGTCGGCGACCATCGACGCCCAGGCGTTGCGCCGGGCCCGTCGCTGTCCGCCGTCCTGCCAGACGGTCGCGAGCATCCGGCCGGCGACATCGGCAAGTGTGCTGGTCACAGTCGGCACGATGACGGACGAACGTGTCCGCTGCGTTGCGCGAGTGTGAACGTTGCCGGGCAGCCGGTCAGCCGCTGTGGGCGGCCGCCCGCGCCTCGAGCGCCTGCTGGTAGAGCCGGCCGGCCCGGTACGACGACCGCACCAGTGGCCCGCTCATCACGCCGAGGAAGCCGACCTCCTCGGCCTCCGCACTGAGCCCGACGAACTCCTCCGGGTGAACCCAGCGCTCAACCGGATGGTGACGAGGGCTCGGCCGCAGGTACTGCGTGATCGTCAGCAGATCGCAGCCGGCGTCGTACAAGTCGCGGAGTGCTTGCGAGATCTCCTCGCGGGTCTCGCCCATGCCGAGGATGAGGTTGGATTTCGTCACGAGATGCTGGCTGCGCGCAAGCCGGAGCACGTCGAGCGAGCGGTCGTAGTCGAATGCCGGCCGGATCCGGCGGAAGATCCGCGGCACCGTCTCGACGTTGTGTGCGAACACTTCCGGCTTTGCATCGAACACCTGCTGGAGCAGTTCCGCGTTGCCGGAGAAGTCGGGCGTGAGGATCTCGACGCCGGTGTTGGGGTTGAGTTCGTGGATCTGGCGGATCGTCTCGGCGTAGAGCCACGCACCCTCGTCAGGCAGGTCGTCGCGAGCGACGCCCGTGACCGTCGCGTAACGCAGCCCCATCGCTTGCACGCTCATCGCGACGCGGCGCGGCTCGTCCCGATCGAGCGGCTGCGGTTTGCCCGTGTCGATCTGGCAGAAGTCGCATCGCCGCGTGCACTGGTCACCGCCGATGAGGAACGTCGCTTCGCGGTCCTCCCAGCATTCGAAAATGTTGGGGCAGCCCGCTTCTTCGCAGACGGTGTGCAGACCTTCGCGCTTGACGAGGTCCTTGAGCTCGGTGAACTGTGGGCCGGTTCGCAGCCGGGTCTTGATCCAGTCGGGCTTCTTCTCGATCGGCGTGACGGCATTGCGCGCCTCGATGCGCAACAGCCGCCGTTTACCCCGGTCGATGGTCATGACATCGAGGGTACGGCGGTGAGGACGCGCTCGAGCTCGCGTCGTACAACTGGAAGAACGTCGTCGACGGAGATCTGACGTCCGGTCTCGGCCGTCAAGGACGTCACACCGGCGTCGGTGATGCCGCACGGCACGATCGCCGCGAATGCGGCCAGGTCGCAGTCGCAGTTGAGCGCGAAGCCGTGCATGGTGACACCACGCGATACGCGGATGCCGATCGCGGCCACCTTGCGAGTCGGTCGGCCACTGCCGGGATCGGCGGGGATCCACACACCGCTGCGGCCGTCGACCCGCGTCCCACCGACGTCGAAGGCATCGCAGACGGCAATGAGCACGTCCTCGAGTCGGCGAACATAGGCGACGACGTCGACCGGGTCGGACAGCTTGAGGATGGGGTAGCCGGTCAGCTGTCCCGGTCCGTGCCAGGTGATGCGACCGCCACGGTCGACATCGATCACGGGCGCGACGCCGGGTGCGGCGAGCGGTCGCTCCCACGCTTCGGTGCGCTTGCCGGCGGTGTAGACCGGCTCGTGTTCGAGCAGCAGGGCCGTGTCGGGGATGGTTCCGGCGACGCGGGCCGCGTGCAGCTCCCGCTGGCGTTCCCACGCCTCCAGGTAGGGCACCCGGCCGGCCCACACCATCTCCACGTGATCGAGCGTACGTCGCCCCTGTGGATAACGGCCGCCGCGCCGGGCCCGGCTTTGGTGTCATTCCGGCGTGGTCGGTCCTTTTGCTCTCGACGGGTACGACGTCCTCGCGCCGCTCGGGGCGTCCGGGCGGTCCTGGCGCGCGGTGTGCCTGGCGGACGGCAGCGCGGTCGTGTTGCGTCGCTGCG
>DATBDO010000021.1:0-21715 GCA_036269855.1 Mycobacteriales bacterium
TCCAGTCGGCAACAAACAATGGGGCCGAGGTCGCGAGATGCGGCAGGACAAAGGCTTCGACGAAGCTGAAGCCCATGATGAACACCATCCACAAGCTCAACAGGGTGAAGCCGATCAAGCCGAGCCAACCTGCCTTCACCGCCTGCCGGGCATAGAGCCCGGCCAGGCCGAGTAGACCGAAGAAGGACATAGCGAACGCAATCGCGTGCACGGCCTGCCAACGGGTGGTGGTAACTGATGCCGCCACATTGGCCGGATGGACTAGCCCCACAACCACGTAACAGAGCCCGGCCACCAAGGCGGACAAGCCCGCCAACCGCATCAGATCAGCGTGCGTCACCTTCACGGTGCCCTCCCTGCGTACGCCCATCCCCGTGAAACCGAGAAATCGCGATCCGGTGCTCGGCCTGGCGCAGGGCACTACCCGCAGCGTGCCCTTTTTCACGCCAAACGGATATGGGCAGTTCTAGTACTCAGCTACAGACTTTCGGCCCTGTTCGCGCGGCGATCACCGTCGAATCGGCGCCACTCCGAACTGGCTGCCCGCGATCTTCATGTTGCTCGTTAATGGGCTGCTGGACCTGCCGGGCGTTGTCGGCTGGGAGTGGCTCAAGAGGGATGTGCTGAACAACGAGGCCGCCGTTGAACCATGCTTCTGCGCACCGACATGCGCCAAGCACCGTGAAAGCCGAAATTCGTCCTTAGGTGGCAGTCTGCTCCGTACGTACGCCTGTGGCGCCACTTATGCCGTAGCCGATCGACCGATCTGGCCCGCGACTCGGCCGCTTCGGGTGGAATTCTTGCCCAGACCACTCGTCGACCATCTCGGCGGATCCGGCGCGGAGCAACACCAGGATCTCGCTGGGCTCGACTGGTCTGGAGAACAGGAACCCTTGCGCTGACTCGCAGCCGATCCGGGTGAGGGCCGCGGCTTGATCGGGTTGTTCGACACCCTCGGCCACGGTGTGGAGGCCGAAGTCTTCGGCGAGTTGCACGATGCGCTGGGCCAGATCGGTGGCGGCTTTGCCATGGGTGATCCCGGTGACGAATGACCGGTCAATTTTCAGCGTGTCCACCGGGAGGTCGCGCAGCGCGCTGAGCGAGGAGTAGCCGGTGCCGAAGTCGTCGATCGCGAGTTTCACACCGAGGGCGCGGACCGCGTGGAGGGCCGCGATCGCACCGGGCAGGTCATCCATGATCACGCTCTCCGTGATCTCGAGGGTGAGCTGGGCTGGATCGAGCCCGGAGTCAGCGAGGGCCGCCGCGACCGCGTCCGGTAGACCCGCGTCCGCCAATTGGACGGCGGATACGTTCACGTTGAGCTGCAACACCGCTCCTTCGGTGACGGTCCAGGACTGAACTTGCGCGCACGCCTGGCGCAGCACCCAGGCGCCGATGGGCACGATCAGCCCGGTCGCTTCGGCCGCGGGGATGAACTCCACCGGGGAGACCAGACCTCGCCGCGGGTGATCCCAGCGGATGAGCGCCTCGACGCCGCGGGTCACGCCGCTGGCGAGGTCGATGACCGGTTGGTAGAGAAGGAAGAACTCGTCGTGGGCAAGCGCGCTTCGCAACTCGGCCTCGAGACGCATTCGCTCCAGGACGGCGGAGTGCATCTCGGTGGCGAATCGTTCAGCGTGCTGCCCACCGTTGGCCTTGGCCGTGTACATCGCGAGGTCGGCGTTGCGTAGGAGTTCTTCGGCGGTTTCGTCACCGTTCACGTCGACCGCGATGCCGATGCTCGCTCCCACCGTTATCCGGTTGGGACCGATCCGCAGCGGCCGTTCCAGCGCCCGGAGGACACGTTGCGCTGCGGTGTCCGGATCGCCGGCCACTGGCGGTCCCTCGAGCAGCACCGCGAACTCGTCGCCGCCCAGGCGGGCCACCGTGTCGGCGGTTCGCAGGGTCCGGGTGAGCCGTTGGGCGACCGCGCGAAGTAGGCGGTCACCGGTGGCGTGACCGTAAAGGTCGTTGACCCGTTTGAAGCCATCGAGATCGACGAACAGCACGGCAAGGGACTGTCCGCCGCGCCCACGGCGACGAACGGCGTTGATCAGATGCTCGTTGAACAGGGCGCGGTTGGGCAGGTCCGTCAGCGCGTCATGGAAGGCCCGGTGATGGAGTTCAGCGGTCCGCGCTTCGACCCTGTTCTCGAGCCGGCGGGTCAGAGACAGATTTTCACGAAGCACAAGGATCTGACGTGCGGACATCACGAGCACCAGCCCGAAGGCGACCAGCTGGCCGACCTCCCAGCGGCTGTCCGGTGGCGATTCTCCACACGAACACCGCACCCGCAGCGGCCAGCGGAAGATAAGGACCGAGCACCCGCCACTCGGTCGCCGGTGCGGCGTCGGGGGTTGCCTCACCGGGGTGCGTCACGGCCCGCACAGCACCCACGCCGATGAGCAGGTAGCCGAGCACCCACCCGGTGTCCAGGACGTTGCCGATGCCGTAGCTGTTGACAGCCGTCAGGTAGGCGAAAGAGCTGTCAGCTAACGCGAATGCCAGCATGCCCGCGAGTACGAGTCCCAGGCTCATCCGGCTCCGGCCCCTATGACGGGTGGCCAGAATGATGACTACAGAGGCGATCACCACGTCGGTGACCGGGTACGCGAGGCTGACGGCCTGAGCGAAGGCGCTGCCCTGATGCTGGCGAAACACCGGTCCCAACACGGTCGCCCAGCTGACGAAGAACATCGATCCAGCGATGAGCAGGCCGTCCAGCAATCCGCGCAGACGCCAGGTCGTCGAATCGGCCGCGGCGGGCAGCAGGAGCAGCCCTGCGACTGTCAGCGGGACAGCGATAAGGAATCCGACATCGGCCAACGACGGGAATGGCACCACAATGCCGCGCCGCAGGTCGTAATAGGACCAGACAGCCTCCCCGGCAGCCCAGCTGAAACCAGCCGCTGCGAGCAACCCCCAGCCCGCACGGGCCCGGGGAAGTCGCAGTGCCGCCACCGCGCACAAGCCGGCCGCGACCAGCGCGGCGAGCAACTCGCCCAGATCATCCACCGCACTGGTTGTCACCGGGCCACCAAGCCGGAGCAAGATCCAGAGTGCGAAGCCGACCGTGCCCAACCCGGCCAGCGCCGCAACTGCCCAGAACCAATGGGCATGCGACCGCTCACTTGACGTCGCACTCATGGTCTCGGCATCGGTGTTGCCGCCGCGGCGGTTGAGCGTCTACCGGGGAGTCGGGACCAAAGACCCTACGACGGGTCACCCGCGGCCGTCATCGCCATGTTCGGCGTACGTGGGCATCGGTGCATCACCGCGCCACTCAGGCCGCCCGGTGACGATAGTCGGCGGCTGTGCGTGTGACGGCCGCAATTTGGCGGACTTGGGACAGGCGCCTCCCAGCGGCGTAGCGTCCTGGCTGGGCGATGCCAGCCGCAGTCATGAAGGCCTGGAAGCGCCACCGAATCCCCGGGGGTGGCGATGTCAGCCACAACAGAACCGCGTGACAGTTCCCAATCAGCGTTGACCGAGCAGCTGCTTGACTCGGCGCCGGACGCTTTCGTGATCATCGACAAGTCCGGGCTCATTCGGCTCGTGAACCGGCAGGCCGAACGCCTGTTCGGCTACGGGCGGGACGAATTGCTGGGCCGACCGATCGAGACGTTGGTGCCCGAAGCGGTACGCAGCGTCCACCCTCAGCACCGAGAGGGATATTTCATGCGCCCTACGGCGCGGCCGATGGGTGCCGGTCTGCAGTTGGCGGCTCGTCGCAAGGATGGCACCGAGTTTCCAGTCGACATCTCCCTGTCGTCCGTCGAGACGCCACAGGGAGTGCTCGTGTCGGCAGCGGTCCGCGATATCACGGATCGAAAGCGAAGCGACGCGAAGTTCCAAGCGCTGTTGGAAGCGGCCCCCGACGCGATCGTGGCAGTCGATGAGGGGGGCGTCATCCATCTCGCCAACCAACAGGCGGAGGTTCTGTTCGGGTACTCGCGTGAGGAGTTGGTCGGTTCCCTCATAGACACCCTGGTACCGGATCGCATCCGGCAGGTGCACCCGGGTCACCGCGCGAAGTACTTCGCTACGCCCGCAGCGCGGCCGATGGGGGCGGGCCTGCAACTGGCCGCGCGACGCAAGGACGGGACAGAGTTCCCGGTGGACATCTCGTTGTCCGCGATGGAGACCGAGGACGGTGTGCTGGTCTCAGCCGCGGTTCGCGACATCACCGATCGCAAGCGGGCGGAGGCAGAGCAATCGAGACTCCAGGCTCAGCTCCAGAAGGCACAGCGCGACGAAGAACGCGCCGTGCTCGAGGGCCAACTACACCAGGCTCAACGACTGGAGAGCGTCGGCCAACTCGCCGGCGGAATCGCGCACGACTTCAACAATCTCCTGGCCGGCATCATGAACTACGCGACTCTGGTCGCCGACGGCATCCGTGACAAGGCAGCGCACCTCCAGCTTGTCGACGACGAGGACTTCAAGGTGATCGCGACCGATGTCGACGAGATCACCAAGGTGGCCCGTCGCGCAGCGGACTTGACTCACCAGTTGCTGATCTTCAGTCGTCGTGAAGTGGTGCAACCCGAGGTGTTGGATCTCAACCTGATCGTGGACGAGATGGAGAAGCTGCTCGCCCGAACGATCGGCGAGCGTATTGACCTGGCCACCCGGCTCGAGGTCGGCCTGCCACCGGTGCTGGTGGACAGGGGCCAGATCGAACAGGTCCTCATGAACCTCGCTGTCAATGCGCGCGACGCGATGCCGACGGGTGGACGGCTGGCGATTGAGACATCGACATTCGAGGCCGAGCACGACTACGCAGAGATCCATCGGATCGCGCCTGGCGGCTACGTTCAGCTCACTGTTGCCGACAGCGGTTCGGGGATGCCCACTGAGGTCCAGGCTCGCGCCTTCGAGCCGTTCTTCACGACCAAGGCCAAAGGAGAAGGCTCAGGGCTTGGATTGGCCACGGTCTACGGAATCGTGACGCAAGCGGGCGGTGACGTCGTCATCTATTCCGAGTCCGGGCTGGGCACCACCATTCGCGTCCACCTGCCGGTCACGGACAGCGCGGTCGTCGCGCCGAGCATCCGGAGCGAGACGAGTACGCGAGCCGGGACAGGCGAGACCATCTTGCTCGTCGAGGACGAGGAGATGATCCGCGAGCCAGCGCGGCGGATACTGGCCCGAAACGGCTATCACGTTCTCGCGGCTCCGGATGCCGACGAGGCCCTGGCGATAGCAAAGGAGCACGGCGGCAGCATCGACTTGTTGCTCACCGATGTCGTGATGCCAGGCCGGTCGGGTAAGGAGTTGGCCGAGGACGTCCGCAATCTGAACGATCGCATCAGGGTTTTGTTCATGAGCGGGTACAGCTACGACGTCATCGTCCACCAAGGGGTGCTCGAGGAGGGCGTCCAGCTGATCGAGAAGCCGTTCGCGGCGGAAAGCTTGCTCAGCCGCGTCAGGGACATCCTGGACGGCTAACGGCCTCGCGCCACGGCACGTCGGCGGCCATTGGTGGTACTAAAGTCACAACGTCGCTTTCGCGACTCAATCCGTCGGGTACACAATCCCCTCATGGTGGCCAGTTGGTCCCATAGCCGGCCGGATCCTGCACCCTGATGGCCGAACGGCCGGTTCCGCGCGTCCTCGTCGTCGATGACGACGAGTCGTTCCGGCACACGTCGGCAAGGCTTCTCGGACGGCACGGGCTCGAGTGCCACTCGGCGGACTCGGCAGCGAGCGCGCGGTCGATGCTGAAGGACAGCTCGTTCATGGCCGTCTTGTGCGACATCAAGATGCCGCAGGAATCCGGCCTCGAGCTGTTGCCGTTGCTCGGGGCAGATTTCCCCGAGACCGCAGTCGTGATGACGACGGGCGTCGATGATCCGGAAACAGCAGAGCGCGCATTCGCCGCTGGGGCCGATGCTTACCTCGTCAAGCCGATCACCCCGAACGAGATGGTCATCGCCGTCCAGAACGCCCTTCGCCGTCGAGAGCTGGAGCGCTCGCGCCGCGCCGAGCTTGCGGGTCTGGAACAGCAGCTTCAGCGATATCGCGCGCTCGATCGCGTAGTCGGTGACCTCTCTCGATCGTCGACCATCAATGAGATCGACCTCATCGAGCGCCTGTCCGGGGCAATCTCCCTTCGCGACGAGGAGACCGCTCTCCATCTCCAGCGGGTGAGCTTGTTCGCCGGGCTGCTCGCTGCTGCGATCGGGTGGTCGAACGAGACCGTCGAACAACTGGAGGCGGCAGCCGCTTTGCACGACGTCGGCAAGATCGGTGTCCCGGACACAATCCTGTTGAAGCCGGGTCCGCTGTCACCGGAGGAACGCGCCGCAATGAAACGGCATCCGCATCTCGGGCATCGGTTGCTGGCCGAGTCCCCATCCCCGGTGCTGGAGATGGCGGCGTCGGTTGCGCTCGGACATCACGAGTGGTGGGACGGCCAGGGATATCCAGCGGGAGTCAAAGAGTCGGAGATTCCCGAGGCGGCGCGCATCGCCGCCATTGCAGACGTGTTCGACGCTCTCACGAGCGACCGGGTATATCGCGCGAGGTTGGATTTCGACGACGCGGTCGCCGTCATGCTCGAGCTCAGAGGTCGCCAGTTCGAGCCCCGGCTCCTCGATGCATTCCTCGACCTTCGCGACGAGTTCGTGCAGATCCGAGCTGCCCATCCGGATACCGGCGGCGAGCCGCGTATCCGCGTGCTGATCGTCGACGACCACGAGATCTTCGTTCAGAGCCTGAGCCGGCTGCTCAGCGCCGCGCCAACCCTGAAGGTGGTAGGCGCCGCCCGGTCGGTCCGGGAGGGGTACGAAGCCGCTCTCGCTTACCAGCCTGACGTCATACTGATGGACTTCGAACTCCCTGACGGAGACGGAATCCAGGCAACCAGACGCATCCTAGGAATGACTCCATCGGTGAAGGTCGTCATGCTCACCGGACGCACGGGTCGAGACGCGCTCGTGCGAGCAGTGGGCGCCGGATGCGCCGGGTTCGTCAAGAAGACGGATCCGATCGAAACCCTTCTAACCGCCGTTCAAGCAGCACACGATGGGGACTCGTTGGCGCCGATCGCCGAACTGAACGAGATCCTGACTCGGCTTCCGGTCGCGACGGGACCACGGGGCGCAGACCTCAGCCCGCGAGAGGTGGAGGTGCTGGATCTCGTCGGCGCCGGCCTGCCCAACAAGCTGGTGGCCCGACGACTGGACATCAGCATCAACACCGTCGGAAATCATGTCCGCAACATCCTCTACAAGCTCGGCGCTCATTCGCGGCTGGAGGCCGTGGCCGTCGCGATACGCACGGGTTTGATCGACCCTGGCAACGTTGCCGCTGACGGCATCTGAACGAATCGCACCGTTTAGGTGACGTGATCACGTCATCGAGCCGACAGCTTGTCCCGACGAGCCATCAAGAGTGAATCGGAAGTTTCTCACTTGCCGGGTCCGGGCCTGGCAGCTTTTTCTTGCCGGCTTTGAGGGGTGCAGGCTGCTATGTGAGCCTGTCGCCACCGCCGAACTCGTGGCGACCCGGCACGCGGTAATGCGAACGCGGTTCGAGGAAGCCGCGTTGTGACCGTGCGCCCTCCCCGCGATCCCGTCGCCATCGAGACGTTGAACGAACTAGCGCTCCGTTGCCTCCTGGCCACTTGCACCGAAGACGTAGCTGAGCACGTGCGTACGAAGGTGGCCAGCGCCGAGCGTCGCATCTTGCTGTTGCTGATCGCTGCCGCGAGTGTCGTGACCTCGTGGGATCTTGCGCTCTGGGTCCATGGCCGGTAACCGAGCACACGCGCGGCGGCACCGCCTACATACACATTCCTCGACGGTCGCTTGTGCCGGGCTCCTGGTCTTCATCGCGGCCGACGCCATCGCTGCCGCGAGAGCGGCTCCACCGACCGTGTCCGCGGGCATCTCATCGGCGTCCGGGACATGCACTGATGCTGCAGCCATCGCGTACGTCACCGCCTTCTCGGCGAGCCTCCCCGGTTATGTCATTCGTCGCGTCACCATTTCGAGCCGCGCCACCTGCGCCAATCACCAATATGAACTGACCGTTCAAGACCGGCATCACCACCGAGCAACAGCACGGGGGTCTCTTGACGAGAATGGCGCCGCGAGCGCCGATGTCAGTGATCCGGGGGTCGACGCGGACTCAGCCTCGGCTGCTCTCGTCATCACCGGCTAAGCCCGTCGAGTGCGACGTTGTTGGTCATTTTCGAGCGTCAGATGACCAAGAACGTCGCACTCAACACGTAACGCAGCCGCCGCGGCTCACACCTTGCTTGCGAGTGGCACGGTTGCGCGGTCCAATGGTCCGGTGAGGCACCACCAGGCCGCCGCCTCGACGCCGAGCGTCGACGATCTCGACGAGCTCCAGATCGTGACCAGGCGGGAGTTCCGGCGCGGTTATCTGGCCCAGGTCAACGGCCGGCCCATACGTCTCAGGTACCGCAAGATCATGACGACCCCCGACCGCCAGGTGCTGGTCTCCCGCCCGCCGGCCGGCGAAGAACGCCGCAAGATCACGATTGGAAGAGTCGGAACGACTCTTGGCCTTTTTCTCGCTGTCGTGTGGCCTGTGACGTTCATCGTCGCGATCGCGCTCCTCGCGCTTCTGATCTCAGCGCTTCGATGACGAGCGGCCAGCCGCGGGTCGTCGAGGGCCGCCCGGGACGCGTGCTGGCCTCGATCATGCGCGCCTATCCGGCGTGGCACCGAAAGCGGAGGCTTCTCGCCGCCCGACTCCGTGAGCGATGATGCGCAGGTGGGCGTTGCCTTCGATTTCGGCGCTGTCAGTGATGTAGGGCTCGTTCGCGGCAACAACGAGGACGCCGGCTACTGCAGTCGGAACTTGCTGGCCGTTGCCGACGGGGTCGCGGGTGGGCCGGCGGGCGAAATCGCCTCGTCGCTTGCCATCGATGCGCTGCGTGGCTTGAGCCTGGCCTCGGGTTCGGAGCCCGACGATCCGCGGTGGCCGTTGCTGGAGCAGGTCGAGCTCGCCCATGACCGCGTCGCAGGCGCGGTGGAGACCGACGGGAGCTTGACGGGCATGGCGACCACGCTGACTGCCGTGCTCGCCGGACGCAGCGACCGGCTCGGCGGGCTCGAAGGCGGTGAGCTCGGTCTGGTCCACGTCGGCGACTCCCGGCTCTACCTGTTCCACGCCGGGCGACTCTTCCCGATGACGCGTGACCACTCGTTCCCGCAGCTGCTGGTCGAGCAGGGGCGGATCACGCCGGCGGAGGCCGAGCACCATCCCCAGCGAAGCGTGATTGTTCGTTCCCTGTCGGCGGACCGCAGTGTTCAGCCGGACGTGATCCTGTTGTTGGCGCTCCTCGGGCAGCGGCTGCTGCTCTGCAGCGACGGCTTGTCGGACTACGTGCCATTCGAGCGGCTGTCGGAGCTGTTGCCGCAAGGCGCCCCGCACGAATGCGCCGAGGCGTTGCTCGACGAGGCGCTGCGGCGCGGCTCGCGCGACAACGTCACGGTCGTCGTTGCCGACGTAGTCCGGGACGACGCACTGCCGCCCGCCGAGCAGATCCTGGGCGCGGCCGCGGAGTCATCGTCGTACGACGGCACTCGGCGCGTCGGCTGACGGTGAGCAGCATCTCCTTCGACCGGGCGGCCGGCTACTACGACGCGACCCGCACTCTGCCGGCGGACCGGGCGCACGACCTCGCCGACCTGCTGGCCGCGGAGCTCGCCGGCACCGATCGCGCGCTGGAGATCGGCGTCGGCACCGGCCGGATCGCCCTCCCGCTGCACCAGCGCGGGGTCGGTCTCATCGGCGTCGACCTGTCCGCGCCGATGCTGCGACGGCTGATCGACAACGCCGGCGGCAAGCCGCCGTTTCCCGTCCTCGTCGCCGATGCCACCAGACTGCCGTTCGCTGACGCGTCGTACGACGCGGTCCTCGCCAGCCATGTCTTCCATCTGATCCCGGCCTGGCAAGCTGCCGCCGACGAGGCGATGCGCGTGCTGCGGCCCGGTGGGCGGCTGCTGGTCGACTTCGGCGGGGGAGTCGACACACCGTGGCGGCCGCTGATGCTCGAGATCTTCGGCGACCACGGCATCGATCGGGTCCGGCCGGGCGTCTCGCATCCCGAGAAGCTCGCGTCGTACTACGGCGGCCGGACGCGTATGCGGCGGTTGTCGACACTGAGCATGTCCACCTGGCGTAGCCCCGGCAAAGATCTGGACGACCTGGAGCAGCAGATCTTCTCCTGGACCTGGCCGTACTCGCGCCAACAGCTTCGAGCCGCGGCCGAGGACGCCCGGATCCGGGCCGCCCAGACCGGCCTCGATCTCGACGCCGAGGTGGAGTTGACCTACCGGCTGCAGTGGTGGGCGTTCGATCGCGAGTCCTGACCCGTGCATAGTCACAACGGACTACACCGGTTGGCTCAGTGGGCTACGACATTCGGGCGAGTTGGCCCATACGGAAAATGCGCGTTCGGCCCGATCACTGAGACATGACAAACACGACCTGCTGCGGCGCTGCCCCCCGCGACATCTCGATCTCGGTTCACGGCTCGACCCTCGCGTTCCTCTACTGCGAGCGTTGCGAGACCCGGCAATGGTTCCGCGACGGCAACCCCGTCACGCTCGGTGCGGTCAAGGACCAGGCCGCTGCGGCCTGGAACAAGAAGACGCGCCGCGCGGCTGTTCTCGTCTCCGCGTGACCCCGGTCGAAGCCGCTCGCCGGCTCCGGGTCGCCGAGGACGAGCTCGCCGACGCCCACGCCGGCGGCTCGACCCGCGAGGTCGCCGCTTACGCGATCGCCGTCGAGGTGCTCGCCCAGCTCGCTCAGCGCGGGCCCGCACAAACTGACTGACCCGCCCGCCGGCCGGGTGATGTGAGACTTGGCCGGTGCGCGTTCGTCGACTTCTGAGTGTCACGTGCGTGGCCGCAGCCGTCACCGGCTGCGGCCATGTCGTCGCGCCTAAAAGAGTCGTGACGCACACGCTCCCTCCGATCACCAACTCGCCGTCACCGCAGCCGATGCGGACGGTGGTGCATGCGTTTCACCACTACGTCGCGGGGCAGACGGCGCGCATCGAGGCGCAGGCAGGGGTGTCGTTGCGCCTGTCCGTCTCCCGGCCCGCGGTGTCGACCACGAGCCTGTCGTCGTCGCACGGTTATCCGCCGAAGCACGGCTACTACCTGACCTTCCACCTCACCGTGGCAAACACCGGTAGCCAGCCGGTCGTGATCGGGCCGCGGGACTTCGTCGTACACATGCGGGGCCAGGGCACCGTCACGTCGTACGACGGCAACTCGCCGTACTCAGGCGCGAACAAACAGCTCGACACGACCGAGCTCGAGCCAGGTGACACCGACCGCGCGCCCCTGACGTTCGATGTCCGCGCCCGGCACGGCCGGTTCGACTATCGAGCCGGCGGGACGACCGTCGCGGTCTGGACCTTCTAGGTCTAGAAGCTGTTGACCGCGGGCAGCCGCTTGGTCGTCAAGCATCCGGCGGCGCCGCCCACGCGTGCGAGTCCCTTGCGGTCGCCGGCGGCGTAGTTGCCCGGCGTCCGGCTGTCGATGATCGGCGCCATGATCTCGCCGGGATCGGCGTGCTCCAGGCCTACCGCGTGACCGAGCTCGTGCAGGACGAGCGATCCCACCGTGCCGCCGGCGCCGAAGCCGGGCTTGAGCAGGCTGCCCGCGTCCTTGCGAACGATGACTGCGCCGTCGTTGATCCGCAGCTCGGACGTCGAACCGGACCGCCAGCTCACGGTGCCCTTGCCGGCCTCACCCGAGTCGAGCAGGTTGGACGCGCCCGGTCCGCTGCCCTGCTTGGCCCACGCGATGACGAACGGCACCTTTGCCTTGCGCTCCATTTCCAGCGCCTGGAAGATCAGCTGGCCCTTGCGGAGCGCGTTGTGCGGGATGTAGCTCGTCCTGCCGTCATAGGCGAAGGTGAGGCCCGAGGCCGCGGCGAGCCGGGTCACTGCCCGCTGCGCGAGCTTGACGCGCGAGGCCTTGCCGGCAGGGTTGACCCGGTAGTGGATGACGTGGGTGCGCGTGCTGCCGTTGAGGGTGAGGCACGGAGCCCAGCGCACGACGACGTTATGGCCGGTGAACCCGTCAGGCTGCACCGGGATGAGGGCGAACGGAGTGGCGACGCTCAGCGTGCTCGCCGCCTGGCCGACACCGCTCAGCCCGCCGACCATGAGTGCCGCGCCGATGAGTGCGGTGGCGGCGGACACCCAGAACGATCTCTTCATCTCGCCTCGTCTTTCGGCACCGGTGAGCGCTGACGGTAGGCGGGAGCCGCGACTTTTTAGGAGAATCTGTGCGGAGATGACACGAAAATGGCCCAGCGGGGTGGCCGGGCCTAGTCAGTGCAGGACGCGCCGCCGGCTGCGCCAGGGGGTCGACGCGCGAGACACCGGATCGGGGGTGCTGCGACGCGTCCTGCACTTGTTATTACGCGGCGACAGCCTGAACGCTTCCTGAAATGGGCATGTGAACTGCGTCAAGACCTCAGCCGCGGAGCGCGATCGGCGCCGCGAGGACGGCATCGGGGATGCCGAACGCGTCGACGAGCAAGCGCGCATGTGGACGCAGCCGTCGGCACAGGTCGTTGACCGCCCCGGTCACGGCCTTGGCTCGCGCCGGCGTCAACCGGCCGTGTTCGAGGAACCAGCCGCGCTCCCGCTCGACCAGGGACAGGGCGTGCAGGTCGCACAGGTCGTTGAGCAGGGTGGCGGCCGCCTCGTCCTGGCAGCGGTCGATCGCCTGGACGAACAGCTCGAGGACCTCCCGGTCGACGTGCGCCTGCGCGGCCGTGAGCACGTGGTCCTGTACGGCGTTGAAGATCTCGAAGGCGTCTTCTCCGTCGCTCATGCCTTTGCGCATGCGACGGGTCACGCCTTCGAGCACATGCTTCTCCCGGAACGTGAACTGCGCGAGCTGCCAGCCGCGGTCCATGACGCTGATCTCCTCATCGCGGCCGGGTACGGCGTCGACCAGCCGTTGGACGATCGCGCGGGCGGATGTCCGCTCGACGATGTTCTCGACGACCTGATCTGCGACGAAGCGGACCATGCCCAGCGAGTCGAGCGCGCCGAAGTCCTCCCGGTAGTTCGTGAGCAACGTCTTCGCGACCAGCTGTAGGAGCACCGTGTTGTCGCCCTCGAACGTCGTAAAGACGTCGGTGTCGGCCTTCAGCTGCGGCAACCGGTTGACGGACAGGTAGCCGGCGCCGCCGCACGCCTCGCGGCAGGTCTGGATCGTCGCGGTCGCGTGCCAGGTCGTCGTCGACTTGATGCCGGCCGCCAGCGTCTCCAGCTGCCGACGGGCCATCTCGTCCGCATCCGGGTTGGAGAACACCTCGTGGAGCTGCGCGACGAGCTCCTCTTGCGCGAAGTGCAGCGCGTAGGTCGTCGCCAGCGCGGGCAGCAGTCGGCGCTGGTGTTGCAAGTAATCGAGGATCGTGACCTCGTCGTCGCCGTCCGGCGCGCGGAACTGCGTCCGGACGAGTCCGTATCGGATCGCAATCGTCATCGCGACCTTCGACGCGCTGAGCGCAGCGCCGGACACGCTCACGCGTCCCTGCACGAGTGTCCCCAGCATCGTGAAGAAGCGCCGGGTCTCATTCTCGATCGAGCTCGTGTAGGTGCCGTGGTCGTCGACCGAGCCGTAGCGGTCGAGCAGCGCGTCGCGCGGTACCCGCACTTCATGGAACGCCAGCCGACCGTTGTCGACGCCGTTGAGCCCCATCTTGTGTCCGCAGTCCTCGATGGACACGCCCGCACAGGGCCGACCGTCATCGTCGCGGATAGGTATGAGTAGTGCATGCACGCCGTGCCGCTGCGTCTCTTGCGAGTCGCTGCCGGTGATGAGCTGGGCGAAGACGACAGCCATGCGACCGTCTCGCGCGGCGTTGCCGATGTAGTCCTTCACCGCATCGTCGTCGGGCGTGTTCACGACGAACTCGTCGGTCGTTGGGTCGTAGGTCGCCGTTGTCCGGATCGACTGCACGTCCGAGCCGTGGCCGGTCTCCGTCATCGCGAAGCAACCGGGCAGCCGCAGTGACATCACGTCGGCGAGGTAGCGCTCGTGGTGGCGTTGCGTGCCGAGGTGGAGGATCGCGCCACCGAACAACCCCCACTGGACGCCTGTCTTCACGAGGAGAGAAAGGTCGCCCATCGCCTGCGTCTCGAATGCGGTGACCGCCGCACCGATCTCTCCGTCGCCGCCGAGCTCTTTCGGGAACAGGAGCCGCGGCCCGGGCGACTCTGCCAGCGCTTTGGCTTGTTCGAGCACGCGAGAGCGGTGCTCTTCGACGTCAATGCCGTAGACCGGCGTGAACAGGGGTTCCTGGATCAGCTGACGGACGTCGTCGCGAATCCAGGCCCACCGCCCGTCCAGAAACCGTCGCAGCGCGTCAAGGGTCGGGTCCGGCTCCACGGTCCTGCATATGCCCCGACGTGCCTGGGGCACACCCGGCTGAACAGCGAAGCGCCGCGCAGGCGATGCCTGCGCGGCGCTTCCGGACGATTCCGTCGGCTAGAAGGCCGAGGTTGATCCGTTCGGCGGCGGAACCAACACGTCGGCTCCGCTCACCGGCGAGGTCAGGGTCGTGTCAGGGCCCGGCGCCGGGACCTCGATCGGCGGGACCGCTGGTGAGCCGCTGCGGCCCCTGCGCGCCGTCTTGCGAGCTCCGGTCGACTTGCGGGTGGTCTTGCGCGCGGTGCGCTTGGCCGCCGTCTTCTTGCGCGCGGGTGCCCTCTTGGCGGTCTTGCGCGCGGTCGTCTTCTTTGCGGTCCGCTTGCGCGCGGGTGACTTCCGTGCGGTCTTGCGCGCGGTCGTCTTCTTGGCGGTCCGCTTGCGCGCGGTCTTTTTCGCAACCCGCTTGCGAGCGGTCTTCTTCGCCGTCGTCTTCTTGGCGGTCCGCTTGCGCGCTGGTGCCCTCTTGGCCGTCTTGCGCGCGGTCGTCTTCTTGGCGGTCCGCTTGCGAGCCGTTGCCTTCTTGGCAGTCGACTTGCGCGCGGTCGTCTTGCGGGCTGTGCTCTTGCGCGCCGTCTTCTTGGCAGCCGACTTGCGCGTGGTCTTGCGCGCTGTCGACTTTTTAGCGGTCGACTTGCGCGCTGTTGTCTTCCGCGCCGTGCTCTTACGGGCGGTCGACTTCTTTGCCGCGGTCTTCCTTGCGCCAGTCGACTTCCTGGCAGTAGTGCGCTTGGCCGTCGACTTGCGCGCGGTCTTCTTCGCCGCTGCTGGTGCCACCGTGTGCCCCCTAGCCTCTCTAGGAAACGGGACCGTGCTAGGCGCAATCGTGGCATCGAATGCATGCGCATTCCAACTCTGACGCAAGGTTTCGTTGCGCGTGTCGCGCGCGGCAACACCGCGTTGTTGGTCGCTGTTGCGTCATCATGTCGAGCAACATGCGTGCACATGTGTTGTCACGCAATGAAAATTCGTGTGCTCACTCTGTTGTCGACGTCGTAGTTCGCGCCGCAATCGGCGCGCGTCGTACCGGAGAAAAAAAATTGGCGACACGACCGCCAAAACGGCCTTTCCGGCGATGCAAAGCGCGTTCGGCGTCGCGAAGCCATGATGTTGACGTCGATGCGCGCCACGACAGACGGCGCGTTGTAGCGACTATTGCGGCAGTGCGATCGGACTGTCGCTCGGCGACGGCGACGGGTCCGGATTGGCACTCGTGCTCGGTGCCGGTGCCGGCGCCGGTGGCGGGGTGGGCTTCGCACTCGGCGACGGAGAGACGCCGTGCCGTTGCGGGTGGTGCGAGTGCGGCGGCGCACTGGGTACGAAGGTCGGCGCGACGGACGGTGTGTTGAGCTCCGGTGCCACCGTCACCAAGCGAGCGGCCAGCTTGCGGGTCACGTCGAGGACGATCGAGGCGCCGGGTGGCTGCTTTTGCAGGAGCAGTGACTGCTCCATGCGCAGAAGCTGTGCGATCTCCGCCGCCCCGCCCGGATCGTTAGGAGTGTTGGCGATCAGCTGCCGCAGCTGACGGTGCAGCTTGGACGCCGCGGCAATGACCTGCGACGCGCTCGGGTCGCCGGCGAGCACCTGCTCGAGCTGCTGGAGAGATGACGCCGGGCTTGCCGCGTCGCTCTGAACGACGGCCGGCTTCGGCGTGTGCGTCGCACCCGGGATCGGAAGTATGCCGGTGGCAGCGGCTGCGGACAGCGCCATCGCTCCGACGACGGGGACAACCGGCAGCGCCACGGCGACCCGTCGACGCCACGCCGGGTGGCTGGGCACGGGCTCGGGCAGTGGCCGGCCGAGCCGCTCGAGCCGGATGTTGGCCACCCGCGCAAAGCGGGCCAGCTCCACGCGGTCGGCCTCGACGATGTCGCGGGCGACGTCCTCGGCGCCGGCGTCGGCTGCGCCGGCTGCGGCGGTGAGGTCGGCGGCGAGTGTCATCCGGAGGTCGTGCATGTCCTCCAAGAGGCTTGCGAGCGGGTCACCCGACGGCAGCGGCACGTCCTTGCGACGCGACCGACTGAAGCGCGAGTTCACCGTCCGCTCCTTCCCGCCGGGACCCGTATTGGTCCCTCGTCCGGCATGTTCTCCGCCGCGCCCCCGAACTCCTGCCCGGTTGGCGCCCTCATTTCCGGTCGCGGCGGCTCTCCTTCCCCGCTCGGCCGGCCGCCACGCCTGCGGCGGGGCGCTGACACGATGGTGCGGTGACCTCTTCTTTAGCCTTCCTCGGCGGCACCGGCGACCAGGGCCGCGGACTCGCCCGTCGATTCGCGCTCGCGGGCCATCCCGTCGTCATCGGTTCCCGCTCCGCCGAGCGGGCCGCCACAGCCGCCGCCGAGCTGGCCGAATCGCTGCCGTCGGGCGCCGACGTCTCCGGAAGCACCAACCTGGAGGCGGCCCGGGCAGCCGACATCGTCGTGGTGGCGGTGCCGTGGGAGGGGCACGGAGCGCTGCTCGAGTCGGTGGCCGAGGCACTCGCCGGCAAAATCGTCGTCGACTGCGTCAACCCGCTCGGTTTCGACGGCAAGGGCGCCTTTGCGCTGCC
Source organism: Mycobacteriales bacterium (assembly GCA_036269855.1). Lineage (GTDB taxonomy): Bacteria > Actinomycetota > Actinomycetes > JAFAQI01 > JAFAQI01 > DATBDO01. The sequence goes on from DATBDO010000021.1 coordinate 16,990, forward strand.
GGTGGACGAGGGCAGCGCGGCGGAGCAGGCCGCCGGTCTCCTGCCGGACAGCCGGGTCGTGGCCGCCTTTCACCACGTCAGCGCGGTGCTGCTGCTGGACCCGTCGGTGGAGTCGATGGACACCGACGTCATGGTGCTCGGGGACGACCGGGAGGCGACCGACGCGGTGCAGGCTCTCGTCGAGGAGATCCCGGGGATGCGCGGCGTCTACGCCGGCCGGCTGCGCAACGCTCACCAGGTCGAAGCGCTCACCGCCAATCTCATCTCGGTGAACCGTCGCTACAAGGCGCACGCCGGTCTGCGGGTCACCGACGTCTGACGACTGCGTCGACGACCTCGGGCTCGTCGTCGCCGTTCCTGCTGCTGTCACTCGCGTGGTGTCGCTGGTCCCGTCGCTCACCGAGTCGGTGGCCGCAACCGCGCCGGATCTCGTCGTCGGCGCCACCGACTGGTGCACGCATCCGGTCGACCTCGACGTGACCCGTGTCGGCGGCACGAAGAACCCGCGCGTGCAGGGCATCGCCGACCTGCGACCCGATGTCGTGCTCGCCAACGAGGAGGAGAACCGCGCGGCCGACCTCGACGCCCTTCGCGCTCTCGGGCTCTCGGTGTGGGTGACCGCACCACAGGCCTTGCCGGCGGCGCTGGTCTCGCTCGACCGGATGCTGCGACTGGCGTGCCGATTGCCAAGACCGCCCTGGCTGGACGATGCGGAGTCGGTGTGGCGAACTCCGTACGACGGAGAGCGGCGCGCAGCTGTCGTCGCTATCTGGCGGCGACCGTGGATGTTTCTCGGCCGGGACACGTTCGCCGGCGACGTGCTCCGCCGACTCGGCGTCGACAACGTGCTTGCCGACAACGTGGAGCGTTATCCGCGGGTCGACCTCGACGCGCTCCCGTCCTACGAGCTGGTCGTGTTGCCGGATGAGCCGTATGCGTTCTCCGAGAGCGACGGGCCGGATGCGTTCCCGGGTCGTCAGGTGCGATGTGTCAGTGGCCGGCACCTCACCTGGTACGGCCCGTCGTTGGTGGACGCCAAAGCGGTGCTTACGGCGCAGTTGGCCTGATCAGCAGTTCTTGCGCCATGGACAGGCACAACCGGCCGCTGTCGTCGTAGAGCGATCCGCGGATCAGGCTGCGGCCGGCGTGGTTGAGGGCGCAGTGGATGTCGAAGAAGACCCACTCGTCGACACGCAGGGGCCGGTGGAACCACACCGCGTGGTCGAGGCTTGCGTCGGCGTACCCCTCATAGGTATCGAGGGAGAGCGGTCGGAAGGAGTTGCCGGTGAGGTCGGACACATACGCCGCCATCGCGGCGACGACGACCGGGTCGTCGGGGAGCGCGCTCACCAGTCGCAGCCATGCTCGTCGGGTCGACGTGTGCGTGCCGTCGTCCGCCGCAGGCGTCGGACCGAGGCTGCGTGACTCGACCGGTCCTGACGCCCAGTGCTCTTCGAGATCGTCCGGCGGCGGGACATCAGGCATCGACGGCTGGTAGTCGACGCCGGGTTCGTCGGCGTGGAACTGGCTGGTCGCGACGAAGCGAGTCCGGTTGTCCTGCTCCATGCGGACCTCGAACGTCCGGAAGGAGCGACCCTCGCGCACGGTCTCCACGCTTATCTGCACCGGGACGTCCGGGGCGACCGGCCGGAGAAAGTAGCCGTGCAACGAGTGCGGAGCCTGCGACGTGCCCGATGATCGGATCGCTGCCGCGGTCGCCATCGCGACCACTTGCCCGCCGAAGGTCCGGTCGTGGAAGGTCCGCGGCGGTGTCGACTCGTAACGATCGGACCCGAGCTCCGTCAGATGCAGGCTGCGCAGAACCGAGTCGGCCAGTTCGCGGCGCGCCTCGGGGTCGAGCATGCGGGCACTCTAAGGGGGGCTGTTCGCCGTACATGGTCGAGCGGTGTGCCGCAACCACGGGGGGAGGCGCGGCACACCGCTCGGGTGCGCGACTGCTAGACGGTTGTCCCCGTGTCGGTCGAGTCCGTGCCGTCCGTGCTGTCCGTTGTGTCGGCGCTGTCGGTGCTGTCGGTGCTGTCCGCGGTGTCGGTCGAGTCGCCGGAGTCGGTGGACTCCGTGGAGTCGGTCGCGTCGTCGGCCGTGGGGCCGTGCGCGTTCACGTGGCGCGCGGTCAGGCTGCCGTCGTCGGCTCGTGAGCCGTTGACGTTGACCCGGTCACCGACCTGAAGGTCGGCCACCGTCGCCTTGGCGCCGTCACGGCGCATCTTGGTGGTGTCGGTCACCGAGACGGTGACGTCGGTGCCGTGCAAGGCGCGCGAGCCGCCCTTGGCGTGGAAGGTGAAGGAGTCGGCGTCGACGGCTGTCACCTTTCCGTTGGCGGTGAAGTGGCTGTGCGACCTGCCGTGGTTGGCATGGGTGCCGCCGTGCCCGTGGCCGGGGTTGTCGGCGAAGGCGGTGGCCGCGGGCGCGGCCAGCACGAGCGCCGCAGCTGCGGCGCCGGCGAAGGTGGACTTGATGCGTGACACGGTTACTCCCGGTCGGAGGGGCGTTCCCGCTTCGCGCGGGCTCACCTCTTACATCGACCGCGAGAGCCCCGGCGTTTCACTTTTGCGCTGCTCCAACCGGGTGAATCTCAGGCCCGAAGGCAGGGACTTGTCACTCGTAGAAATGTTCTTCGGACGGGTAGGCGCCGTCGGCGACCTCGTCGGCGAAGCTCCTGGCGGCGTCGGCGAGAACGGAGCGAAGGTCGGCGTACCGCTTCACGAACTTGGGCTTGGGTCCGTTGTTGAGCCCGGCCATGTCCTGCCAGACGAGCACCTGGGCGTCACAGTCGGCGCCCGCACCGATGCCGATCGTCGGGATGTGCAACTCCTTCGTCACCTGCGCCGCGACGTCGGCGGGCACCATCTCGAGCACGACCGCGAACGCACCGGCCTGCTCGAGCGCCTGGGCGTCCGCGAGCAGTCGCTCAGCAGACTCGCCCCGGCCCTGCACGCGGTAGCCGCCGAGGCCGTGCTCGCTCTGCGGGGTGAACCCGATGTGCGCCATGACCGGTACGCCGGCGTCGACAATCGCACTCACCTGGTCGACCACCGTGCGACCACCCTCGAGCTTGACCGCGTGGGCGTCGCCCTCCTTCATGAAGCGCACGGCGGTGTGCAGCGCCTGGCCGGCTGACTCCTGGTAGGAGCCGAACGGCATGTCTGCGACGACCAGCGAACGCCGCGTCGACCGGGTGACCGCGCGCACGAGCGGGATCAGCTCGTCGACCGTGACCGGCAGCGTGCTGTCGTAGCCGTAGACGTTGTTGGCGGCGGAGTCGCCCACCAGCAGCACCGGGATGCCGACCTCGTCGAAGACGGCGGCGGCGTACTGCTCGTAGGCGGTGAGCATCGCCCAGCGTTCGCCGCTTTCCTTCATCGCCTGCAGGTGATGGATGCGGACGCGCCGGATCGTGTCGCCGCTGCGGGGGGATCCGTAGGGGGAGACACCCTCGATCTCGGTCATGGAAGAACCTCCCGTCTCGAGGCCCATTCGGGTCCCCGGACACCTATCAGTGTGCACCCCGGTCGTTGATCATGAGCAAGTCGACCCGACACGCCGGCGTGTTAGGTCGTGATGCTCATGATCAACGACGAACGGGGCGGTTGGTCACGCGGCGGCCATCGCTGTGCGCACGACGTGTTGGACATACGTCGGCTTGAGCGCGTCGACCCAGGTGAATCTCACGACGTCGCATGCGCGGCCGACCACGGCGTTTTGTCGCCTTCGGTCGTAGAAGAGAGGCCTCGGGCGGGAGTGCGGCTCGCGACCATCGGCCTCGCCGATGAGCGGTTTCGTCGTTCCTTTGCGCCTCAGCCATACGAGGTCTCCGTAGGCGATGACGCCACCGAACTGATCCTCGACCGGGTATTGCAAGTCGTCGGGCGGCACCAGCCCGTCGATACAGGCGAGGCGGATACGGGATTCGAGCGGCGACTCCGATCGCCTGTCCGCATGGGTGGCAGCCTCTCGAACATGTACGACGCCGGGCCGCCGACGAGCGTGACCGACCAAGTCGAGAAGCTCGTCCTTGGTCATGAGCTCGGCATGCAGAGCCCAGTCGAACAAGCACAGCGAATGCACCCGATCGAGCATGAGTGCCGCGTCGATCACGGTCAGCTGTGGCGTGCGGACGCGCATAGCGTCCACGACTTCTACCTCGCTCGCTGCGACCGGCCATTGCCTGATGACGATCTTGCGGCCGTCGCTCATTCGCAGTGGACCCGGATCTAGAGCGCGTCGATGACGGGAGCCGCCGCCGATGAGCGCGAGGTCGATCGTCGGATCGGTCGCGGGCAGGCCGGCAGCGCCGATCGCCCGTGCACCGGTCCAGCCGACAAGGCAAGCATTGGCGCCGTGAGCATGCAGTGCCGCACGCCACCAAAGATGCTCCGGTACGTCGTCGAACATGTCGCCGTCGATCAGATAGACGCCTCTCACAAGAGTCTTGACCACTCCCCGTCTACCGGCAGAGTCGACCTGGCCTCGCGTGAGTCCAGCCGATCGCGCCTGTGCGGCCGTCAGAAGCCAGTGCTGCGCACCCGCGATCGCTCGCGCGCGCTCCCAAGCCGGGTCGGACATCCAGCCACTTTGCGGCTAGCCGGAAGCTGCGGACCTGCCTCAATGCGTGCCCGTGGACAACCGAAGCGAATGTGGACCGCTTGTTGATGTTGATCATGAGCCAGTCGACCCGACACGCCGGCGTGTCGGGGCGTGATGC
>DATBDO010000022.1:0-12784 GCA_036269855.1 Mycobacteriales bacterium
GAGCGCGCGCCGCGCGCCGTCGACCTGGTGCTCGCCGGCCATTCCCCGCACCTGCAACGCGGCTTCGGCGAACCGGCACATGCCCGAAGCACCGATGGGGTTGGACGACAGCACCCCACCGGACGGGTTGATCGGCATGTCACCGTCGAATGCGGTCGAGCCGTCGTCGACCATCTTCCAGCCGGCGCCCTCCTCGGCGAAGCCGAGGTTTTCCATCCACATCGGCTCGTACCAGGAGAACGGGACGTAGATCTCGGCGCAGTCGAAGTCGCGGCGCGGGTCGGTGATGCCGGCCTGCGCATAGACATCCTTCGCGCAGTCCCGACCAGCATGCGGGTTGACCACATCACGACCGGCGCCCATCGTGGGCTCGCTCCGCAACGCGGTGCCGTGGATCCAGGCGGGTGGATTCGGAGCTCCTTGCGCGGTGTCCTCATCGGCGAGGATGACCGCGCAGGCGCCGTCCGACGACGGGCACGTCTCCAGATAGCGGATCGGGTCCCACAGCATCGGCGAATCGCGCACCGTGTCCTCGGTGATGTCCGGGAGCTTGAGGTGGGCGTAAGGGTTGCGGAGCGCGTTGAGTCGGTCCTTCACCGCGACCTTGATTCCGATGTGGTCCGGTGCGTTAGCGCGACGCATGTAGGCGCGGATGACCGGAGCGAAGTAGCCGCCGGCCCCGGTGACGCTGCCGCCGGTGAACGGCAGCCGGATCGACAACGCCCACGTGGCGTTGGACTCGCTCTGCTTCTGGAAGCAGACGACGAGGACCCGCTTGTGCGCGCCGCTCGACACGAGATGGCTCGCCATGACGCCGGTTGAGCCACCGACGCTGCCGGCGGTGTGCACCCGCAGCATCGGCTTGTTGGTCGCGCCGAGGGCGTCGGCGAGGAACAGCTCCGGCATCATGACGCCCTCGAACATGTCCGGCGCCTTGCCGATGACCACCGCATCGATGTCGGCCCAGGACATGCCGGCGTCGTCGAGCGCCCGCTTCGCCGCCTCGCGAACGAGGCCCGGCATCGAGACGTCCTGCCGCTTGGAGGCGTACTTCGTCTGGCCGACCCCGACGACCGCGACCCGGTTCACGCGACACCCTCGAGCAGGGCGACGAGGTTCTGCTGCAGGCACGGACCGCTGGTCGCATGGGCGATGGCCCGCTTGATGCTGCCGCCGCTGATGGCCGCGGCCGCTGCGGCAAACCGCCCAAGACCGCCGACCATCGTCGGCCCGGCAGCCGCGTCGACCGCTTCGCCGTTGAGTCCGAGTGCCCGCCGCAGGACGAGTTCCTGGTGCGGATAAGGCACGTGGAGGTAGGCCGCGTCGACACCGGTCGCACGTGCGACCTGCGCCGCCTTCTCGGTCGACGGCGACGTCGTGAGGTCGCGCCCGCCCAGCGCCGGCGGCTCGATGCGATGGTCGATTCCCCGGATCCACGCCGGCGTCTTCGTCAGGGCGCGGGCCCGGTCGCCGACGGCGAGCACGACTGCAACAGCGCCGTCGGACACATAGGTTGCGGGCACGTCGGGTACGTCGCCGAACTTGCCGCTGTCTTTCATCGCCTGTGCCTGCAGGCCAGCGAGCCCGCGGGCGTCCGGCCACAGGGGCGCGACGGAATAGGGGTCGAGCTGCAGCGACAACGTGCGGTCGAGCTCCCCACGCGACGGCCGGGCGAAGGCATAGACGAGTGCGGTGTCGATGTCCTCTTCCTGCAGCACGGTGACTGCCTCATAGAGAGCGAAGGCGCCGTCCATCTCGACGTGTGACTCGCGGATCGGCGGCCACGCGCCAACCGCGTCGAGTGCGCCGACGAAAGCGAACGGAAAGCCCTGCAGATAGTCGCTCGACCCGGAGACGGTGAAGCCGATGTCGCGCTGGGTCAGATCGACGTGGCCGAGAGCCTCCTGAATGACCGGCAGGAGCAGCTCGACTTCGTTGCGTGCCGGTTCGCTCGGCGTCTCGAACGACGCCCAGCTGATGATCGCGACCTCCCGCCGCATTTCACCCATCAGATGTAGTCCTTGTAGTCGTCGTACGGCGCATCGGGTTCACCGGTCGGTCGGTAGTACTTGATGCTGCCGATGTTGGGCATCTTCTCCTCTGCCCACACCGGCTCGACCCTCATGCCGAGCCGCACGTCGCGGGGGTCGCACTCCTGGATCAGGAACATCGACGTGATGTCCGCGCCGTCGAGCCGGATCCACGCGGTGACGTAGGGCGGCTCGAGCCCCGGACTCGGCACGTTGGTGATGCAGAACGTGGTGACCGTGCCCTTGCCGGTGAGCATCACCTCCTCGTCGGTGGCGACCCCGCACATCGAACAGGCACCGCGCGGCGGCACATAGACCTTCTGGCACTTGGGGCAGCGCTGCCCAACGATCTCGCCCTTCTCGACCGACCGCAGGAACCGGGACGCCGCGATGCCGGGCGTGTAAGAGAAGTCGAGCCGGATCGGCGTCTCGACAATCTCCACGTTGTCAGTGTCGGCCGAGACTTTCGCCGCGTGCTCGTCCTGACAAACCTCGAAGCACACCAGGTCGCGAATCGATCCCACTCGCTGTGCCGACCATCGCGCGTGGACTCTCAGCCCGCTGTGCATGTCTTCGCGGGCGACATCAACCGCCGCGAGCAGGCCGGTGTCGGCGCCGTCGAGCCGCACCAGCGCCCAGGCGAACGGCCGGTCCAGCGGCTGGCCGGCGAGCGGCTTGTCGTTCCAGGACCACGTCGTGACGACACCTGTCTCGGCGACGTCGACCAGCTCGGTCAGGTCCTCACTCGTGACCGGGTCGTACTCGACCGGCGGCACGAGCACCCGACCGTCAGCCGCGCGGATGCCGACGAAGCGTCGGTCGCGCAGGCCGGCCAGGAACGCGCCGATGATCGGGCCGGTCGACCGGGTGTAGGTGTATTCGATCGCGTGATCCGCGACCAGGACCTCCGTCACGCAGCACCAGCCGGTACGAAGCGCACCGTCATCTCCTTGATGCCGTTGATGAAGTTGGACCGCAGCCGCCGCGGCTCGGCCACGAGCTCGATCCGCTCGGTCTGCTGGATCAGCGACCGGAACAGGCACTCGATCTCGAGCTTGGCCAAGTGCCGGCCCAGGCAGAAGTGCGGGCCACCGCCACCGAACCCGACGTGCGGGTTGGGCTCCCGCCCGATGTCGAACACGTCCGGGTTGTCGAAGACCGTCTCGTCGCGGTTGGCCGACGGGTAGTAGATGACGACCTTCTCCCCCTTCTTGATCGGCACGCCGCCGATCTCGACGTCCTGCGTCGGCGTACGACGGAAGAGGTTGACCGGGCTCACGTAGCGCACGACTTCGTCGGCGGCGGTGGGAATCAAACTCGGGTCGGCCTTCAACCGGTCCCACTGTTCCGGGTTCTGCGTGAACGCATACATGCCACCGGAGATCGCGTTGCGGGTGGTCTCGTTGCCGGCCACCGCGAGCAACATGAAGAACAGGTCGAACTCCAGCTCGGAGAGAACGTTGCCGGCTTCGTCCGGGCTGATGAGCTTGGACACGATGTCGTCCTGCAGGTTGGCCCGCTTCTGTTTCGCCAGCTCGTTGGCGTAGGCCCACATCTCCTGCGCTGCGTCGAGCCGCTGCTGTTCGGTCACGCCGTACTCGGGGTCGTTGCCGCCCACCATGCGGTTGGACCAGTCGAAGACCTTGTGCCGGTCATCGATCGGAACGCCCATCAGCTCGGCAATGACGATCAGCGGCAGCTCGGCCGCGCACAGCGTGACGAAGTCGCCCTCGCCCTTGGCCAAGGCCTGGTTGACGATGTCGTCACAGGTCTCCTGGATGCGCTCCTCGAGCCGGGCGATCATCCGTGGGGTGAAGCCGCGGTTGACCAGCTGCCGGGTCCGGGTGTGATCCGGCGGGTCCTGGTTGAGCATGAAGAGCCGCTGGTTGTCGATCTGCTCCTGCGCGAACTCGTCGAGCATCGCCGTCTTCTCGAACGACGAGAACAGCTCAGGGTTGCGGGAGACATAGACGACGTCGGCGTGCTGGGTGATCGCCCAGTAGCCCTCCGGCAGCTGCGGGTCGTTGTGCCGGAAAACCGGTGCCTCGTTGCGCAACCGCCTCAGCTGATCGTGCGGGACGCCGCTCTCGGCGTACTGGTCCATGTCGTAGACATCGATCTCATCGCGCTCAGCCACGGGCCCACCTCGGAGGTAGTAGAACGGGTTCTAATCTTGCCCGGATCTGACGGGGCGTCAACACTCCTGGCGGACAAAACTAGAATGTGTTCTACTTCGTTTCATGGCGGAAGCAGTCCTCGTCGAGGCGGTCCGGACCCCTATCGGCAAGCGCGGCGGCTGGCTCGCCGGCGTGCACCCCGCGCACGCGCTCGGGCACGCTCAGAAGGAGGTCATCGCGCGGGCCGGCATCGACCCCGCCGCGGTGGAACAGGTCGTCGGCGGCTGCGTCACCCAGGCCGGCGAGCAGGGCAGCAACATCACCCGCTACGCCTGGCTCGCGGCGGGGCTGCCACAGACGGCGGGCGTGACGACCGTCGACTGCCAGTGCGGCTCGGCACAGCAGGCCAACCACTTCATCGCGGGCCTCATCGCCGCCGACGCCATCGACATCGGCATCGCCTGCGGCGTCGAGATGATGTCGCGAGTCGGCCTCGGCGCCAACGTCATGAGCGGCCCCGGCGTCCCCCGCCCCGACGGCTGGGACGTCGACCTCCCCAACCAGTTCGAGGGCGCCGACCGCATCGCCAAGGACTTCGGCATCACCCGCGCGGACCTCGACGCCTTCGGCCTGGCTTCGCAGCAGAAGGCCGCACGGGCCTGGGCCGAGGAGCGGTTCAAGTCCCAGATCGCTCCGATCGACACGCCTGACGGCACCGTCGACCGGGACCAGGGACTGCGCGAAACGTCGATGGAGAAGCTCGCCGCGCTCCAGCCGGTGCTCGAGGGCGGCTTCCACACGGCCGGCACCTCGTCGCAGATCTCCGACGGCGCCGCCGCCGTCCTGCTCATGTCGCGGGACAAGGCGCAGGCACTCGGTCTCAAGCCACGTGCGCGCATCGTCGCGCAGGCACTCATCGGCGACGATCCCTACTACCACCTCAACGGCCCCGTCGCCGCCACCAAGCGGGTCCTCGACCGGAGCGGGATGTCGATCGGCGACATCGACCTGTTCGAGGTCAACGAAGCGTTCGCGTCCGTCGTCGTCAACTGGGGCCGGCAACACAAGGTCGACTTCGACAAGGTCAACGTCAACGGCGGCGCGATCGCGCTCGGTCACCCGGTCGGCTCGACCGGCAGCCGCCTCATCACGACCGCGTTGCACGAGCTCGAACGCACCGGCGGCTCGACAGCTCTCATCTCGATGTGCGCGGGCGGTGCACTCGCAACGGCCACCATCATCGAGCGGCTGTGAGTCATCTCGAGACCGAGCTGATCGGTCACGTCCTCGTCGTCACCATGAACCGGCCGGAGGCCAAGAACGCCCTCTCGCCCGAGATGTTGGTCGGCATGGCCGACGCCTGGGACCGCATCGACAGTGATCCGGAGATCCGCTGCGCCGTCCTCACCGGTGCCGGCGGCGTCTTCTGTGCCGGCGCCGACCTCAAGGCGATGAACAACGCCCAAGGTGACTCGGACGCGTCGCGCCGGTTCCGGGAGGACTCCGGTCTCGCATGGAAGGCGCTCCTCCGTCACCACCAGCTGACCAAGCCCCTGATCGCGGCGGTGGAGGGGTACGCCGTAGCCGGTGGCACCGAAATCTTGCAGGCCACCGACATCCGGGTCGCCGGCGAGAGCGCCGTCTTCGGCGTCGTCGAGGTGACCCGCGCGCTCTTCCCACTCGGTGGATCGACCGTGCGACTGCGCCGGCAGATCGCCCACACCAAGGCCATGGAGCTGTTGCTCACCGGCGACACCATCTCCGCCGCGGAAGCCGAGCGGATCGGCCTCATCGGCCGCGTCGTCGCCGACGGCAAGGCCCTCGAGACCGCGCTCGACATCGGGCAGCGCATCGCCCGCAACGGCCCCCTCGCCGTACAAGCGGTCAAACGCTCCGTGCAGGCGACCGAGGGGCTACCCGAGGCCGAGGCCCTGAAGATCGAGCTCGAGATCGGCCTGCCGATCTTCGCCACCGCCGATGCCAAGGAAGGTACGAAGGCCTTCCGGGAGAAGCGCGAACCGCACTACGAAGGCAACTAGGACGTCATTCCCTGCAGGCCGACGAGGGCGCGGGCATGCTCGACCTCGCCCATGTGACGCAGGCCGTGCTGGTAGATCCAGCACTCGATGGCGTCCCGCCTCGTCAAGCCTCCCTCCCCGGCGACACGGGCACTGAACGTCGACGCGATCTGCGGTGGGAACGGGCGCTGGACGACCACGTCGTCGAGAGTCGTCTCATCGAGACCGGCAAGCCACGACTCGGTCCGCGCGAACACGCGTGCCTGATAGTCGCAGTAGGCGTCGTAGTCCCCGATGCGCTGCTCGACCATCTCGTCGACCGTGCGGTGCTTGCCGTGGTCGAGGATCACCAGGCCCATCCGCTTGCCCCAGGTCTCGTCGTACACAAGGTCGCCGGCACCGAGCATCGCGGCCGACCCGTCCTCGATCTGCGCCATGTGAAAGAGCGAGAACGCAATGGGCAGCACCGGGACTCGCTCGACGTAGTTGACCTGCTCCGCCGTCATCGACGCGACCGCGTCTTCCCACAGCGAGTGCAGGGCGCGCATCCGCCGTTGGAGCGACGTCATTCCTTGGCCAGTTCGGCCCGGGCGGTGCTGCGCACGTCCTCGGCGTCGGCCCGACTGCGCATCGCGAACGTCACGCTCTCGATCACACCGGTGAACGGGAACGGCGCGACGTAGTCGTCGGTCACCGGCGACAAGGCGTCGCGCCCGATGTCCATCCCGGTCGAACCCAGCATCCGGACCAGCTGCGGGATCTCGACAGATCCCAGGTCAGCCCCGTCACAGCCGACCGACAACACGCCACCGGTACCCGTACGGTCGAAGCGCGCGTGCAGTTCGTGCCTGCCCGCAGCCATCGCGAGCGGTCCGGCCGCTCGATGGCGAGTGCCGAGCGCGTTGTACTCGAACTGCAGCGCGCCGTCCTTCACGAAGAACGAGTGCCCGACGTTGTGACTGCCGCGCGCATAGAGCACTCCGTCGGCCTTCTCGTCCACGTCGACGACTGCCGTGATCGTCCACGCCCGCCCGCCCAGCGGCGGGCACGCATCCGCGGGAACGTGCGACACCGGCGGGCGATAGACGTAGTCCTTCCGCGCGTGCACCGTGCCCGGTCGCGGCACCCCACCGAACAGCTCGATCGTGCGGTCGTCGAGTGGAAGGACTCCGTGCTCACCCGCCTGCACCCACCACAGGTCGATCAGCTCGCGCAGCTTCTCCGGGTTGCGATCGGCCAGGTCGTGACACTCGGAGAAGTCGCTGTCGAGGTGGTAGAGACCCCACTCGTCGTCGTCGAACGGCTGCCCCTGCTCGTGGTAAGTCGTGATCTTCCAGCCGTCCGCCCACAGGCCGCGGTGACCCATCTGCTCGAAGTACTGCACCGACCTGGTCGCTGCCTTCGGGTCGGTGAACGTCGGCGCGATCGACGCGCCGTGCAGTGGCAGCTGGGCAAGCCCGTGATGCTGCTCCATCCAGGGCGCGCCGGTGACCTCGAGAATCGTCGGCGCGATGTCGACGACGTGGCAGAACTGATGTCTCAGGCCGCGGTCGCTGATCCCGGCCGGCCAGTGCACAACGAGCGGGTCGCGCACGCCGCCGCCATAGGTGTTCTGCTTGTACCAGCGCAGCGGCGAGTTGCCCGCCTGCGCCCACCCCCACGGATAGTTGCTGTGCGAGTGCGGACCACCGATGTCATCCAGCCGGTTGGCGACGATGTCGTCGATGTCCTCCCAGCGCGCGTTGAAGAAGCTGAACTCGTCCATCACTCCGAACGGGCCACCCTCGCGCGACGCACCGTTGTCCGACAGCACCATCAGCAACGTGTCCTCGAGCAACCCGCGGCTGTCGAGAAACTCCGTCAGCCGGCCAATCTGCGCGTCGGTGTGCTCGAGCATTGCCGCGAACGCTTCCTGCAGCCTGGCCGAGAACTTCTGCTGGTTCGGCGTGAGGTCATCCCAGGCCGGCACGCCCGGGTTGCGGGGCGCCAGCGTCGTACCCGGAGGTACGACGCCCATCTCGACCTGCCGCGCAAACCATCGTTCGCGTGCCGCGTCGTACCCGTCGTCGAACTGACCACGCCACCGTTCCAGATACTCGGTCGGCGACTGGTGCGGGGCATGCGTCGCACCGAACGCGAGGTAGAGGAAGAACGGTCGCTCCGGGATGGCGCTCAGGTCACTGATCCAGCCGATTGCCTTGTCGACGATGTCCTCGGACACGTGTGTGCCCGGCGGGTCGATGTGCCCGTTGTCGCTGGTCAGCTCCGGATGGAACTGGTCCGTCTCGCCTTGCAGGAAGCCATAGAAGCGGTCGAAGCCCTTTTGCACCGGCCAGTTGTGGTGCGGCCCCGCCGCCGAGCACTCCTCCATCGGCGCAAGGTGCCACTTGCCCGCGGCGTACGTCGCGTAGCCGTAAGCACGCAGCATCTCCGCGACGGTCGCTGCCGTCGGACTGATGCCGCCACGCATGTGCGGGAACCCGGTGTTCCAGTTGGACACCCCTCGCATCCCGACCGCGTGCGGGTTGCGGCCGGTCAGCAGCGCCGCCCGGGACGGCGAACACAGCGCAGTGGTGTGGAACCCGGTGTAACGCAACCCGTTTGCCGCCAGGCGGTCGATCGCCGGAGTTGCGAGGTCCGACCCGTAACACCCGAAGTGCGCGAAGCCGGTGTCGTCGAGGACGACGACCACGACGTTGGGTTTGCCCATGGCCGCCGGCGGGTCCGGCCACCACGGCCGCGACTCATGGATGGTGCGGCCGATCCGACCCTGAAACTCCACGGCGCGCATCGTCAACTATTGACATAGGTGGTGTCAATAACTAGCGTCCGCGACCGTGCCGCGATACGGGACGATCGACCACGACTACGCCCTTAGGCTCGCGATGGCGGACCCCGACGGCGCGATCTACATGCTCAACCTGATGGCCTACCGGGACGAGGCCGACTACGGCCCTGACGGCGAGCGCGGGGTGACCGGCCGCGAGGCGGACAACCGCTACGCGCCGCTCGACGTCCTGGCCGAGATCGGTGCCAGCGTCTGCTTCCTCGCCGACGTCGAGGCAGGCGAATGGGACCGCATCGCGGTCGTTCGCTATCCCACCCGCAAGTCGTTCCTCGACATGCAGTCCCGGCCGGACTTCCAGGCCCAGCACGTGCACAAGGAAGCCGGCATGGACCACACGACCATCGTCGGCTCCCTGCCGCTCGACGGCCTGCCGAAGGCGGTGCCCGGCGATCTCCTGTTGCTCGAGCTCTGGGACGGCCCGACTCCGAGCGGCGAGGGAGCCGAGTTCGCCGTCGAGGGCACGATCATCGGCGACGGCCGAACCTGGACGGGCGCGCGCTACACCCCGATCGACGTCGTACCAGAGTTGGCCGGGACGCCGCAGCACCAGCGCATTGCCGTCCGCACCGTCATCTCGCAGTGGGAGTAGACGGCCGGCACGTCCGGCGCCAGCAGAACCGCGAAGCCGTGATCGACGCACTGGTCGAGCTGTTCCAGGACGGCGTCTACGAACCCGGCTCGGCCGTGATCGCCGAGCGCGCGGGCCTCTCGCCGCGATCCCTGTTCCGCTATTTCGACGACATCGACGACCTGACACGCGCCGCCATCGATCGGCAGATGGCCGAGGCCCGCCCGTTGGTCGACCTTGATATCGGCGACGGTGCTCCTCTCGCCCTCCGCATCGAGCGGCTGGTCGCGTCCCGGATCCGGCTGTACGACGCCATCGGCCCCAGCGCGCACGCCGCCCGCACCTGCGCACACCGCAACCCCGTCATCGAGGCGCAGATCCGTGGCGCCCGCCGCTATCTGCGTGAGCAGATCCGGCAGCTGTTTGCGCCCGAGTCGATGAACCTGGCCGCGATCGACGCCCTCTGTTCGTTCGAGACCTATGAGCTCCTGCGCGCGCAGATGTCCGCGTCGAGGCTCCGTGCGACGCTGATAGACGCATTGACGGCGCTCTTGTGAGAGGCACGCTGCGCCGCGAGGTGCGCATCGCGTGTCCGGCCGACAAGGTCTGGGAGCTCGTCGGCGACGCGGCTCGCATCCCGGAATGGTTTCCCGGCATCGTCGACGCCGTCGTCGACGGCGACACCCGCACCATCACGACCGGCGCCGGCCTGCCCATGCCCGAACACATCGTCACCGTCGACCCACTCCAGCGCCGGTTCCAGTACCGCATCATCGGCCCTCTGGTCCGCGAACACTTGTCAACGCTTGACGTCATCGACCTCGGCGACGACACGACGCTCGTGGTGTACGGCGTCGACGCCGACCCGAACACGATGGCGCTGGTGATCGGTGGCGCGGCCGGTAGCGCTCTCGAACACCTGCGAACGCTGTTGGAGGACTGATGGGCCGCAAGATCCTCTTCGTCACCACCGACCAGCAGCGCTACGACACGCTCGGCTGTAACGGCGGGACGATCGCCCGCACGCCGGTCGTCGACCGACTCGCCGCCGACGGCATCCGTTATGAGCGAGCGATCCCGCAGTCGGTGGTCTGCATGCCGTCCCGGTCGACGATCCTTACCGGCCAGCATCCGTCCACGCACGGCGTCTGGATGAACGGCGTGCCACTGCCGGCCGACGCTCCGTCCGTCGCCGACGTCCTGCACAGTGCCGGTTATCGCACCGCACTCATCGGCAAGGCGCACTTCGAGCCGTTCCTCGACCCTTTCCTTCGGTTCCCGGAGAACGCCCTTGCCCGAAGCGGGACCACGCCACCCGGCGGCACCCACCGCGGCTTCGAACACCTGGAGATGGCGACGCACAGCGGCATCGGACCGTTGCACTACGCCCAGTGGTTGTTCAAGGAGCACCCGGAAGCGGTCGGCATGTTCTACAACGTGCTCGACGCCGCCCTCCAAGTGAACGCCGACGGCGGCGGCGAGACCGGCGCACCACAGGTGAAGATCAACGAGATCCCGCGCGAGTGGTACCACACCGACTGGGTCGCCGACCGCACCATCGCGTGGCTCGACAGTCTCGGCGACGACGACTGGTTCTGCTGGATGAGCTTCCCCGACCCGCACCATCCGTGGGATCCGCCGCAGTCCGAGATGGACCGGATCAACTGGCGGGACGTGCCGTTGCCTACCGGCTATCCGGAACGCGCGGACGAGCGGGAGACGCTGCTCGACGACAAGCCGCGGCATTGGCGCATGTGGTACGACGGCGACCTCGTCTCCAACTACGAGGCGCCGGCGCAATGGGTCCCCGCGACGATGACCGGGGACCAGGTGCGCGAGGTCAACGCCCGCAACGCCGTCGAGTGCGAGCTGATCGACGAGGCGCTGGGCCGGGTCCTCGCGGCGATCGACCGCCGCGGCTGGACGGCGGACACCGACGTCGTCTTCACCACCGATCACGGCGAGCTGCAGGGCGACTTCGGCTTGCTCTTCAAGGGTCCGTACCACGTTGATGCCTTGATGCGGCTGCCGTTGATCTGGCGGCCGGCGCCGAACGCGGGGGTCGACGCATCGGTGGTGAGCCGACCGGTCGGGCTCGTCGATCTGGCGCCGACGTTCTGCGCGATCGCCGGCGTCCCGGCGGCGGACTGGATGGACGGTCAGGCATTGCCGATCGGCGACGAACCCGGCGGGGCAGTGCTCACCGAATGGGACAGCGAGCTGTTCGGCGTCGACGTCCACGTGCGCACGATCACGCGCGACCAGTGGGTGCTCTCGGCGTACAAGCACGGCACGGTCCATGACGGGAGTGAGGGCGAGCTCTACGACCTCACCGAGGATCCGTTGCAGCGAACGAACTTGTGGAACGACCCCGCGCGCGCAGCACTGCGCGACGACCTGCTCGCCGATTTGTGGGACAGCCAACCGCAACTGCACGCACCGCGGCTGCAGCTGGAGGCTCCGGTTTAGGTCGGTGTGGGGTCGGCGGCCTGACGCGTCAGGCCGCCGGTGTTCGTCGTCGGTATTGGAGGCCGACGGGGTCGGTGAAGGTGAAGCTTCGGTCCTTTTCTCTTCGCATGCTCCAGCCGCGTTCGTGGATGAGCCAGTGGTGGAACGCGCAGAGCCAGGCGGCGTTGTCGAGGGTTGAAGGGCCGCCGTGGGTCCACCAGATGATGTGGTGGCAGTCGACGGGGCGGCGGCGGCAGCCGGGGAACCCGCATCTGCCGTGTTGTTCGAGCCAGGCGGCGCGGCGGACGGCGGTGGAGAAGCTGCGGGAGCCGATGGCGATGTCGAGGACGTCGCCGCGGGCGCCCAGGACGGCGGGGATGAGCTCGGCGTCGCAGGCGAGCCGCCGCGCGGTGGCGGGGCTGACGGTCGCGCCGGAGGGAAGCCGGCCCCAGGCGTCGCGCAGGTCGTTGATCAGCGCCTCGTAGCTGATGGTGATGACGAGGCGGGGCCGTTCGCCGGTGACCGCGGGCAGCTCGCCGTGGCCGAGGTAGTGGTCGGCGAGCTCGCCGACCGCGTCGTGGCGGCGCTGGGCGTGGCTGCGGTCGTCTTCGGGTCCGGCGGAACGGGCGAGCTGATCGAGGGCGAGCTCCAGCGTCTCACCGACCTCGGGCGTCAGCGTCCCGGACACCGACCGCATCCCGTTGAACGTCGGCGCGATCGTCAGCCCGCGCTTGGCCCGCCGCTTCTCGGCGGCG
>DATBDO010000023.1:0-11287 GCA_036269855.1 Mycobacteriales bacterium
TACGCAACTGCTCGCGGTCGGCGACGTTCGATCGCCGTTCTTTCCCCGCAGTGCCATGAAACCGTTGCAAACGCTGGGACTCTTGCGGGCCGGGTGGAGCCCGGCCGACGACGAACAAGTCGCACTCGCGTGTGCGAGTCATTCCGGTGAGGCGCCGCACATCGACGTCGTACGGCGGATCCTTGCGGACGCGGGTCTGGATATCGATGCGCTGGACAACACCGCAAGCTTCCCGCTGAATGAGGACGCGGCGCGCGCGATGGTCCGGGCCGGCCAGGAGCCGGATCGGCTGCATCAGAACTGCTCCGGTAAGCACTCGGCCATGCTCGCGACGTGTACGGCGAACGGATGGCCGACGAGTGGTTATCGCGATCCGGCGCATCCGTTGCAGGTCGCCATCCGGACGGTCGTCGAAGACGTCACCGGCGAGCCGGTCGCGGCCGTCGCCGTCGATGGGTGCGGCGCACCGTTATTTGCGTTGTCACCGACAGCGGTCGCACGCGCGTTCGGCCGGCTGGTGACGGCGGGCGCCGGCTCGCATGAACGCCGAATCGCCGATGCGATGCGCGCCCATCCATTCCTCGTCGGTGGGACCGGGCGGGACATCACCGCGTTGATGCAGCAAGTCGACGGACTGCTTGTGAAAGACGGCGCGGAAGGCGTCTGCGCGGCTGCCACCACCGAGGGTGTCGGAGTCGTCGTGAAGATTGACGACGGCGGCGGCCGGGCTCGGACGCTCGTGCTGGTCGAGGCGCTGAACCGACTCGGCGTGACCACGATCGACGCCGGATCGGTCACGAATATCGCGATCCTGGGCCACGGCGAGCCGGTCGGCGCCATCCGCGCCGCGTTCTAGCCGGCCTCGGGTACCTCGCGGTCACGCAGTAGCGCACTGACCCGCTGACGGGTCACCCCGAACAGGGCAGCTACCCGCTCCATCGACAGTCCTTCGCGATGCAGCGCCTGCGCCTGAGCCCGCCTGAAGCGGCTGCCGACGGCCGAGAGCCGGTCCAAGACGCTGGTCACCGATTCGACGACGAGGGGCCGCTGCTCGCTGCTGACGATGTCGCGCCAGGGCTTGCCGGAGGACCGTGCCTCGAGGACCGTCTCCACCCGGGCGCGCGCAGCCGTCAACTCGGCAATCGAAGACTGCAAGGCTCGGTCGAGCTCGCGGAGTGCAGCCGCCGCGTGGTCGACGCCGTCCGTCACCGTGCAAACCTCCCCCGTGTTGCGATAACCGACAGGCCAAGGAAGCTCTGACGGTCAAGCGGCACCGTATACACGGCAACTCCTGGCTACAACCGAGGTTTGACCTAGCTGCGACTTTTGTCGCTAGTCCCTGCCGCTGTTGGATCCGCTGTCGCCACCTGACGTGGACCCGTCGTCGCCACCTGACGCGGATCCGCTGTCGCCACCTGACGTGGACCCGCTGTCGCCGCCTGAGGCGGAGCCTCCGTCACCACCGGAGCCTCCGTCACCGCTGGAGTCGCCCGAGCCACTGACCCCGGACCCACTGTCGCCGCCGTGATCCGAGCCGGACGATCCGTCGTCGCTGCCGTGACCGCCGCCGTCATCAGTGCTCCGGCTGCGTCCGGTCCGATCGTCGGTGCCGGTGTCATCCGCGCCGTGCCCACTTCGACCGTGGTTGTCGGTAACCACTGGGGGAGTCGGGTCAGATACCGGAATGGCCGCCAGTGTCGTGCGCAACCGGCTCAGGCGGTCGATCAAGCCCTGCGGGGCAAGGGCATCGCCATGGAGAAGTGTCTCTACGCGGTCGAGCTGTGCTGACAACGTGTTCTGCGCAGCGGTCGTGATGCTGCCGGCCCGCGCGGCGGCACGGATGGCGGTCCCCGCCTCATCGAGCGTGTTGGCGGCCAGCCGCGCCAGTCCGTCGAGGCGCGGCACGGACGGGCTGTCGCCGAAGAACAACTTGTGCAGGCCACCCAGCGGTCCGGTCGGGCCACTCGCTGCCGCTGCTACGCCCGTGGAACCGGCCAACGCGACAACGATCGCCGTGGCGGCAGCGGTGCGCCGGTGCACGCGAATCCAGCGCCGGGACGCGGCGGGAACGACGGGTACATCCGTCGTCAGACCCGTCGCGGCGCGGTCATCGAGTTCCGTCCGCCAGTCGACCAGCAGGGTCAGCAACGAATCCGTGTCATCGACATGCGTCGGCCGGGCTTCACGCGTGGCACCGAACTGGTCCAGCAGGGTGTCGGTCGCCGCGACGTCGGCAAGGTCGTCCGGCTCGACCGGACCGAGCTCGGTCACGGCGCGGCCTCGGCGACCAGCCCACGCAGCCGGTTGAGGGCGCGATGTTGCGCTACGCGCACCGCGCCGGCTGTCATGCCGAGAACGTCCGCGGTCTCCTCGGCGGAAAGCCCGGCTGCGATCCGCAGTCGGAGGATCTCGGCCTGCGGCCGGGGCAGCTGCCCGAGCAGAGTGGCGACGTACTCGCTGGTCTCCAAACGCAGCACAGCGGTCTCGGGCTCGAGCGCCGCGTCCGAGGTGCCGTCGGGTACTGGCGTGGCCACCGTTTCGTGTCGCCTGGACGCGGACCGGCGTGACTCGCTGATCTTGTTGGCGGCGATGCCGAACACCCAGGAGGTGAACGGGCGACCCTGATCGACGTGGCGGGGCAGCGCGGTCAGCATCGTGACCGTCACCTCCTGTGTCACGTCATCGGCCAGATGTGGATCGAGGACGCGGGCGAGGACGTAGCGGAACACCCTCGGCCGCAGTTGGGCCACGAGCGACTCCGTCGCGGCGCGGTCGCCGGCCTTCGCCTGCTCGACCAGCACCGCGAGGGCGACGTCCTCGCTCACGCTGGTCATGGTCAGAGCGCGCCTTTCCGTTACGTGCCGAGTGTTTCGTTGCCCCAGTTCTCGGATCGCGACCCCGCGCCGGTTCACCGGGAGGGTGACGCAGGTCACGCGAGCGGGTGCTTGCCGACTGCTTGCAATAGTTAGCAGACGCAGGTACGTTGCTCGCATGGCCAGGCTGGATGTGCGCAACCTCGGGGACTACATCCGCGAGCAGCGAAGCTCCGCACAGATATCCCTGCGCCAGCTCGCCAAGCTGGCCGGAGTATCCAACCCCTACCTGAGCCAGATCGAGCGGGGCCTGCGCAAGCCGAGCGCGGAGATCCTCCAGCAGATCGCCAAGGCGCTGCGCATCTCCGCCGAGGCGCTTTATGTGCAAGCCGGGATCCTCGACGAGCGGTACGGCGACAGCGACGTACCGACCGCGATCCTCGGTGACCCAGGCATCACCGAGCGGCAGAAGCAAGTGCTGCTCGAGATCTACGACAGCTTCCGGCGCGAGAACGACGAATCGCCGGACGAATCAGTGGCGACGGAAGGCACTGCGGTGCCCGCCGATGCCGAACCCACCGCAGAGGCGGACCGCAAGGCCGTCGTCAAAGGTCAGTCCTAGGAAGGAAAGCAATGCCAAGCTTGCCCACGATCAAGACCCTCCCGAACCTCCCGGCGCTGCCGGGGCTCGACGCCAAGCCGTTCCTGGCGTATGTCGGTGCGGGTGACGTCGCCATCGAGCGCATCCGTGAGCGCGTGACGACGTTCCCGACCCGTGTCAGCGCGCTGCCGACCCGCGTGACCACCGAGGTCCCGGCCGCAGTGGCCGCTCTCCCGGCTCAGGTCCAGGAGTTCGCACAGACGTTCCCGACGCAGGCCAAGGAGCTTCCGGCTCAGCTGCGCAAGCAGGCGACCGAGTTCCCGGCCAAGGCCGAGAAGCTCTACGACGAGCTCGCCGCCCGCGGCGAGAAGGTTGTCGCCGAGCTGCGTGGCACCAAGAAGGCGACGACGTCGGCCAAGAAGCCGTCGTCGAAGAAGCCCGCCGCCACCAAGGCTGCGCCCAAGCCGGCCGCGACGGTCAGCACGCCGACCACGCCGACCATGCCGACCTCGTCGACCTCGTCGACCAACGGCACCAGCGCGACCACGCCGGCCCAGACGTCGCTCGAAGGCACCACGAACGCCTGATCGGCCTCAAACGGAGGGGGCGGCGCGCATGCGCCGCCCCCTCTTCCATGTCCGGACTCAGCGGTCGAGGTAGCGGCCGCCGAAATACATCAGTTCGTCCGACAGCAGCTCGATGCCGATGCCGTCCGGGTCGCGCAGATAGAGCGACTCCGGGATGCCACGCTGCGGACCCTCGTATGGGATCCCTGCGTCGTCGAGCTTCTTCTGCAGCTCTGCGTGTTTGTCGGGAGGCACCCCGATGGCGATGTGCTGCACCGTTCCGATGCGTTCCTGCGCTGGTTCGAGGCCGAGGCCGGGAAAGTCGAAGAACCCCAGCAATGTCGAGTTGCCCAAGTCGAAGAAGAAAT
Organism: Mycobacteriales bacterium; assembly: GCA_036269855.1. Lineage (GTDB taxonomy): Bacteria > Actinomycetota > Actinomycetes > JAFAQI01 > JAFAQI01 > DATBDO01. The sequence continues at coordinate 4,349 of DATBDO010000023.1, forward strand.
GCGATGACCCGGGATAGTCGCGGTTCTCGGTCAGCTCGATGAGCGGGAAGCCGAGCAAACCGTCGTAGAACTGGATGGTCTGTTCGACGTCGCTGCAGATGAGTGCAGCGTGATGGATGCCGCGCGCGTTGCTGGTGGGCCGTTCGCCCTGCGGCTTGACGTAGCGCTTCTTCAGCTCTTCGCGGCGTTCGGCGAGCCGGGCTCGCTCCGCATCGTCCGGTGGGGCCATGCCGTCAGCCTGCCACGTCGTCGTCGTCACTGGCCAAGAACGACGCCGAGAAACAACGCGGCCAACGAGAACAATGCCGCGCCGGCGCCGCCCAGCGCGAGCCAAAGCCGGGACGTGGCATTGCTGTGTACGACGGCAGCTATCCCGGACATGCCGACGAACACCAGCTTCAGACTGATCGTTGCGGCGAAGCCGTGCCGGTCGGTCTCGTCGTACGACGCCAGGTTCCAGATCCCGGTCGCGACGAGCACCGCGAACGCGATCCAGGCCAGCCGACCGAACTGGCGCGCAGCAGCGCGCGGGACGTCAGCGCCGGCGCGCCGCAAGACAGGGACGAGCGCGCCGAGGGTGACCTGACCGCCGACCCAGATCGTCGCCGCGAGCACGTGAAGGAACAGTCGCAGCGATTCGATGTCGACCGGGAACACGCGGTCACGCTAATACTGAGGGCATGTTGATGTGGCCGTTGACCGGTGCGTTCCTCGTCATCAACGTGGTGCTGGCTCTCATCAAGTTGTTCGCTCTCATCGACGCGGCCACCCGGCCGGCCGGTGCGTTCACCTATGCAGACAAAAAGACGAAGCAGTTCTGGCTCATCGTGCTCGGGCTCGCGTTGGTGTCGACGTTCGTCGGTTTCTTCACGCTGATCGGCCTGGTCGCCGCGCTGGTCTACATCCTCGACGTGCGCCCCGCACTCGTCAGGACGTAGCGGGCATGTGCAGGTGCGTCACGGTCGTATCCGTGACCGGCTCCTGGTCGACGAAGACGTAGACGATCGCGGGCTCGTCGCTGCCGCGCAGCGGCGCCAGCTCGTCGGTGATCTCGTAGATATCGACCATCCCGGGTGCCTCGGAGGTGGCATAGAGCCGTTGGACATGTTCGTCGACCGTCGTACTTTCCCCGTTACGCGACCCACCGCGCAGCACCACCACCGGCATGCTTAGTCAGTGCCCGCAGGCGCCGTTGCATAACCTGCCAGCGTGGGGACCCTTCGACTCGAGCTCGGCGACGCGACGCTGCGGGAGTGGGACGCGACCGTTCTCGCCTCCGGCCCGGACGGCATCGTGCTGGACCAGTCGGCGTTCTATCCCGGCGGCGGCGGTCAACCGCCCGACGCCGGCGTGTTGCTGTGGGGCGGCGTCCAGACCCGGATCGAAGGCGCGCACAAGACCGCTGACGACATCTACCTGATCGCCGGAGAGGGGGAGCCGGTGCCGCCACCGGGCACGGCTGTCCGCGGTGCCTTGGACGACGAGCGACGAAGCGCGCTGATGCGCACGCACTCCGCGCTGCACCTGCTCAACGGCGTCGTCTACCGAGACTTCGACCTGCTCGTCACCAGCGCCGGCATGGAACCGCTCGAGGGGCGGATGGACTTCGACCTACCGAGCGTGCCCGAGGGGTTCCGTGAGCAGGTGCAGGAGACCTGCAACGCCGAGATCGCTGCTGACCGGCAGATCGTCGTGCGAACCATGCTGCGCGATGACGCCTTTGCGATCGGACAAGTCGCACGCGCAGCGCGCGACCTGGTGCCCGCGCATCTCACTGAGGTGCGGATCGTCGACATCGTCGGACTCGACGTCGAGGCTGACGGGGGTACGCATGTCGCCTCGACGAAGCAGATCGGGCGCCTCGAGATCGTCAAGGTGGAGAACAAGGGCAAAGGTTTCCGCCGGCTGCGTATCCGGTTGCACGATGTTCACTGAGCTCCGCTATCGCGACCGCCGATGATGCTGCCGCCCGCACCTCGCTATGGCGAGGCCAGTCTGGCCGACGTCGGTCCGTCCCTGCTCGCCTCGTTGGGGGTCGCGGGCGAGTCGAATGTCCTCTCGCTGCCGGACACCGCACGCGCCGTCTTGTTCGTCGTCGACGGTCTGGGCTGGACCGGGCTGAAGGCTCACACCGACGCGGCGCCGTACCTGTCGTCGATGAACGGCCGCGTGCTGACGGCGGGGTTCCCCTCGACCACCGTGACGAGCCTCGCCTCACTCGGCACCGGCCTGCCGCCGGGCCAGCACGGGTTGACCGGCTATACGACCTACATGGCCGACACCGGCGCGGTCGTCAACTGGCTGGCGTGGCGCTCGGTCGGCGAGGGTGCCGACCTGCGTGACCGGCTGGTCCCGGAGGTCGTGCAGCCGCAGCCGACCGTGTGGGAGCGTGCCGACGAAGCGGATGTGGCGACGACGGTCTGCACCTTCGACAACTTCGCCGACACCGGGTTGACGCGCGCGGTGCTCCGCGGCGGCCGCTGGGGGGGCACGGTTTCCGAGGGCGACGCCGTGGCTCGTGCGGTTGAAGCATCTGACCGCGGCAACCGTTCCCTCGTCTACGTCTATGTGAGCGCGCTCGACCTCGTCGGTCACCTGCGCGGGCCGGACACCGAGTCGTGGCGGGAGCAACTGAGCATCGTCGACCGCATCGCGGAGCGCATCGCGTCCGGCATCGGCTCCGACGCGGCCCTGTATGTCACCGCCGACCACGGCATGGTGTTCGTGCCGGACGATGCCAAGGTCGACTTCGACGGCACGCCGGCGTTGCAGGACGGTGTCGTCGCGCTGGCAGGTGAGCCACGCATGCGACATGTGCACACCCAGCCCGGAGCCACCAACGACGTCCTCAACGCCTGGCGCGAAATGCTCGGCGACGGCTGGGTGGTGACGACAGCGGACGACGCGGTCGCCGCCGGGCTGTTCGGGCCCGACGTCACTCCCACCGCACGCGAGCGCATCGGCGACGTGATCGCGCTGGCGATGGGAAATGGTGGTGTCGTGGAGCGCCGCAAGCTGCCACGTCTCGCCGCGATGCCGGGACAGCACGGTTCGCTCACCGACGACGACCTACTCGTGCCGCTGCTGTCCCTGCCCTAACGCCACTCCCGCACGTGTTGAGTGAGACGAAATCCGGCATCTGACCGGGGTCAATCGCCGGATTTCGTCGCACTCAACATGGAGGGGAGGGAGGGTTGTCGGGTATGACTGACACCATGGCTGCTTCGGTTCCGTCCATCACGCTGAACAACGGCATCGAGATGCCACAGCTCGGATTCGGCGTGTTTCTGGTGCCCGCGGACGAGGTTGTCGAGCCCGTCCGAGCCGCGCTTGACGCGGGTTACCGGTTGATCGACACGGCCACGCTGTATGGCAACGAGGACGGCGTCGGCCGGGCCATTGCCGAGAGCGGACTCCCGCGCGACGAGATCTTCGTGACCACCAAGGTGTGGAACTCCGACCACGGTTACGACCGGACGCTCAAAGCCTTCGACCACAGCCTCAAGCTGCTCGGACTCGACGTGATCGACCTCTACCTCATCCACTGGCCGACCCCCGCGCGCGATCTGTACGTCGACACGTGGCGCGCGCTGGAACGCATCTATGCCGATGGACGGGCCCGCGCCATTGGAGTCTCGAACTTCGCCGTGGCGCACCTCGACCGCGTCGTCGGCGAGGGCACCGTCGTACCCGCTGTCAACCAGATCGAATTGCATCCCGGCTTTCCGCAGGACGAGCTGCGCGCGACGCATGCGCGGCACCACATCGCGACGGAGGCGTGGAGTCCCCTCGGTCGTGGACACGGATTGCTCGACCGCCCGGAGGTCACCGCGATCGCGGCAGCGCACGGCCGTACGCCGGCACAGGTTGTGCTCCGCTGGCACCTTCAGCTCGGCGTCGTCGTCATCCCGAAGTCGGTGCGCGCCGAGCGGATCCGCGAGAACATCGACGTCTTCGATTTCACGCTCACCGACGGCGAGATGGCGATGTTGTCTGCGCTCGACGGCCCGGGTCGGGTGGGACCCGACCCGGAAACCATGAACCGTGCCTGACCTGCGCATCACGATCGTTCGCGGGGACATCACCACTCAAGACGTCGATGCCGTCGTGAACGCGGCTAACAGCGGGCTCATGGGTGGCGGTGGCGTCGACGGCGCGATCCTGCGTGCCGGTGGTTCGGCGCAACTGTCCGGGCGGCGGGCCCTGCGCGATCGCATCGGCTCGTTGCCGGCTGGCCAGGCGGCCGCTTCCGAAGCGGGCGACCTCTTGGCACCGTGGGTCATTCACGTCGTCGGGCCCGTCTACTCGACGGCTGAGGATCGATCGGCGGTGCTCGCCTCCTGCTACCGCGAGGCGCTGCGGGTCGCCGACGAACTGGGGGTCCGGACCGTTGCCTTTCCCGCCGTCTCCGCCGGGATCTACGGCTGGCCGATGGCCTCAGCCGCGGACATTGCCGTCGGCACCGTGCACCGCACTCCGTCCGGCGTTGAGGAAGCCCGGTTCGTGCTGTTCAGCGACGACGCGTACGACGAGTTCAGCCGCGCGTGGTCAGAACTTCAGTAGTCGTGACCAGTCGTCGAGCAGACTCGCGTTGCCTTCGACTTCGAGTGAGGACCACTTGACGCGGTTGTAGCCGGCCAGCAGCAAGGCGCTTGCGGTGCCGCGCACCACGACGTCAGGCTCTTTCGCTACGTCGAATCGCTCGACGCCGTCCGGCCCGAGGCGGACGGCCCAGGCGCCGTCGTCAGCAGCGGTGAGCAAGTAGGTCGCGGACGGTAGCGACACCTGGTCGCGGCTGACGATGCGCGGCAGCAGGATGTCGATCATCTCGTCGAGACCGTCGCGAGCCAGGTCGTCGTCGATCGGCTGGGCGACACCGTGTGCTCGTTGGGCGTCGTAGCGATGGACTGCAGATTCATGCGCCATGCGACGGGCCCAGAACGCCGCGGTCTGCGGTTCGTCGGACCAGTTCCACACCGGTGTGTCCGGGTCCGCAGAGGCCAGGGCCTCGACGAGGTCGTCCAGCGCATCGGTGAGGTAGTCGATCGGATCAGCCCCTGCCTCCGGTGCCGGCGGATAATCCTGCTGCGACGTCGATCGCTCGCTCACGAGCGTGGCGGCTCGGCAGTAGACCCGGCCCAGGTGCAGGAGGAGCTCGTCGACGGACCAGCCGACGCAGGCGGGCACTGCCGCGTCCAGGCCGAATCGCGCAGCGGCGAGGACCTGCTCGCCCTCCTTGCGGATGGTGGCGATCAGCTCGCTGTACGACGGCGTGCTCACGATGAGTCCTCTTCCACTCCTGCAGTGAAGTCGAACTCTTCCGGGGGTGTGGCAGGGGTCACCCAGCGGATCCATGGCTTGCCGAACACGCCGTGCAGCTCGTTGGCGCGCTCGATCATGCTGGCGTAGGCCGTCTCGAAAGCCGCGGGGTCCGCGTTCTTGATCGCGTCGCGCACCCCCACGCAGTCGACGTCGAGATAGCGCTGCATCTCGTCGGCATACTTCGGCCGGCTGGCGGCGCACAGGCGCAGCTGCTTGACGATCGAGCGATAGAAGTAATCCGCGAGCCGCCAGTTGCGTGCCTGGCCGGCGTAGTAGAGCCGATGGGTGCGGGCGCCGACCTCGGCCATCAACCGATCCATGCCTGGCTGCATCAGCGCCAACTCGTCGATGCTGAGCTCGCGCTTGCCGTTGTTGACGACGTGCGTGTGGTCAGTGCTCACGGTGCACCTTGTGCTGCGCGGCTTGCGCGCGCGGCCGCACGACCATCACGTCGATGTTGACGTGTGCGGGTCGAGTCACCGTCCAGGCGATGCAGTCGGCGATGTCATCAGCGACGAGCACCCCCGGCACGCCCGCATAGACAGCGTCCGCCCGCTTCTGGTCACCGGCGAACCGCACCAGCGAGAACTCGTCGGTCTTGACCATGCCGGGAGCGATCTCGACAACCCGCACCGGCTGGCCGCACAGCTCGAGGCGCAACGTTTCCGACAGTGCGCGCTCGGCATGCTTGGCCCCGGTGTAACCGGCGCCGCCTTCGTAGACACCGTGGCCGGCTGTCGAGGTCACGGTGACGACGACGCCGTCGCCGGAATCGATCAGCAGGGGGAGCAGCGCCCTCGTGACCCGCATCGTGCCGAGCACATTGACGTCGTACATGCGCCGCCAGTCCTCGTCGTCGGCCTCGGCGATCGGCGCAAGGCCGAACGCACCGCCGGCGTTGTTGACGAGCACACGACACGACGCCAGGGACGCGCGCAGCGCCTCGACGGAGCCCGGGTCGGTGACGTCGAGCGATGTCGGCGTACAGCCGGTCTCGTCAGCAAGCTGCTCGAGCCGATCGATCCGACGGGCCGCGGCGACCACATCGAAGCCGTCAGCGGCGAGCCGGCGGACGGTCGCAGCACCGATCCCGCTGCTCGCGCCCGTGACGACGGCGACCCCTGCACCCACCCGGCCGAGACTAGTGCGGTGCCGAGCGGGCACCCGGGCGTCACCGGGCGGTCGCCCAGTGTTGCCCGGATCGTTGCGCAGCATGGCCGAAATCGGATTGTCGGGCCCGATCGGGAATCGGGCAGGATGGTCAGAGGTTTGGTGGGTGGGGTACGGCCGCTGGATCCGCTGGCGGTGACGTTTCCCCGAGGAGGTGCGGACGGGTGAGCCTGCTCCCGGTGGCGCGCGTTCGCCGGACCCGGCCTCCACGCCGCGTCGCGACCCTGTCGGTCCACACCTCACCGCTCGAGCAGCCAGGTGGTGGCGACGCGGGCGGCATGAACGTCTACATCTGCGAGGTGGCCAAGCGTCTGGCCGCATTGGGCGTCGAGGTCGAGATCTTCACGCGTGCGACGTCCAGCGACCTGCCGACGAGCGTCGAGCTGGCCCCGGGCGTGACCGTGCGGCACATCACCTCCGGGCCCTATGAAGGTCTGGACAAGAACG
>DATBDO010000024.1:0-10342 GCA_036269855.1 Mycobacteriales bacterium
CGTGGCCCTCGCGGTCGGCGTAGCCGAGCCGAACCTGCTCGCGCGCGGCAAGCGCCTCTTGTAACGGATCGAGCATCGGCGGCTGGTAGGGACGGCGCGTCCTGCCCCAGCCGCCCGGGTCGACGACGACCGACGCGGCGACGGTCTCGGCGCCGGCTCGGAAGGGCTCCGGCAGCGCGCGGATCAGCTTGCGCAGCGCGGCCTTGAGCTCCGGTGTCGCGGCGGCGGCCGGTCCGGCGACCGTGAACAGCGCGCGCACTTCGTCCGCTTTGAGGCCGGACAGGTCGGTCCGGGCTCCGCCGAGCAGCGCCCAGCCACCGCCCCGGCCGGGCTGCGGATAGACCGGGATCCCCGCGATCGACAGGGCCTCGAGGTCGCGGCGGGCGGTCCGCTCGGACACCTCGAGCTCGGCTGCGACCTCGGCGGCAGTCACCCGCTCCCGCGCCTGCAGGAGCAGCAGCGTCGCCACCAGTCGGTCCGCCCGCATGGGTGAAGTATGGCCGGAAAAGCGGTCAACAGATGGCCACTTTAACTGCGAGTATGACCGATGAATTCGGTGTTCGAACGGCGTCGTACTCCGTAGGGTCGATCGGGAGGCAACACGTGATCGCAGACATCAAGGCAGATCCCCGGCGCTGGAAGGCGCTCGCGGTGCTCGCGCTGATCCAGTTCATGCTCGTCCTCGACATCACCGTCGTGAACGTGGCGCTGCCGCACATCCAGAACGACCTCGGCTTCTCCCGGTCCGGCCTCGCCTGGGTGGTCAACGGCTACGTGTTGATGGCGGGTGGATTCCTGCTGCTCGGTGGACGTCTGGCCGACATCCTCGGCCGCCGTCGGCTGTTCCTCATCGGTGTCGCGCTGTTCGCGATCGCTTCGGCGACGTGCGGCGCGGCGGTCAATCCGGGGATGCTCGTCGCATCGAGGTTTGTGCAGGGCCTCGGCGAGGCGCTCGCGGCGCCGGCGTCCCTCGGTCTCATCGCCTTGTTGTTCCCGGACCCGCGCGAGCGCATGAAGGCACTGGGCATCTGGGGTGGCATCGCCGGGTTGGGCGGCACGTCCGGCACTGTCATCTCCGGTGTCCTCACCGACCTTGCGTCATGGCGCTGGATCTTCTTCGTCAATCTTCCAGTGGCGCTGTTCGCGCTGCTCGTCGTGCCGCGGCTTGTCGCCGAAAGCAAGATGGTCCGTGAACATGCGCGACCCGACTTCGCTGGTGCAGTCACCGGCACGGCCGGCCTCGTCGCCGTCGTCGACGGCCTGCTTGCGGCCGCGTCGCACACCTGGGGCTCGTGGAACGTTCTGCTGCCGCTGATCGGTGGCTTGGTGTTGCTCGCGCTGATGGTGTGGATCGAAGCGCGGTCGGACGCACCGCTCATCCCGCTGACCTTCTTCCAGAACCGCACGCGGGTCGTCACCAACTTCGTCACGCTGTTCTTCTCGTCGTCGTTCTTCAGCTACTTCTTCCTGCTCACCTTGTTCGAGCAGCAGATCCTCGGCTGGTCGCCGCTCAAAGGCGGGCTGTCCTACCTGCCGTTCGGCATCACGATCGGAGCCGGCATCGGCCTCGGCACGGCGCTGATGCCGAAGGTCGGCGTCAAGCCGTTGCTGAGTCTGGGTTTCTTCGGGTGCGCTCTCGGGTTGTGGCTGACGAGTCTGCTCGACGTCGGCTCGTCCTACGCCGGCGGCATCCTGCCCGGCATGATGGTGCTCGGTTTTTCCTCGGGCATCAGCTTCCCCGCGATCGGCAACGCGTCACTGCACGAGGTGACCGGCCAGGATTCGTCGCTCGCGTCGGGCGTGCAGAACGCGATGCAGAACATCGGCGGCGCGATCGGCCTGGCGACGCTCGTCACGTTTGCCATCCGGCACGCGGTCAGCCAGATGCAGACCGGGGTCGCGCCGGCTGTCGCCCGAACCCACGGCTACGTGCTCTCGTGGCGGATCGGCGCCGTGCTGTGTCTCATCGGCGGTGCGCTCGTCCTGTTCCTGCTGGAGCACGTGCTGGCCACGCCGCGCAACCCAGAAGCCGAAGTGCTCGCCACCGAAGCCGAGCCCGTCCCCGCCTAGAGCAGGTTGAGTGCGACGAAATCCGGCATCTGACCCGGCTCGAATGCCGGATTTCGTCGCACTCGACGTGGTTATTGGGGCTGGGTGAGCTTGGCGAAGGCTTCGCGGGCGGGGATGCCGCTCGCCACCATCGCGCGCATCTCGTCGAGGGTCGCGTAGAACTCGTCGTTGCCGACCCGGTCGGCGAAACCGAGTGGGATCGCGGGGAAGGTGTAATCCTCACGTGGCAACGGCGGGTGGTCCTCGGCCGGCTTGCGCGCCATGACCGTGTCGATGACCGGAGCCAGCCGAGCCGCCTTCTCGCGCTGCGCCTTCTCGTCCCGATCCTTGAACTCCGGAAGCACCTCGCGGCCGAACAACTCGAGTGATTCCATCACGTGCTCGTGCGTGTTCTTGCCGGCCTGGCTGACGAACACGACCTGGTCGACGCCGACCTCCTCGAACCGCCTGAGGTATTCGCGGATCTGGTCGGGAGTGCCGATCGCACCGCGCAGCCCGGAGCGGCCCTGCTCGACCACCTTGGCACCGAGCCGGTCGGAGTTGTTGGCCGCCGCGAAGACCGCCTCCGGTGAGAACCCCTGGTCGGCGCGCTGCTCCTGGTATTCGGCCCACACGTCGGTCTGCGCCGGCGCGTGCCGGCCGAAGACGTAGTAGTGCGCCAGCGAGTAGCCGAAGAAGTTGCCACCTTCGACGCCGCGCGCCAGCGCCTCCTCCTCGGTCGGTGCACACATGAACGTCGTCACCGCGGCGACGTTGGGATTGACGGCGTCGCCGATCGGCACGCACTCGTCCGCGAGCGTCTTGTAGTAGTCGCCGACCCAGTGCGTCGCTTCTTCCGGGTTGATGAACGCGAAGGTGAGCGCGCCGATGCCCTTCTGGGCGGCGAGGTGGATGGTCTCCCGTCTCGAGCATGCGACCCAGACGGGCGGGTGCGGCTTCTGCATCGGCTTCGGTACGACGTTGCGCGGCGGCATCGTGACGTAATTGCCGGAGTGGCCGGTGAACGGCGCCTCGGTCATGCAGCGCAACGCGACCCGCAGACCTTCCTCCCACATCGCGCGCTTCTCGCTCGGCTCGATGCCGAAGCCGCCGAGCTCGGCTTCGCTCGAGGCTTCACCGGTGCCGAACTCGACCCGGCCGTTCGACACGAGGTCGAGCGTTGCGATGCGCTCGGCGATCCGGGCCGGATGGTTGAACGGCGGCGGGGTCTGCACGATCCCGTGACCCAGACGGATGTTCTTGGTCCGCTGCGAGGCGGCGGCGAGGAAGACTTCAGGTGCGGAGGAGTGGCTGTATTCCTCGAGGAAGTGGTGCTCGACCTCCCAGACGTAGTCGATACCGAGCGAGTCGGCGAACTCGATCTGCTCGAGCGCGTTCTGCAGCAACTTGTGTTCGGAGTCGTCCTCCCACGGCCGGGGCAGCTGGTGCTCGTAGAAGATGCCGAACTTCATGCTGCGGTCTCCGTAGCCAGCCGGTCGTGCTCGTCCCGGATCTCCTGTCCGTCCTTGCGATCGACGAGTGCCGAGTCGAGGAGCGCGTTGTAGACCGCCTTGTTGCGGAGGTCGCCCAGGCTGCGCGACTCAGCGAGCGTGGTGTCCCACACCGTGCCGATGACGTCGCTGCCGATGTGGTTGCGCGTCGTACCGACGAAGGTGCGGGCGCGCATTTCCGACAACGACGTGCGCAGGTAGTCGACGTGCGGCGACTCGTCCTGGCGGATATAGGAGACGAGCCTCGCCGCATCACCGTCGCCGGCGACCAGGTCGGTGTCCGACAACAGCGCCTCGGCCCAGGCGAACGCGTGGTAAGCGCGGATCTCGATGAAGAGCACACGCGTCATGAACGCGATCAGCGTCTCGAATGCGGGATCGACGCCGTCGAACTCGCGCGTGCCGAAGGCAGTGGGCATCGGGACACTTGCAGCTGCCGCCTCGATGCACGCGCGCATCTCGCGATCGGACTGCTCGTCGAGCGGATCCTCGAAGGCGATGTCGCGGACGGCGTACCACATCCGGTCGTGTCCGGCCTCGTCCCGCCAGCCGGACTCGTCGCGGGCGTGTGCCTCCAGCAGCCCCTCCGCGAGATGCGCGATCGCGGTGCCGCGGACGTCCTCGACGAAATGGCGCTGGACATCGCCGGTGGGGGCGAGATCGCGGATCGCGCCGCCGAACCCTTCGACCGTGCCGATGCGGGTGAGCAGTCCGACGATCGGCTCGCGCACCTTGTTGGCGAGCAGGAACCTGGCCTGGTCGAGGTTGGGGTAGTGGCCGGGGAACGAGTCGACGGGCGCGTCGAGCACCTCGGTGCCGGTGGTCTCGCGGTGGTGCTGCTGCCAGGCATCGATCGCGGCGCGCCGGAACCGCGTGCGCGGGGAGCGATAGACGCCGTCGGCGTCGTACCCGCCGTGGCAGACGACCCCGCGCACGATCAGGGGTTCGTCGACGATCGGGGCAGCGAGGATCTCGGTGGCAGTCCAGTCCAGTTGCAGGTTGCTCACCCGGATACCGAACCATGTTCGGTTCCGTCGCGAAAGGGGGGCAGTACGGTTCCGGCATGGGTATTCGGCGGCCCGGGAGCCTCAGCGCACTGGCACTCGCGGGATCCGGGATCGCGATTGCCGCAGATCCTGCAGGCGCGGCCGGTGCGATGCACCTGAAGCCGTTGACGCAGCGGGGGGTCGCGGAGACCCGCGTCGGCCTTGGCGGCACGTTCGCCGGATTGGGACTGTGGGCGCTTGCCCGACGGAACAGTGATGCCTATACGGCCGTCGGGATGACGTGGCTCGGCGCCGCAGCCGTTCGCGGTCTGTCACTCCGGGTGGACGAGCCGGAGACGGACTGGACGTTCTGGGCCTTCTTCGCCATGGAGGTCGGGCTCGGCGTGGCCGGGTTGGTCGATCGCGGCGCCAGAAGGACTAGCGACTAGGCACGGCGAAGCCTTTCCCGTGTGACACTCAGCCGCCGCGGATTTCTCGGTAGCGCTGCTCTCGGCGCGGGCATTGCCGGCGCCACGCGCCTGCCCGGCTTCGCCGCGACCCAACTGCGCCGGCCCGACTCGCGGCCCGACCCGCGCCGGCCGGCCGGGACTCCCGACCCGCGGATCCCGATCGAGCACGTCGTCGTCGTGATGATGGAGAACCACTCCTTCGACAACTACTTCGGGATGCTGTCCCGGCGCGGTAATCCCCAGGCCGACGGTTTCCGGTTCGACGCGCACGGCCGGCCGAGCGCCGTCAACGACACCGACAAGGGGCACCCGGTCCGGTCGTTCCGGATGCCGTCGTACTGCCAGATGGAGCACGAGCCCAACCAGAGCTGGAACGGCACCCACATCGCGGTCGACCGCGGCCGGATGGACGGTTTCGTCGTCGCCAGCGGGGACGTCGCGATGGGCTACTGGGACGAGGACGACATCCCGTTCTACTACTCGCTGGCGAAGACGTTCCCGCTCGCCAACCGCTGGTTCGCGAGCGCGCCGTGCCAGACCTATCCGAACCGGCGGTTCCTGCACGCGGCGACGGCCTACGGGCTGATCTCCACGACCACGCCCGGCCCCAGCGACCCACCGCCGCCCAACGGCACGATCTTCGACCGGCTCAACGCCCACGGCCTGTCGTGGTTCAACTACTTCACCGACTTGCCGTCGACAGCGATCATCCCGTCGACGGTGACGTCCAACCCTGACAAGATGCGCCCGATCGCGCAGTTCTACGCCGACTGCGCCGCCGGGACGTTGCCGAACTACAGCCTCGTCGACCCCGACTTCGGCATCGCCGATGTCGCCGGCGGCTTCGTCCCGGGTGAGGCGTTGCCGCCGACAGTGCGCGCGCAGGGGCAGGACGAGGAGAACCCGCAGAACATCCGGTACGGCGAACAGTTCGTGGCGCAGGTCGTCAACGCCGTCATGCAGTCACCGGCATGGGACAAGACATTGCTGGTCTGGATGTACGACGAGCACGGTGGCTATTACGACCACGTGCCGCCGCCACGGGCGATCAAGCCGGACAACATCAAGCCGCAGCTCGGCCCGGACGACTACCCCGGCGGCTATGACATCTACGGCTGCCGCGTCCCGGCCGTCGTCGTATCACCGTGGGCACGCAAGCACCACGTCTCGAACGAGGTGCACGACCACACGTCCGTACTCGCCTTCCTCGAGCGGAAGTGGAACCTGCCCGCGCTCACCTATCGCGACGCCAACGCGGCCTGGATGTCGAGCTTCCTCGACTTCCGATCAGCGGCTTTCAAGGAGCCACCGACGCTCGTCCCCGCCCCAGCACCGGTCGGCGGACGCGGTTGCGACACAACGGACCCGAACCGCTAGCCGACGGCCGGCGGAGTGAGCGTCGGTAAGGGATCAGGCAACGGCTGCGGGCTCGGACTTGGTGAGGCACTTTGCGATGCCGTCGGACGTGGGGTCGGCGACGGGGAGGCTGCCGTCGCCGTCGCCGTCGCCGTCGTCCGAGCCGTGCCGCGAGCCGGCTCCCGACCCCGGCGCCTCCGTACGTGCTTGTTGTGCCGGGCTGCTTTCGGGTGGTCCTTGGGCAGCAGGTCGACCCCTAGCTCGTCCGGCGACTTGCCGGCATAACGGGCGCCGACGGACAGCACCAGCCGCACGTAGTCGAACGAGTGGTTGTAGCTGTAGACGGCGAGTGCCAACGGATGCGGCTGGGACAGATCCGAGCCACTCGCGCAGAGGTAGCCCGCGGTGGCGCCGGCCGCCGCGAAGATGTCCTGCGGGTCGGCATGGCCGTCGAAGCGACCCGGTGGGCTCCAGTTGCGCCAGGTCGAGGGCAGGAACTGCATCGGGCCGACGGCACGGTCCCAGCGCCGGTCACCGTCGAGGCGGCCGGCGTCGGTGTCCGGGACGGCCTTGAAGCCGTGGCTGCCGTCGAGCACAGGTCCGTAGATCGGCGGGTGCGCGACACCTCTCCAGCCGACGTGCTCGGAGCCTCCCGACCGCGCGTGCCCGGATTCGACCAGGCCGATCCCGGCGAGGAGCCACCACGAGAGGTGGCAGCCCGGTTGCGTGACCGCCTCCGCCCGCGCGGCCTTGCGGTACGCAGCCAGCGGCACCGGCGGGATGCCGTCAATCGTGACGGTTGCCAGCCGGACCCGCGGCAGTCGCCGGGTCGGGCCGGTTGCCGCCGGCTTGTCTTGCAGCGCCTGGAAGTCGGCGAAGTCCGCCATGGGCGGCTGCATCAGCAGGTCGCTGGTGGACGGCGACGGCGAGCCGGTCGGACGGACCGTCGAGCCGGCCGACGAACCCGTCACCCCGACGGTTGCCGCAACTGCCCCGAGGCCGAGCAGGCCGGCGCAGACGACGGAGGCGACCTCGAGGCGCATGCGCATCGCTCCGCTGGGTTGAGCATCGGTTACCTGTGGTGATCGGGCTACCCGCTCGACCGCGGGGCATACCAGTTCCATGGGCGGATACGTGAGTGCCACGGGGGCCTACGACCGGGACAGCCGATACATCTCCACGCGGATCACCGCGGACGGGCGGGATCCATTCCCGGTCGAGCCCGGCCGTTACCGCTTGGTCGTGAGCCGGGCGTGCCCGTGGGCCAACCGGTCGATCATCGTGCGACGGCTGCTCGGGCTGGAAGACGTGCTGTCGATGGCGGTCGCGAGTCCCACCCACGGCGACGAGAGCTGGAACTTCGATCTCGACCCGGGCGATGTGGACCCGGTGCTCGGCATCCACGAGTTGCGCGAGGCCTATCTCGCTCGCGATCCCGAATACGACAAGGGCATCACGGTCCCGGCGATCGTCGACATCGCGTCCGGCCAAGTCGTGACCAACGACCCGCACCAGATCACCCTCGACCTGTCCACGGAATGGACGCGTCACCATCGACCCGGCGCGCCAGACCTCTACCCGAAGGACAAGCGCGACGAGATCGACGAGGTGATGGACGTCGTCTATAGCGACGTCAACAACGGCGTCTACGAAGCCGGGTTCGCCGGATCTCAGGAGGCCTACGAAGCGGCCTACGAGCGGCTGTTCGCGCGGCTCGACTGGCTGTGCGACCGGCTTGCCAACCAGCGCTATCTCGTCGGCGACACCATCACCGAGGCAGACGTCCGGCTGTTCACCACCCTCGCCCGGTTCGACGCGGTCTACCACGGTCACTTCAAGTGCAACCGGAACAAGCTCACCGAGCTGCCGGTGCTCTGGGCCTACGCGCGCGACCTGTTCCAGACCCCCGGCTTCGGCGACACCATCGACTTCGACCACATCAAGCGGCACTACTACTGCGTCCACACGGACATCAACCCGACCGGGATCGTGCCGGCGGGTCCCGACCTGACCGGCTGGCTGACACCGCACGGCCGGGAGATCCTGCCCGGCCGGGCGTTCGGCACGGGTACGCCGCCGCCACCGCCCGCGCGGGAGGAGAAGGTGCCGCACGATCACACACCCCTGGCGGCCTGAGCCGAGTCAGATTGCTCTCAGGGGATTCACAGGTAACAGCTCGATACTGCGCACGTTCCCACGGAGGTGCGTCATGGTCGCTGTCTCCTCTCGCGCCCGGTTCGGTGCCTGGATCGCTGCCGGCGTGCTCGGCGGCGCGGCGATCAGCGGCATCGTCGTCAGCCAACTCGGCACCGCGACGGCTGCGCCCAGCCCGTCACCGCGGGCCTCCGCGCAGCCCGGACCACCGATGCCGTTCGGTGGGAGGCTCGGCCTTGGGCTCGGCGGTCACGTGCTGCACAGCGAGGCCACGGTTGAAGCTCCCGATGGCACGACGAAGGTGGTCGTGAGCCAAAGCGGCGACATCACCGACATCTCGGGGTCGACCGTCACGGTCAAGAGCACCGACGGCTACGAGGCGACGTACACCGTCGACAAGAACACCCGCATTTCGCTCAACGGTAATGACGGCGCGATGTCCAGCCTCAAGAACGGCGACACGGTGCAGGTCGAGGGCACCAAGACCGGATCCGCAGCGCATGCGGACTCCGTCATGGACGGCGTCCCGACAATGTTCCGCTTCATGCCGCGCGACCATCAGTGGCGAGCGCCCCGGGCAGCTCGTCCTGGTACACGACCGTCAGAGTCGTCACTGCGCGGGTGAGCGCGACGTAAAGCCAGTGCGCGCCGCGAGCCAGCGTGTCGTGAATGTGTGCCGGCTCGATGACAACAACGTGGTCGAACTCGAGGCCTTTGCACAACGTGACCGGCACCAGGGTGACACGTGCGGCCATGCCGTGGTCGACGGAGTCGACGTCGATCTGTCCGGCCGGAAGCGCCCGCTTCGCCTGACCCAGATCGTCGTCGGTCGCAATGACACCGATTGATCCGTCGAGGTCGAGAAGCTCCGTCACCGCACCCGCCGTCTCGGCGCCGATTCGACCGGTACGACGCAGCCGCAGCGACCCGGGCGCGTGTCGGATCGAGGTCGCGGGCGACACATCCACACCCAGCGCCGGCAACAGCCGGTTGGCGAAGTCGAGCACCTCGGACGGCACCCGATAGCCCTTCGTCAGTGACACAACGCGCGCGTCGTCGTGGCCGAGCAGCTCAAGCGTTCGCGGCCAATCCGCGAGGGCACCGGGAGCAGTCGCCTGGGCGAGGTCGCCGAGGATCGTCGCCGAACCAGCCGGACAGCGACGGGCCAGCGCCCGGCACTGCATCGCCGACAGGTCCTGCGCCTCGTCCACGACAACGTGTCCGAACGAGGGAGGTCGCTGTAGCAGCCCGGCGACCTCGTCGATCAGGAACGCGTCCGCCGCCGACCATCGGGCCGCCCGCCAGCTTGCCGGCGGCTTCGACCACCGCAGCCGCCGCTGCTCGTCCGCGTCCAGCAGGCCCTTGGCGCATCGGCTGAGGAAGTCGGCGTCACTGAGCAGCCGGGCCGCAAGCGCGGCCGCGGACAGCGCCGGCCAGTGGTCGTCGACGAAGGCGCGCACCTCGGGATTGCGAGCGAGCCGAGCGACGGAGCGATCGTCCGGCGCACCGCCGGCAGCCTCGATGCGCCGTCGGACCGACTCCGCGAGCAGCGTCGGCAGTCGCCGTCGTACGACGTCGTACGGCGCATTCGATGCGCGCTCGCGGTCGATCAGCTCGACGAGCTCGTGCCTCGGAATTCGCCATCGACGCGCCGCGGTGCTGACGTGCAGGTCCTCGCGCGGGAACGAGACAGCGTCGAACACGGCTCGCGCAAGGACCGTCGCCATCCGCTCGTCGCCCTTGAGCCGGACGACGTCCGGTCCGTCCTCGCCCCGCACTCTGACGTCGTGCACCAGGTCCTGCACCGCGACCTGCT
>DATBDO010000025.1:0-10771 GCA_036269855.1 Mycobacteriales bacterium
CGTTCTCACTCGGCAGCGGCGACCCGTCATGTCCGGGCAGCTAGACACGACCCGCCCGGAGCCACTGGCGATCTCGCGCCGGCGACTCCTGCAGCTCGCGACCGCCGCCGCGGTCGCGTGGCAGACCGCGCCGTGGGGCGAGCGACTGGCCGCCCTCGCCGGGCCACCCGGCGGCACATCCTCGGACGCGATGACGACGACGCTGGAGGCGTTCGCCGACACACTCATCCCCGGCCGGAAGCGGTACGACGGCGACGTCGCGATCGCGGGGGTCGTCAAGGGAGCGGGCGCCGTTGAAGCGGGCGCGGTGGATCTCATGTGGTTCCCGCCGGCCGCGGTCGGACCGACGTTGCCCGCGTTCGTGTCAATGCTCAACTCCCGAGCGACGGCGTACGCCGCTCAACACCAGATTGCCGTCGATCCGACGCTGCCGCCGTTCGTCGCGCTTGACTTCGCTGACCGGACCCGACTGTGTCTCGAGCTCCTCGACCCGTCCGCTCCCGACTACCTGCTCTGGTGGGCGCTCGCGGCGATGCCGTTCCTCGCCTTCCACACCGCGGGCCATCTGCACACGGCGGCTGCGGTGCGCGGCGGGCATCCGGGACTGCGCGCGATCGACTTCCCACATCCCGACCACGACGACCTGTGGCGGTTCCCGCATTTCTCCTACCGGCGCACGCTCGCGCGGTCACATCCGCACACGACGTCGACGGGCAACCCGCGATGAGCGAGACCGCCGACGTCGTCGTCATCGGCACCGGCCCGGGTGGGGCGATCCCCGGCTTCCATCTCGCTGCCGGGGGCGCCAAAGTCGTGTTCCTCGAACGCGGGCCGTGGCTCAAGACCAACGACTTCACTCACGACCTTCAGCTCGGCACCTATACCCGACTCGTCGACTACGTGCAGTGCACCGGTGTCAACGTGATCGCCGGCAACTGCGTCGGTGGCTCGAGTGTCATCTACTACGCGGCCGCATTGCGCGCTCCGTCGTTCGTCTTCGAACGCCGAGGACTTGTCGGTCGCCGACTGTGGCCGCGGTCGGTGACCCGTCGGTCGCTCGACGAGTTCTACGACCGGGCCGAGCAGACACTGCCCGTGCAGGAACAGACGTGGAACGACGTGACCTACGCCGGCGGCATCTGGGCGTCGCTGTGTCACCGGGCGGGACGCACCTGCAACCCCGTCCCGGTCGCAGTCGATCTCGCCGAGTGCACCAACTGCGGATGGATGCTCAACGGCTGCCGGTTCGGTGCGAAGCGGTCGATGCTTCTCAACTACCTGCCCGCCGCACTTGCGCACGGCGCCGAGATCCGGCCGTTGCACGAAGTGCAGACCCTGGCGCCCGCCACGACGGCCGGCTATCGCTATCGCGTCGACTACACGACGGTCGATCCCGACGACTACCGGCGCCCGACCGGCGGCGGCTCGATCGAGGCGAAGATCGTCGTCCTCGCCGCCGGCACGATGGGCACGCCGCCGATCCTGCAACGCTCGGCTCGACACCTCGGCGCGATGCCCGCGGCGGTCGGTAGGCACTTCTCTCCCAACGGCGACCACGTGACGATGGCGGTGCTCGACGAGGACCGGATCCGCTCGGTCCTGGGCGTGCAGCGCAGCCACGACGTCGCCTACGAGGGATTCCCGATCGGCAAGCCCATCTCGTCGGTGAGCTTCGACCGGCTCGACGCATCCGCGCCGGAGTTCGAGCGCTACTCGTTGCAGCAGATCTTCTTCCCGACGATCGTCAACATCCTGCCGGAGGACGGCCATGCCGGTGAGCCAGTGTGGTTCGGGCGATCGAAGCGTGAGCTGACCACGCGCTGGCGGTCCTGGCTCAACGTGCTCGCGATGACCGAGGACGGCAACGAGGGTGTGTTCGGCTCGCCTCCTCCGACCGGATCCTTCATCCGCATCGCGTCGGCAGCATCGATCGGGCAGCTGACCTACCGGCCGAGCCGCCAGACGTTGAAGGGGTGGGCGCTCGCCGACCGGGACGTGCGCGAGATCGTCGAACGTGACCGGGTCGGCGAGTTCCTCGAGTGGTCGGGATCACCCAATGCCTTGACCGCGCATCCGCTGTCGTCCTGCCGGATCGGGGACGACCCGACTCTGTCCGCCTGCGACGACCGACATGAGCTGCGCGGTCACCCGGGCATCTTCGTGACCGATGGCGCCAGCGTGCCGACGTCCCTCTGCGTCAACCCATCGCTCACCATCGCCGCGCTGGCCGAGCGCGCGTCGCGGTTGCTGCTCCACGGGGCGGAGCATTACGGCGTGAAGGTGCGGACCGACGTGCCGGTCCCTGCGGCCAGCTGATCGGATGCTGGTCAGCGCGACCGGCGGAACAACATGCCGATCGGTCGCATCCATGGCGGCCACATCTCCAGCGAATGCCATCGGTTGATCGGCACCGCATAGGCCGTCGGATCATCGACGTCCTCCGGATCGACCCTGATGCCACGCCGGTTGGCGAAATCCTTCAGCCGTTCCAGCAGCTCGGCCGCCTGCTCGTCATCGGTCGGACGCAACATGATGCGGTCGGCATCGACCGACGCATCGAGGACGACGCCCTCGTCGGTATAGAAGGTGAACTCGTCCTCCTCGACCGAGTAGACGTGCATCCGCCGGGACGCCTCGCCGACCGAGAGGAAGGCACGAACATCGCCGCTCTTGCGATCGACGGCGAACACAAACGCGTCAATGTTGTCGGGAACACGCTGCTCGTCGAGCAGCAGACCGAAGCGACCGGTGAGCATCACTCCGCCGACCGCGGCGATCACGTAGGCAAGCGCAAAGCCTTCGGCCTGAATGAACCGGGCAACCTGGTCGGACGGCTGCAGGGAGAAGAGAAGGCCGACGCCCACGCCCTCCGCCACGGCGAGCGCGGCCGTGACCCCGCACACCCAGATGACCCACGCACGCAACGACTCCCCTATTGGGTCCCCTCGCCACGACAGCCACAAGATGACCGCTGCCGCCGCGAGCGCGAGCAGGACGCCGGTCCCGTCGCCGGCCGCACCGAATGTCGTCAGCACATCGAAGGCGCGGGCCCGCCCGGCCGGGAAGATCGGTCCCGTCGAGTGATGCCATTCGACGAAACCCGCCACCACCGAAGCCGTCAGCCTGACGCCGGCAGCCGCGAGCAGGAGCAGGCACAGCGAACGGACGAAACGCGACTCGCCGAACCCGACCCCCTCGGTCATGGGCGCACCATAGCCGCAGGCACTAGCGTCGCGCTCGTGCATCCGAGTGTCGAACGGGTGGTGACGGCCTTGCGTGCCGGCGGCGTGGACGCCGAGATCAGGGAGTTCAGCGAGTCGACGCGCACCGCGATCGACGCAGCCAACGCGCTCGGCGTACCGGTCGGAGCGATCGTCAAGTCGTTGGTGTTTGCCGCGGACGGAGCGCCGGTGCTCGTGCTGGCGAGTGGTGACCATCAAGTCGACACGACGAAAGTCGCCCACGTCCTCGCTGCCACTCACGTCGGCCGGGCCGACGCCGATCTCGTCCGCGACGCGACCGGCTTCGCCATCGGTGGCGTGGCACCGGTCGGGCATCCGCGTCCGTTGCGTACCGTGATCGACACGCACCTGTCGTCATTCGAGGCGATCTGGGCTGCAGCCGGCACGCCGCGCACCGTCTTTGCAACGACGTACGACGAGCTGTCGCGCCTCACCGGCGCGATCGCGGCAGACATCGGGGCGGGGGACGTGTGAGCGCACCCTCGCCGGGACGTCCGTCCGTCGACATCTCGCTCGTCGACGCCCGCGCATTCGCCGACCTCGTTGACACCGCAGCCGACGTCTACGGAGCGGCCATGAACCGCGCTCCCGACCTCGTCGGCCAGCGGCGCGACATCATGGCGGACCACGTCGAGCGCCAAGGATTCGTCGCCGCGGTGGCGATGGATGGGGATCGCCTCATCGGCTTCGGTTACGGCTACCAGGGGCGGCCGGGTGAGTGGTGGCACGACGTCGTCTCGGCGGCGCTCGGTCGGGAGCGGTCACGAGAGTGGCTGTCGGATGCCTTCGATCTCGCCGAGTTGCACGTCCACCCGGCCCATCAAGGCAACGGCGTCGGCCGCGAGCTCCTCGACCTCGTGCTCGGTGCCGCCGCGGGCCGCACCGTGGTGCTGTCGACGCACGACTCCGAGACCGTTGCCCGTGCGCTCTACCGCTCGGTCGGGTTCGTGGATCTGCTCCGCGACTTCACATTCCCGGGCAGCCACGAGGTCTACGCGGTGCTCGGTCACACCCGGTGACGACTCGCCTGAAATGGGGCGTCGTACAGTGACGCGCATGACGACCAAGGCGGAAGCGGCGTACGAGCTGTTCAAGGCAGGCATCGGGCAGGACGAGGGCACCGGAGACTGGTTGCAGGTCGACCAGGACCGGATCAACGCCTTTGCCGACGTAACCGAGGACCACCAGTTCATCCACGTGGATCCGGAGGCGTGCAAGGAGCTCTCGCCGTGGGGCGTGCCCATCGCGCACGGCTTCCTGACACTCTCACTTCTCGTGAAGCTCTCGGCGTCGATCCCGCAGCCGGCGGAGCGGTTCGACGGCATCGTCATGGGGATCAACTACGGCTTCGAGAAGGTCCGGTTCATCAGCCCCGTCAAGGTCGGCTCGCGCATCCGCGCCAAGAGCGTGCTGAGCTCGGTGGACCTCAAGGACGCCAACACCATTCAGTACGTACGCACCATGACGGTCGAGATCGACGGCGAAGACAAGCCGGCCCTCGTCGCCGAGTGGATCAGCCGCCTCATCTACGGCTAGAGGTTTCGGTCAGGGCGGCTACTTGTGGGACACGGAGACGAGTACGTAGTCCTCGCCGCCTAGCTCGCGGTCGATGATCGGCCCAACGCCTGGCGCATAGAACTTGAGCCCGACAACGTTCTTCTCCAGCCGCGACCATTCGTAAGTCCGGACGACGTTGCGATAGGTCCCTGTCGGCACATGCTTCGTCTCGTGCGCAGAGACGACCCAACCCTGGTCCTCGGCATGCCCCGGCCAGTACTCCTGCCGGTAGGCCTTCGTCGGCTTCGGATCAGTCGGCATGATCAGGCCCGCGACCGCACCGTGCACGCCGGACTGCCAGGAACCCTCCCGGCTGCCGACGGTGCCGTCGCGATGGTAGGTAGCCGTGTCCTCGCCGAGGTACCAGACGTTGCCGTCGTTGTCGGCGGCGTACCAGTCGTGCGTCTTCTCCGCACGGGTGCCGTCGGACCGGCGGAGGACGTCGAGAACCACGGTCGCGTTGATCCCCTGAATGCGTTTGGTCTTGTGGGTGACGAGCGTCCGCTCGTGGAAGACCTGACCGCTGTCGACACCCCGGTACTTGGTCACGGTGCCCGGCGCCAGCGGGAAGTACGAGTTCTGCTGCGGGTGGGTGAAGTTCGCCGGATCGGGCCCGCTCGCGGAGCGACCGACGGTCGGTCCGGGACCGGCGAACGTGACGCCGGCAGCAGTGGTTGCAGCAAGTGCGGCAGCCGTCGCGGCGATGATCGGTCGCGAGATCTTCATCCGGGTGTCCTTTCGACGCTCCCCCGTCAATAGATCTCAGGACCCGGCGTTGCGTTGCCCCAGTCCTAGATGTTCATAGATCTCGCGGGTGGCCGACGACCGGTTGAGGGTGTAGAAGTGCAGCCCGGGCGCACCACCCGCGACCAGTCGCTCGCACAGCTCACCGGCCACCTCGACACCGAGCTCCCGCACCGCAACCGGGTCGTCCTGGACCGCGTGGAAGCGGTCGGCGAGCTCCGCCGGGAACGCCGCACCCGACATCTGTGCCGACCGCTCGATGCTCGCAACGTTGGTGACCGGCATGATCCCCGGGATGATCGGTGTGTCGCACTTGCGGGCCGCAACCCGGTCGCGCAGCCGGAAGTAGTCGTCGGCGAGGAAGAACATCTGCGTTATCGCGAAGTCGGCACCCGCCGCGCACTTGCGGATGAAGAAGTCGACATCCGTGTCGAGGTCCGGCGACCGTGGATGCTTCTCCGGGAACGCGGCCACACCGACACAGAAGTCGCCGGATGCCTTGACCAGGCTGACCAGCTCCTCGGCGTAGCTGAATCCGTCCGGGTGCGCGACCCAGTCCCCTTGCGGGTCGCCCGGCGGGTCGCCGCGCAAGGCGAGGACGTTTCGAATGCCGGCCGCTGCATAGGCGCCGATCACGTGCCGCAGCTCCGCCGTGGAGTGGTTGACGGCGGTCAGATGGCCCATCGGTGTGAGGGTCGTCTCCCACGCGATTCGCTCGGTGATGCGCACCGTGGTCTCGCGCGTGCCACCACCGGCGCCGTACGTCACCGACACGAACGTCGGCTGCAATGGTTCGAGCTGACGAATTGCCTGCCAGAGCTGGCGCTCGCCCTCCTCCGTCTTGGGCGGGAAGAACTCGAACGAGTAGGACTGCTCGCCGCTGGCCAGCAAATCGCGGATCGTCGCGAGTCGAGTCGCGGGCGCCCGATTGGCAAGGCGCTCGGTCGGCTGCAGCGGCATGGGAGCCAGGCTACGTGGGCTTGTCAGGGCCACGCAGGACAATTGTCGCGTGGACGTCCTGACAAGTCGCATCGACAAGGGGATTCGCGAGTTCCTCGCCGAGGCAATCCCTGCGCTGGGCGCCATCGCGGACGAGCTGGCACCGCTGGGCCAGGTGACCGAGGCCTTCGTGCTCGACGGCGGCAAACGCCTGCGTCCGCAGTTCTGCTACTGGGGCTACCTGGCGACCGGCGCCGCCGACGGCGAGGACATCATCCGCGCGGCAGCTGCGCTCGAGCTGCTGCAGGCCTGCGCGCTCGTCCACGACGACGTCATCGACGGCAGCGACACACGCCGCGGGGCACCCGCCGTCCACCGCCGCTTCGCGGCATTGCACCGAAGCTCCGGTTGGTACGGCGACCCCGAACGGTTCGGTCAAGCCGCCGCCATCCTGCTCGGCGACCTTGCCCTGATCTGGGCCGACTCCGCTCTGGCGCAAAGCGGCTTCGACCCCACGGCCTTGCAGCGGGCTGCGCCGGTATGGGATGCGATGCGCGTCGAGGTGATGTGCGGCCAATACCTCGATGTCGTCGAGCAGGCTCGCGGCGGTGGCTCGGTCGAACGCGCCCTCAGAGTCGCGCGGTTCAAGTCGGCTAAATACACGATCGAGCGGCCGCTTCATCTCGGCGCTGCGCTCGGTGCCGGCAACGCCGAGTTGACCGCGGCTTTCTCGTCGTACGGCCTGCCGCTCGGTGAGGCGTTTCAGCTCCGCGACGACGTGCTGGGTGTCTACGGCGATCCGGAGGTCACGGGCAAGCCGGCCGGTGACGACCTGCGCGAAGGAAAGCGCACGGCGCTCGTCGCCTACGCCGTAGAGGCGGCCAACCCGGCTCAGGCCGAAGTGCTCCGCGCCCGGCTCGGCGACCCACATCTCGACGCGGATGGCGTGACAGTGCTGCGCGACGTCATCGCCGCGACGGGTGCGGTCGCGCAGGTCGAAAGCCTCATCGCTGAACGCGCCGCGGAAGCTGTCCGTGCGCTTGACGACGTGGCGATGGACGACGCAGCCCGCGCCGCGCTGGCCGCACTGGCCGAGACCGCGACGGCCCGAACCCGCTGACTACGTCGCGCGCAGACGCCGGGCGAACTCCGCAGCAACCGCCGGCGGGTCATCCGCCCTGGTGATGGCGCGGTCGACGACCACGCGGTTGAGACCCGCGTCGAGCACCTCGTCGAGGTTGCCCGGCGTGACGCCACCCATCGCGAACCACGGCTGGCCGGTCGACTTGCCGACCGCATATGTCATCAGCTGCCGGCCCTGCTTGTGCTCGCCCGCTGCCGTCCACACCGGCCCGACACAGAAGTAGTCGACACCGGCGGCGACCGCCATGTCGACCTCGTGCGGCGCATGTGTAGAGCGACCGATGATGACGTCATCGCCGAGGATGGCGCGCGCCGCCGGCACCGGCAGATCGTTCTGACCGAGATGCAGCGCATCCGGACGCGCGATCCAGGCGATGTCGGCGCGGTCGTTGACGCTGAACAGCGCACCGTGGCGACGGGTCGCGGCAGCGAAGACCTCGGCGAGCTCGATCTCGTCGCGCGCGTCGAGACCTTTCTCCCGAAGTTGTACGACGTCCACTCCTGCAGCCAGCACTGCGTCGAGAAACTCCTCGAGATCGCCCTGCTCTCGTCGGCCGTCGGTGCACAGATAGAGATGTGCATCCTTCAGCCGCAGCCGCCGCTCGTCGCCGCTCACTTGCGCATCTCCGACACGACACTCATCAGAAGGCCAACACCATCGCGCGGCGCTTGACCGCGGTGTCCCGGCCGGCCGCCATCGCGTCGACCGGTCGACCCGGGATCGCCTCGTCGTCGGTCAACAGCCAACGCAACGCCTGCTCGTCGTCGTACCTCGCGTCGCGAAGCACGGTCAGGGCCCCGGCCAGGCCCTTGAGCAGCTGGCCGTCGTGCACCAGCTCGGTCGGGACCTGCTGGACCGGCGGGTCGCCCCGCGGGACCGCCACGAGCTTGCCGTCCCGGAGCAACTGCCGGACCCGGGAGATGGGCAGCTCGAGCCTGTCGGCGAGCTCCGGCAAGGTCAGCCAGCCGGCTGCCAGCTCCTCGAGCTCCACGGCGACAGCCTAAGCACGGAGGCCAGCCGAGGAACGTGGGGGCGTTTGGCCGGGCAGCTGACGACGCACGATCCTTCCAAGGATCCAGGGAGGCGAGATGCCGGTCACTACTGCACCCGTCGATCACGTCGTCGAGCGCATCGAGCGGGCCGGACCGCTCGACCCGGTCGTCAAGGCAGTGCGCGGCATCGTCAACTCGGCCCTGCGTTCCCAAGGAGTCCGGGACGCGTTGCACGGCGTCTGGCTCGGGCATCCGCTTCATCCGGTGCTCACCGATGTGCCGATCGGCGTCTGGTCGGCCGCGGCGATCCTCGACGTGGTGCCGGGCACCGGGCCGGCCTCCGCCACGCTCATCGCCACCGGATGCGCCGCCGCAGTCCCCACCGCGGCGACCGGCTGGGCGGACTGGTCGCGGCTACATCCGCCACACCAGCGCGTCGGGCTGGTGCACGCCGGTGCCAACGGACTAGCGCTGGCGCTCTACTCCGCCTCGTTGGTCGCCCGGGCGCGCGGCCGCTCACTCACCGGTAAGGCCATGGCCTATGCGGGCTTCGGGGCGTTGATGGTCGGCGGCTACCTCGGCGGTCACCTCGTCTTCCGTCAGGCCGCCGGCGCCAACCACACGGCCGACACGATCGACGTCTTCCCCGATGGCTGGCAGCCGCTCGGCCGGCTCGACGACCTGCCTGAGGGCCGCCCGACGATGCGCACGATCGAGGGCGTCGACATCCTGGTCGTCCGACGCGGGCAGCACGTCGACGCGCTGTCCAACCGCTGCTCGCACTTGTCCGGACCACTCTCCGACGGGTCCTTCACCGTCGAGAAGGGGCAAGGCTGCATCGTGTGTCCATGGCACGGCTCGACGTTCCGGCTTTCCGACGGAGCGGTCGTGCACGGTCCGGCGACGTCACCGCAGCAGCTGTTCGAGACGAGGATCAGCGACGGCACGGTCGAGATCCGGCTGCCGGGCGGCTGAGCGCAGAAGGTCGACGCCGGGACTACAGTCGCCCGTCAACGTCGCCTGATCATCGGATCGATGCCGTTGACGACGTTGAGCACCGGTTCACCGGACACGGCCCGGCGAATGTTGTCGACCACCGCGCCGATGAGACGGCCCTGCGCTTCGCGGGTCGCGCCGGCCGCGTGCGGTGACAGCAAGATGCGCTCCTCGCCGCGCAGTGGCGAGTCGGCCGGCAGCGGCTCGATCGCGTAGACGTCGAGCGCGGCACCAGCCACGTGACCGGACCGGATCACGTCGAGCAGCGCGGTCTCGTCGAGCACGCCACCGCGGGCAGCGTTGACGACGAAGGCGCCGTCAGGAAGCTGCTTGAGTCGCTCGGCCGACAGCAGCCCGCGCGTCGCCGGCGCCAACGCCACGACGACGACAAGCAGCTGGCTATGCGCAAGGAGCTCGTCCAGCTCCAACCACCGGGCGCCGCCCGCGTCGTCGTGTTTGCTGCGGCTCCAGTAGGCAACGTCCGCGCCAAGAGCGACGAACCGCTGCGCGCACTCGCGTCCGATGGGGCCCATCCCGATGATCCCGACCCGGCGCCCGGTGACCTCACCGCCACCGCGTTGCGCGACCTCCAGCTGCGGCCAGCCGCCGGCACGCGTCTGCTGGTCCGCCCAGGACAACCACCGCAGCACGGCGTACGACGCACCGATGCACCACTCGGCCACGCTCACCGCGTTGGCGCCGGCGGCATTGGCCACCGGGATCCCCCGGGCGGCGAGGCCGTCGACGTCGACCGAGTCGACGCCCACGCTCGGCTGCTGCACGAAGGCGATCGGGGCGGGATCCGCCAGGCCGGCGGCTTCGACCCTCAGCCCACCGGTCCAGTCCCCGAGCACGAGGTCCGCCGCGGTCATGGCCTCCACAGCCGCGACCTGGGTCCGCTCGGAGGGCACCACCACCTCGACCGGAAGGCCGTCGAACAGCGCGCGGAGGAGCGACTCGTCGAGGGGCGGGAGGGCGAGGAGTCGCCAGTGCTCTTCATTGCGCGCGGAGCGCCCGTGTTCTCTGCGGGCGGCGCGGGACGAATCGGTCACGCGGGAGATCGTGCCAGAAACGCCGAAACGGGCAGCCGTCACATCAGCCCCACTTGTCACACTGGTCACAGATCGGCTACGGTGATCGTTCGCTTGTGACCGGCC
>DATBDO010000026.1:0-4639 GCA_036269855.1 Mycobacteriales bacterium
TCTGCGGTTCGGACTCCTGGTCGGCTTCGGGTTCCGTGTCGGCTTGCTCGTCGTCCGCGCCACCGCCGGCGCCGTCGTCGATGATGGCGAGCTCGGAGCCCACCTCGACGGTCTCGTCCTCGGCGACCTTGATCGACTTCAGCACCCCGGCCGCAGGTGACGGGATCTCGGTGTCGACCTTGTCGGTCGAGACCTCGAGCAGCGGCTCGTCGGCCTCAACCCGTTCACCCTCCTTCTTCAGCCAGCGGGTGACCGTGCCTTCGGAGACGCTCTCGCCAAGGCGAGGCATCGTGACGGAGACCGACATGACAACCTTTCGGACCGACCGGTTAGCCGTGGACGTGCAAGGGCTTACCCGCCAAGGCAAGGTGCGCCTCACCGACGGCTTCGGACAATGTCGGGTGCGGGTGGATGAGCTGGGCGACCTCGACCGGCAAGGCCTCCCAGTTGGTGATCAGCTGCGCTTCGGCGATGAGATCGCCGACCCGCGACCCGACCATGTGTACGCCGAGGACCGGGCCGTCCTTGGCTGCGACGACCTTGCACGCGCCGGCGGTCTGCAGAATTTGCGCGCGTCCGTTGCCGGCTAGGTCATAGGTGAATTCCACGACATCGTGGCCACGCTCCTTGGCCTGCGCGGCGGTGATGCCCACACTCGCGACCTCAGGTTCGGAGTAGGTGATGCGCGGCACCCCGTCGTAGTCGATCGCCGGTGGGTTGAGGCCTGCGACGCGCTCGGCGACCATGATCCCCTCGGCGAAGCCGACGTGCGCGAGCTGCAGACCGGGCCGCAGGTCGCCGATCGCATAGACGTTGGGCACGTTGGTCTGGCAGTGCTCGTCGACGGGAACGAAACCTCGCTCGACGTTGACACCGGCTTCTTCGTAACCCAACCCTTCAGACACCGGTCCCCGGCCGACCGCGACGAGCAGCAGCTCGGCGTCGTACGTCGTCCCGTCCTCCAGCGTCACCGTCACACCGGAGTCGGTGACCTTGGCCTGGCTGAACTTCGTACCGACCTTGAAGGTGATCCCGCGCTTGCGGAACGCGCGCTCGAGCAACTTGGAGCTCGACTCCTCCTCGAGCGGCAGCAGGTGTGGCAGGGCCTCGACGATGGTCACGTCGGCGCCGAACGAGCGCCACACGCTCGCGAACTCCACGCCGATGACGCCGCCGCCGAGTACGACGACGGACTCCGGAACTCGGTCCAAGCGCAGCGCGTTCTCACTCGTGATGATGCGTTCGCCGTCGATCTCGAGACCGGGCAGGGACCGCGAGTAGGAGCCGGTTGCGAGCACGACCGCCTTGGTCGCTTCGTAGCGCGTTCCGTCGACCTCGACCGCGTTGGGCGCGACCAGCCGCCCCTCGCCTTCGACCACATTGACGTTGCGGCTCTTGACCAGGCCGGTCAGCCCTTTGTACAGCCGGCTGACGACGCCATCCTTGTAGGAGTTGACCGTCTCCATGTCGATGCCATCGAGACTGGCCCGCACGCCGACCTTCTCGCTCTCGCGGGCCGCATCGGCGACCTCGGCGGCGTGCAGCAGCGCCTTGGTCGGGATGCAGCCCCGGTGCAGGCAGGTGCCGCCGACCTTGTCGCGTTCGACCATGACGACAGACAGGCCCAGCTCGCCTGCCCGTAGCGCGCAGGCGTAGCCGCCGCTACCGGCGCCGAGGATGACGAGGTCGGCGGAGTTGGCTGACGCCACGGTAAAGCTCCTCGAACGCGAGACGACGGTGTCCGCCGACCATTCTCACACCCGCGTTCGTCAGCGCTGGCCGTGGCCGCAGTTGCGCCACCGCCGAGACGGGTGGTTGGTCACCCCGCGAGCGTCTCCAGGAACTCCACGAGTGACCGCACCGGCACTCCGGTGCCCCCCTTCGGGGTGTAGCCGTGCGGCTCGCCCTGGTTGTAGCTCGGTCCGGCGATGTCGAGGTGGGCCCAGCGAATCCCGTCCGGGACGAACTCCTTGAGGAACAGCCCCGCCGTCAGCATGCCGCCGTAGCGGTCGCCGGTGTTGGCGATGTCGGCCACCTCGGAGTCGAGCGACTTGCGCAGCTCTGCGGGCAGCGGCATCGGCCATGCCTGCTCACCGGCGGCCCCGGCAGCGGCCGTGATCTCGCTGCGCAACGCGTCGTCGTTGGCCATGACGGCGTAGACGTGGCTGCCGAGCGCGACGAGCTGCGCGC
The DNA here is from genome assembly GCA_036269855.1 of Mycobacteriales bacterium. Lineage (GTDB taxonomy): Bacteria > Actinomycetota > Actinomycetes > JAFAQI01 > JAFAQI01 > DATBDO01. The sequence goes on from DATBDO010000026.1 coordinate 2,191, forward strand.
CGGTCAGTGTCGCGATGTCGATGATGATGTCGGGGTTCTCCTCGGCCGCGCGTGAGATCGCGTCGGCGAGGATCAACCGGCCCTCGGCGTCGGTGTTGAGCACCTCGACGGTCTTGCCGCCGTGCATCGTCAGGACGTCGGAGGGTCTGATCGCGTGCCCGCTCGGCATGTTCTCCGCGGTGGGCAGCCAGCCGACGACGTTGACGGCCGGCTTGAGCTGCGCGATCGCGCGCATCGTGGCGATGACAGCGGCGGCACCACCCATGTCTGACTTCATCCACTCCATGCCCTGCGCCGTCTTGAGCGACAGGCCGCCGGAGTCGAACGTGATGCCCTTCCCGACGAGATGCACCGTGCTGCGCGCCGAACGCCCGGCGCTGTAGCCGATCCGAACGAGTCGCGGTGGATTCGACGAGCCGGCACCAACGCCGAGGATGCCGCCGAAGCCACCGTCGGTCAGAGCCTTCTCGTCCATGACGTCGACATCGCAGCCGACGGCCGTGCAGGCGTCGACCGCCGCCTGCGCGAAGGCGTCCGGACGCAGGTCGCCGGGGGGTGTGTTGATGAGGTCGCGTGCGAGCGAGACGGCCTCGCCGATGATCGCGGCGCGCTCGACGACTGCCCGCGCCTTCTTGTCCCGCGGATCGTCGACGACGAGAACCGCGCTGCCGACCGGCTTCTTCGTCGAGCGTCGGGAGGCGGCGGTGCGATAGCGGTTGTAGCCGTAGCCACCGAGATGCGCACCTTCGGCGACGGCGCGCAGCTCGTCGATCCCGTCGCCTGCGTTGGCGGCGCTCAGCCCGGTAGCAACCCGGCCGGCCCGGCCGGCCAGCGAGCGCACTGCCGCACCGACCGCCCGACGGATCGACTCGACGTCGTACCTCTCGCCCTTGCCCGGGGTCGGGCCGAGCCCGACGGCTACGAGTGCCGGTGCGGCGATCCGGCCCAGCGATGCGATCGTCGTGATCTCGCCCGCCTTGCCGGTTGCGCCCACGGCCTTGAGGCTGTCGAGAAGCTGCTTCTTGAACGCCTTGTCGACGTCCGCGGCTCCTGCCACGAGGGTCGGCCCGGTGCGTCCGGAGGACAGCCCGACGATGATGGCGTCGGCCTTGACCTGGGACAGCGTTGTCTTCGTCAGGGTCACGGCGGTCATGGGCGACAAGGCTACGACGTGCCGCCGGCGCGCTCGGATAGCGTCGCGTGCCATGGCCGAGACGAGACTGTTGCAGTCGCCTCTGCACGAACGTCACGTCGCCCTTGGCGCCCGGCTGGCGGAGTTCGGCGGCTGGGAGATGCCGATCCAGTACGACGGTGTCGTCGAGGAACACACCGCGGTCCGCGAGCGGGTCGGCATCTTCGACGTGAGCCATCTCGGCAACGTCGAGGTGAAAGGGCCCGGTGCCAAGGCGTTCGTCAACCGGTGCTTCACCAACGACCTCGACCGGATCGGCCCCTGGCAGGCGCAATACACGCTGTGTGGTGACGACTCGAGCGGGGGAGTGGTCGACGACCTCATCGTCTACCACGGCGCGGTCGGCGCCGACTGGGGCGACGACATGCACCTCGTGCCCAACGCCGCCAACGCGGCCGAGGTCGTGCGTCGACTTGTCGCGGCAGCGCCCGACGGCGTCAGTGTCATCGACCAGCACCGCGACTACGCCATCGTCGCCGTGCAGGGACCGCGCTCGTCCGACGTACTGCGTGACGTCGGGCTCGATGTCGACCTCGACTACATGGCCTTCACCATCGTCGAGCGAGGCGGTGCACGGGTCGTGGTGTGTCGCACCGGCTACACCGGCGAGCACGGTTACGAACTCGTCACCGCAGCGGAGGCGGCGCCGGCGCTGTGGGACGCACTGCTCGCGGCAATCTCGTCGTACGACGGCCGACCATGTGGCCTGGGCGCGCGCGACACGCTGCGCACCGAGATGGGTTATCCGTTGCACGGTCAGGACCTGTCGTTGGAGATCACACCGGTGCAGGCACGCTGCGGCTGGGCGGTCGGCTGGGACAAGCCCGAGTTCTGGGGGCGTGACGTCCTGACCGAGGAGCGCGCGGCTGGCGCGCGTCGACTGCTGTGGGGCCTGCGGTCGGACGCGCGCGCCATCCCTCGCCCGCACATGGCGGTTCGTGCGACAACGGGAGATCCCGTTGGTGAGGTGACGAGCGGGACCTTCTCGCCGACGCTGCGGATCGGCATCGGTCTGGCGTTGCTCGACCGATCGGTCAGCGAGGGCGACGAGGTCATCGTCGACATCCGGGGCCGCGAAGCGGTGATGACCGTCGTAAAGCCACCGTTCGTGCCGTCCCACGTCCGCTGACGTGGTGGACCGCGTCCTTCTTATCGGCATGATGGGAGCCGGCAAGTCGACCGTCGGCAGATTGCTGGGGGATCGGCTCGGCTGGCCCTACTACGACAATGACGAGCTGCTGCGGCGCGCGGTCGGCA
>DATBDO010000027.1:0-11364 GCA_036269855.1 Mycobacteriales bacterium
ACGACGGTTCGGTCAGCCGGCACTACGCGCCGGCCCGCCCGCACCTGCGTGTGCGGCAACAACCGACGGTCGCGCGACCCGCGCACCAGCCCAGCCGGACCCCACCGCGTTCCCGATGACCGCGTCCGACGACATCCGCTCGCGCGTGTCGCGCGGCGACGCGGTGGTTGTCGCGCTTGCTGTCCTCGTCCTGTCCTTCGCCGGGCGCCGCTGGGTGCTCCTCCGTTAGTCTGCGCCCGCCGGAGTCGCGCCGCGGCGACGCTGGTCAGGAGGCGACGCGTGGACGGCGACCTGGCGACCCTGCTCGCCGCGGGGGAGCGCGCCGTTTTCCACGGGCCGCCGGCCACGGCCGTCCCCGATCTCGAGCGGGCCGTCGTCCTCGCCCAGCGAGAGGGTCGGCACGCCGAGGTCACCGCGGCCGCATGGCTGCTCGGGGTAGCGCTGTCCGCTTCCGGTCGTTACGGCGGGGCGCTGCGGGTGCTGGCGCCGCTGCTCGAGGCGGGCACCCAGGCCGCACCGGAGACCCGGCTGTTCGCCTCCCTCGCTGCGGCGACCGCGGCCAGCGTGCAGCGCGGGCTCGGCCGCCACACCGCCGCGCGCGAGCTGGACGAGTCCGGCCTTCGCATGTCCGAGGGCATGAGCGAGGCGACGTTCGACGCCACTCTCGGCCTGGCGATCGACGCCGTCGGTCTGGGCGAGCTGGATGCGGCGCGCGCGCAGCTCGCGGGCGCCGAGGCGCTCGTCGCCGGTCACGACGAGGAGTGGTGGCGGCAACGGGTGCGGTTCGACTGGGCGCGCGCCGAGGTGGCGCTGCTCGCGGATGACCCGGCCGAGGCGTTGGCGGCGGCGACCGCGAGCGTTGAGCGGGCAGAGTCGGCGCGGGCTCCTCGCCACGTCGCGAAGGGCCTTCTTTTCCAAGGCGTCGCAGAGGTGCAGTCCGGCTCGGACGACGCGGCCGGCACCCTGCGACGAGCCGCCACGCTCGCCGAGGGGCTGGTGGCGCTTCCGGTCGTCTGGCAGGCCCGCGCGTTGCTCGGCGCCTTGCTCGTGGGCGGATCGGCCGAGGAAGGCCACCGATCGCTGGCCGCGGCCCGGTCCGCCGTCCTCACCATGGCCGGCGACCTGAGCCCCGAGATGCGCGAGGAATGGCTTGCCCAGCCCAATGTGAGCGCGCTGCTCGAGGGCTAACCGCCGAGCCACTCCTGCACTCCTTCGGCTGGCTAGTTGCGACATTCGACTTAGCCGAACTGCGCGCCGACCCGACACTGCCAGGCAGTTGTCCGGCGGATCTCGAGGAGCGTTGGTGAGTATCGGCCCGAGCGCTGCCGCGCGGCCGTCGAAGGCGACGGCCAGCGTCACGTTGGCCGCGGTCGCGCGGATCCTGGCCGGACAGGGTAGCGCGGGGATAGCTGATGCGCTCCAGCTGGTCGCCGCCGCGGTCGGCTGCGACCACGTGCAGCTCCGCGCGGGCGACGCCACGACGGTGCTCGCCACGACACGTCGGGACTCGGGCCCGGCCGGCCGGGGTTCGCTGCGACTGGACATCCCGGTACGTCGTACCGGTGAGCTGTACGGCGTCCTCTCGGTGGCCGCTGGTCGGCCGCTGACCGACGCCGACGCCGGCCTGCTGGCCGCGGTGGCCGACACCGTCGGGCTGACCCTCGCCGCCGACGGTGCCCTGGCGGCCTGGTCGGCCGGGCGGTCGGTGCTGGACGAGGAGGCGGACCGGGCCCAGGTCGCCGCGACCCTGCTCGACGGGATCGGTGAAGCCCTGGTGAGCGTGCGGTACGCCGCGGAGCTGGTCGCGGCCGGGGAGGAGGACCGGAGCGCACTCGAAGAGCCGGTCCGGGCTGCGTTGGCCGCTCTTCGGCACGCCCATCGCGATTTGCGCGCGCACGCGCTGGAGGCCGGACTTCGAGCCGCGCTCCGTGAGCTGCCGGACCGATGGGCCGGCGACCGGCCGGACGACGGAATGTCGGAGTTGCGGCTTTCGGTCGATGCTGACGATCCCGCGCTCGATGCGCTGGCGCCCCCGATCGCCGTGACGGTGCAGCGGGTGGCCGAGGCGGCGCTTCGTGGGGCGACGGGCCGAGCCGCGGTGCGAGCAGGCTGCGAGGGCAAAAGGGTGAAGTTGACCGTCGATTCTGCCGAGATTGCCTATGACGCCAGCGAGCTGAACCGCTGGGCCCGTCGGGCATTGGCGCTCGGTGGCGACCTGCGGCTGCGGCCCGACGGTGTCGAGCTCAGCCTCCCGGCCGAGCTTCCGCCCGACCGCCCGCCCGCGCAGCGCGAAGGACGCCATGACGACGGTTCTGATCTGTGACGACCACCGACTGGTCCGCGAAGGACTGAGCCGATCCGTCCAGTCTGTCCCTGGCGTCGACCGGGTCGACACGGCAGTGAGCGGTGAAGAGGTACTCGCCCGCTGGCCGTCCGAACGTCAGGACCTCGTCCTGATGGACGTGCACATGCCCGGGCTCGGCGGCGTAGAGGCGGTGCGCCGGCTCGTCCACGCGCACCCGACCGCCAACGTCGTCATGCTCACCGGCGCGGCCGACCGCGAGGCCGTCGCGATGGCGATCTCCGGCGGAGCCCGGGGCTTCCTGCACAAGGACGTGTCCCGCGAGGAGCTGTGCGCCGCCGTCGCCAACGCCTTGGCATCTGCCGAGCTGCTCAGCGGTCTGACCGACCGGATCCCGACCCAGCCGGCCGGGCCCGAGCTCACCGAGCGGGAGATGCAGGTGTTGCGGGGCATGGCCAGCGGCAAGAGCAATGCCCAGATCGGCCGCGACCTCTACCTCTCCGAGGACACGATCAAGACCCACGCCCGGCGGCTGTTCCGCAAGATGCGGGTGAACGACCGGGCCCAGGCCGTCGCCAGCGGTTTCCGCCTCGGCCTCGTCCGCTAGGGACGTCATTCCTCGTCGGCGGTCAGGACTCCGTCGGCGAAACCTCGGGCGTAGTCCCAGCTGACGTAATCGGCCGGATCGGGGTCGAACGCCGGTTCGTGCACGTGCGGCAGGCCGCTGTCGAGCAGTCCACGCAGGTTGGCGCGCAACAGGTCCCAGGCAAAGAAGTGCGGCTCGCCGCAGTCCTGGCAGTCGACGACCAGACCTCGCGTCCCGCGCGGCTCGAGCAGCGCCTGGAACACCTCGAGATCCTCGAGATCGGCGAGCACGTCCTCGCGCTCGTCGGGGCTGAGCGGGATCGCCTCCTCGTCGTCGAGATCCTGCGCCGGATCCGAGGGGTCGCCGTCGAACGGGTCCAGCGGGGAGTCGTCACGCACCCGACAACGGTACGCCGCGGCGCGTTCACCGGGCTTCGCCTTCCCCAGCCGGTAAACTCGACTCTTTCCGGCGCAGGCGAGTAGGTGTGATGGACGACTTCGACGCACTCCCGGACAAGTTCGCGCGGGTGGGCCTGACGTTCGACGACGTCCTGCTCGTGCCCGCCGAGTCCGACGTGTTGCCCGCCGAAGCGGACACGACTGCCCGGCTCAGCCGGTCGATCACCCTGCGGACCCCGCTGCTGTCCAGTCCGATGGACACGGTCACCGAGGCCCGGATGGCGATCGCGATGGCGCGGCAGGGGGGCGTCGGCGTCCTGCACCGCAACCTCTCCGTCGAGGACCAGGCGATCCAGGTCGACATCGTCAAGCGCTCCGAAGCAGGCATGGTGACCCATCCGGTGACGTGTTCGGCCGACGACGAGATCCAGGTCGCCAACACCCTGATGTCTCGCTATCGCATCTCCGGCGTACCGGTCACGGACGCCGGCGGTGTGCTCGTCGGCATCGTGACCAACCGCGACATCCGGTTCGAGCCCAACCATGACCGACTCGTTCGCGACGTGATGACCGCCGTCCCGCTCGTCACTGCCCGTGTCGGCGTGAGTCGTGGTGACGCGCTGGCGCTGCTTCAGCAGAACAAGGTCGAGAAGCTGCCGATCATCGACGAGGCCGGCCGGCTTCGTGGCCTCATCACCGTCAAGGACTTCGCCAAGAGCCAGGAATATCCGCTCGCCACCAAGGACGGCCAGGGGCGCCTCATGGTCGGCGCCGCGACCGGCGTCGGCGAGGATGGGTTCAAGCGCGCGCTGGCACTCGTCGAAGCCGGTGTCGACTTCATCGTCGTCGACACGGCGCACGGCCACTCCAAGGCGGTGCTCGAGACGGTCGCCCGGCTCAAGGCCAACGTGAGCGTCGACGTCGTCGGCGGCAATGTCGCAACTGCCGCCGGCGCCAAAGCACTCGTTGAGGCCGGTGTCGACGCAGTGAAGGCAGGCGTCGGTCCGGGCTCGATATGTACGACGCGGGTGGTGGCCGGCGCCGGCATGCCGCAGGTCACGGCGATCTACGAGTGTGCGCAGGTCGCTCACGCCGCGGGCATTCCCGTCATCGCCGACGGAGGCGTGCAGTACTCCGGCGACATCGCGAAGGCGATAGCCGCAGGGGCCGACACGGTCATGCTCGGCTCACTGTTGGCCGGTTGCGAAGAGTCACCCGGCGAGCTCGTGTTCGTCGCCGGCAAGCAATACAAGTCCTACCGCGGCATGGGTTCACTGGGCGCGATGCAGTCGCGCGGCCAGTCTCGCTCCTACTCCAAGGACCGCTACTTCCAGGACGATGTGCTGTCCGACGACAAGCTGGTCCCGCAGGGTGTCGAGGGGCAGGTGCCTTATCGCGGACCGCTCGCCAACGTCATGCATCAGCTGATCGGTGGCCTGCAGGCCGGCATGGGCTTCGTCGGCGCGAGCACGACCGAAGAGCTGCAGCGCGCGGAGTTCGTGCGCATCACGGCGGCCGGGCTCAAAGAGAGCCACGCGCATGACGTGCAGATGACGGTCGAGGCGCCCAACTACACCGGGCGGTAAAGCCGATGAGGGACAGCGTTGACATCGGCATGGGCCGGGTGGCCCGCCGCGGCTATCACCTCTCCGAGGTCGGCATTGTGCCGTCGCGTCGTACCAGGGACATCGACGTCGTTTCGATGGCGTGGCAGATCGACGCCTACCGGTTCGACCTTCCACTCGTCACGACGCCTTCCGACGCGACCGTCTCACCGGCGACGGTTTCGGAAGTGGCCCGGCTCGGCGGTCTCGGCGTGCTCGACGCCGAAGGGCTCTGGACGAGGTACGACGACCCGACCGCGATCCTGACCGAGCTTGCCGAGCTCGACCCCGACGAGGATCCCGATGTCGCGAGCCCGACCCGCACCCTGCAGCGGGTCTACGGGCAACCCGTGCGCGATGAGCTGATCGCGCAACGCGTCAAAGAGTTGCGCGACACGGGCGCCGTCGTTGCCGTCCGCGTTTCGCCGCAGCACACGCTGCGGCTCGCCCCGGCGATCCTGTCGGCCGGAGTCGACCTCCTGGTCATCCAGGGCACCCTGGTCTCGGCCGAGCATGTCAGCGCATCCGCGGCGGAGCCACCGCTCAACCTCAAGACGTTCATCGCCGACCTCGACGTGCCCGTCGTCGTCGGTGGGTGCACCAACTACCAGACCGCGCTGCACCTGATGCGGACCGGTGCGGCCGGCGTCATCGTCGGTGTCGCGGCGGACGAATGGTCGACGACAGGTCTGGTGCTCGGCATCGAGGTGCCGATGGCGACCGCCATCGTCGATGCAGCAGGCGCACGTCGCGACTACCTCGACGAGACGGGCGGCCGCTATGTCCACGTCATCGCCGCCGGTGACATGGAGACGAGCGGTGACATCGCCAAGGCACTCGCGTGCGGCGCCGATGCAGTGATGCTCGGCGAGCCGCTGGCCATGGCAGCCGAAGCGCCCGGTCGCGGTGCGTGGTGGCACACCGCGGCGTCGCACCCGAAGCTCCCGCGCGGCCGGTTCGCGCACGCGGACGACTTTTGGCCATTGGGCACCCTCGAAGAGGTCTTGCGCGGCCCGTCGACGACGCCGGAGGGCTATCTCAACCTGTTCGGCGGGTTGAAGCGGACGATCGCGAAGGCCGGCTACTCCGACATCAAAGAGTTCCAGAAAGTCGGCCTGGTCGTCACCGCCTGAGCAGGAACAGTGCGGCGAGGCGTCGAAGGCAGCGTCGACAACGACGTCTGGAGTTCCGCCATGTCCGCTCGCCGCGCCGTCCTCGCCGGCCTCGTCGCGACCACCCTCACCGGCGGCGTGACCGTCGCCCTGCCGGTCCTCGCCAACTCGGGCGCATCGACCCATGCGGCGTTCAGCCGGCCGATGGTGCTGGCCGGTGGTGGCGCCGAACCGTCGATCCGCGTGCCCGCGGACCACAAGTCGGTTGCCTACGTCTCCGCGCCCACGGGTCTCGGCTCGAACTTCTGGCGCATCACCGAGAAGCGGCGCGCCAACGGCGACGTCACCTACATGCAGAGCCCGGTGCAGCAGCCCGACCTGGGGACCGGCGGCGGCGACTCGGAGATCTCCGTCGGCGACCTCACTCAGGACGCTCCTGCCAACGGATGCTTGCCGATCGCCTACTCGGGTTTGCACAACATCGACCTGCTCGACAACTTCACTGTTGCGACGTCGACGAACTGCGGCAAGTCGTTCGTGTTGGCCAACCCGTTCGCCACGCAGAACACGCTGACCGACCGGCAATGGCAGGTATTCGACGGAGCGCACACCAACTTCCTGATCTACCACCTGGTCAGCACGGGCCAGATCGTCGTCTCCGTGAGCAAGGACGACGGTCAGCACTACGTCTCGCTCGGCGCGAGCAACGCCAACGGGATCATCGACCCCCAACTGCTGGCGGGCAGCGGTACCACTCAGCAGATCGGCAACATCATCGTCAACCACGCCGAACCGATCAAAGGCGCGACCAACATCGTGTCCGGTGAGCCGGTGCACGCGATGTACGCGATCTTCGGCATCGCCGACGACGCGGGCACGGGCGCCGAGTCCAACGTGCCCGGCGGTGACTACAACGGCCTCGACTCCATCTACGTCGGGAAGTCCGTCGATGGCGGAGTGACGTGGCAGGACAGCAAGGTGTTCAACGTCAACCCGGCAACTCACCGCGAGCTCAACATGCTCTTCCCGGTCATCACCGCCGACTCGGCGGGCAACCTCTACGCCGCCTGGGCGGACACCTACAAAGTCGAATACTCGGTCTCGACCGACCACGGCGCGCACTGGTCGAAGCCGTTCCAGGTCAACCGGGACAACCGCCGGGTCGCCGGCAACGGCGCCGACAAGCCGGATCCCGGCAAGGCTGATGTCTTCCCGTGGATCGGCGCCGGTGGCAAGGGCCTGCTCGACGTCGTCTGGTACCACGGCGACGGCGGCGCACCCAACTCCAACCGGGTCTACCGCGACCCCGGCGATGCAAAGACCAAGTGGACGGTCGCCTTCGCGCAGCTGCGCAACGCTGACCGAGTGCACTCATCCGTGCCGACCCCGAGCCATCTCGACTACAACCAGGCGATCACGCCGGTCATGCACATCGGCGACATCTGCCAGAACGGCACGTTCTGCGCACTGGTCCCGGTTCCCGGGGCGCCGTACTCGACCGGCGACCGCTCGTTGCTCGACTTCTTCCAGGTCGCCATCGACCGCGAGGGTCGCGCCAACCTCGCCATTGCCGACAACGTGGACGCCCCTGGTCAGCTGATCCCGGCGTTCACCCAGCAGCTCACCGGTTACTCGGTGACCACCGGGCGTCCGCTGAAGCCGCTGCACCTGAAGCAGCCGAAGCTGTCCTGCGACGGCTACGGGACGTTCACCGATCCCCCGGGCGACGCCACCGAGGTCGGAGTCGTCGCCGCATCGCCGAGCCAGGACGGCCTCGACCTGCGCCGCGGCTGGGTGACCTGGGACGGCAAGAAGCGGATCGCCGGCTTCCACCTGCAGGTCACGGACCTGAAGCAACTGCCGCAGGGTGCAACGGGCTGGGTGTTCCGGTTCAACTTCGGGTGGGCCACCAAGGGCTACGTTCTCCAAGCGACCAGGGACCTCAGCGGAGCGACGTCGTACTCCATGGCCGAGTCCACCTCGGTAGGAACGACCACGATCTACACGGGGCTCAAGGGCGCGTTCGAGGACGCGCACAACGAGGTGCGCATCGACGTGCCAGCGGACGTGTTCGGCAAGGTGACCGACAAGGCCGCAGCGGGCCCGTCGCTGCACGAGGGGGCGCAGATCACGGGCTTGGCCGCGGAGTCGCGACGCGACTACCCGGCCGCGCTCGCTCCGGTCGCCGATTCGGCCGCCGGCGTCTGCCCGGCGACGTTGACCACCGTCGACGGAGGTGCGCCGACGGGTGGGATGACCGGGTTCCTGCCGGCTGCCCCGAAGCTGCCGACCGACGCGGGCCGGCTGGCCGCCGGCTTGGCGATCGCGGTCGCCGCCGGCGCCGGCGCGGCCTGGACCGTCGGTCGGCGAAGCCGGCTCGTCGCAGTCTGACGCTGTCGTAGCCTCGGCGCATGACGGAGGCGTTCGACACCGACGTTCTCGTCATCGGCAGTGGGTTCGGCGGGTCGGTGGCCGCGTTGCGAGCGGCCGAGAAGGGCTATCGCGTCACCGTCGTCGAGGCCGGCCGCCGGTTCACACCGGAGACGCTTCCCAGGACGAGCTGGGACCTGCGCAGCTTCTTCTGGGCCCCCCGACTGGGTTGGCTGGGCATCCAGAAGATCACCCTTCTCAACGACGTGCTGGTGCTGTCCGGAGCCGGGGTCGGCGGTGGTTCGCTGGTCTACGCCAACACGCTCTACACCCCGCTCGACGACTTCTTCGCCGACCGTCAGTGGTCTCACATCACTGACTGGAAGGTCGAGCTCGCGCCGCACTACGACCAGGCCAGCCGGATGCTGGGCGTCACGGACAACCCGACGCTCACGCCGTCGGACCTCGAGATGCGCGCAGTCGCCGAGGACATGGGTGTCGGTCACACCTTCCATGTCACGCCGGTCGGCGTGTTCTTCGGCGACAAGGCGGGCGAGACCGTGCCCGATCCATACTTCGGCGGCGCCGGCCCGGATCGCACCGGCTGCATCCAGTGCGGCAACTGCATGATCGGCTGCCGGTTCGGCGCGAAGAACCGGCTCGACGTCAACTACCTCCATCTCGCCGAGGGCCTCGGCGCGCGCATTCTGCCCGAGACGACGGTGACCACCGTGCGCCCCCGCACAGCCGGCGGGTACGACGTCGTGACCCGGCCGACCACCAAGCACCGCGACACGTCGACCATCACGGCCGAACAGGTCGTTTTCGCTGCAGGCACGCTCGGGACCCAGCGCCTGTTGCATCGGATGCGCGACGACGGCGTGCTGCCGAAGGTGTCGCCTCGACTTGGCGAGCTCACGCGCACCAACTCCGAGGCGATCCTCGGCGCGATGTCCCTTCGCAAAGGCGTGGATTACTCGCGCGGCGTCGCCATTACGTCGTCGTTCCACCCTGATCCACAGACGCACGTCGAGCCGGTGCGTTACGGGAAGGGTTCGAACGCGATGGGGCTGCTGTCGACGTGGATGACCGACGGCGGCACGCGCACGCCGCGTCTGCTGAAGTGGTTGGGCAAGGCACTGCGCCACCCGCTCTACACACTGCGGCTGTTCTGGCTGCGCGGCTGGTCGGAGCGAACGATCATCGTGCTGGTCATGCAGTCCCTCGACAACTCGTTGTCGGTACGGCGCAAGAAGGGCCTGCTCGGCGAGCGACTCGTCACCCGGCAAGGGCATGGCGAACCAAACCCGACGTGGATCCCCGCCGGTAACGAAGTCACCCGACGGCTCGCCGACAGGATCGGCGGGATGCCCGGCGGCTCGGTCGGCGAGATCGTCAACATCCCGATGACCGCGCACATCATCGGCGGGTGCCCGATCGGCGACTCGCCGCAGACCGGCGTCGTCGACGCCTGGCACCGGGTCTTCGGCTACGACGGCCTGCATGTCGTTGACGGCGCCGCGGTCACCGCCAACCTCGGCGTCAACCCGTCGCTCACGATCACGGCACAGGCCGAGCGGGCGATGTCGTTCTGGCCCAACAAGGGTGACGAAGACGCGCGGCCCCCGGTCGGGGCGTCGTACCAGCGGTTGGCGGCCGTGTCGCCGCGACGTCCCGCCGTCCCCGCCGGGGCGCCCGGCGAACTTCGCGCCCCATAACGGCCCAAGCGCACCATTCTTGACAAGTCGGGCAGGCCGTCCGCACGCTTGACGGACCGCGCCGTCCCAGTTCGGCGCCCTCAGGAGCCGCCCGGTGTCCACCCAGCCGTTGTACGACCGCGAGTCGTTCGACGAGGCTTGGCCTGCGCTCGCCGAGCATCTGCGTCGTTCGCTCACCGCCCGCGGGGTCCCCGCCCAGGACCGCGACGACGTCGTGCAGGAGACCGCGTTGCGGGTCTACCGGTCGTGGACCGGGCTCGACCCCAACCGTCCGGCCTGGCCATTCGTCATCACCGTGGCGATCAACATCTGGCGCGACATCATCCGCGAGCGCACCGGTCGCATCGCCCAGGTGCATCCGACCGAGCACATCGAGGTCACGGCAGATCTGGATGTGGAGCGAGACGTCCTGGCCCGCCAGGAGCTCGCGAAGACGGTCGTGGCGATGCGGTCGCTCGCCCCCGAGCAGCGTCGCTTGCTGCTCGCGACGGAGGAGTTCACCGACACGGTCCGTCCGCTGCGGCCCGCTGAGCGGGTGGCTCGAATGCGGGTACGACGCCAGCTCGCGCGGGCGGTGGGTCGGGCGACGGCGGCCTTCGCCCTCCTCTGGCTGCGCCGCCCCGGACGGAGCACGGGTGCCGTGGCGACGGCCTACGCGGGTGCCCTCGCGGCCGCTGTCCTCACCTCGCCCGCGATGGTCACCATGCCGGCCATCTCCGCGCTGCCGGCGCCGCACGTCGCCACCCACGCCGTCCACCACACCGCCCCGGCTGCCGCAGCTCACCGGCACGTGACGACCGCACATCAGGCGGTCGCGCCTGCTGCGGCGGTCACGGCACCCCGCTCGGCCGGCACGGGCGGCTCCTCGCATGCACCGTCCTGGACACCGACCGCGCCAGCGGTGCACACCAAGGTGTGCGCGCCGGCCAAGCCGCCGGTCAATGCGGTCCGCGTCGTCGTCAAGGTCGGCTCCGCCGGCGTCTACGGTGCGGATGGTTCGGGTGGCTGGCAGCTGATCGCCGCTACGCCGAAGATTGTCGCCCGCAGCGCGACTGGCTGCGTCGCGGTCGGCTGACCCGCTGTCCGACGCAGATCGGGCATATCCGGGCGTTGTGTCGTAGTCCCGTCATGCACTGCCGCGCGACGTTACCGTCGCCGGGAGGACGAGTCGGGAGCGGCGCGTGGATTCTGCCGAGCGGTTGCGCCCGTATGTCGCCGGTCTCGCCGTCGCATGGACCGACTCGATGCCGGAGGTCAGGCACCGCGGTATCGAA
>DATBDO010000028.1:0-1506 GCA_036269855.1 Mycobacteriales bacterium
GCAAGGTCTGCCGTCAGCACTCCGACCGCCTTCGCGCCAGCAGCCTCCGAGGACGCGTCGAGCAGCTGGCGTACCAGCGCGGAGCCGACGATGACCCCGTCAGCAAAGGCGGCGACCTCAGCGGCTTGGGCGCCGTCGGACACCCCGAGACCGACACCCACGGGCAATGCGGTGGCGGCACGCACGCGGCCCACCAAACCGGGTGCGGCACTGGAGGTGTGCTCACGCGCACCGGTCACGCCCATCGTCGATGCGGCGTAGACCCAGCCGCGGCAAGCCTGCACGGTGCGGGCGAGGCGCGCATCGGTGGACGAGGGCGCCACGAGGAAGATGCGATCCAGCTCGGCCGCCTCCGATGCGGCGAGCCAGTCGGCGGCCTCGTCCGGAATCAGGTCGGGGGTGATGAGCCCGAGACCTCCGGCCGCACGCAGGTCCCGGGCGAACGCATCGACGCCGTAGCGCAGCACCGGGTTCCAGTAGGTCATGACAACCGCCGCCGCACCGAGCCCGGCTACGGCTTCCACGGTCCGGAGTACGTCCTTGGTGCGCGTCCCACCCCGGAGCGCCTGCTCGGCCGCAACCTGGATCGTCGGCCCGTCGATCACCGGATCGCTGTAAGGCAGGCCCACCTCGAGCAGGTCCACACCGGCGTCGACCATCGCCGCGAACGCGTCGACACAACCCTGGTAGGACGGGAAGCCGGCGGGCAGGTAGCCGACGAGCGCGGCCCGGCCTTCACTGCGCGCCCGGGCGAACACCTCGCCCGAGCTGCCGACAGGTTTGCTCATGGCGCGTCGAGGAGACCGAACCAGCGCCCGGCCGTCGCGACGTCCTTGTCGCCACGACCCGACAGGTTGACAAGGAGTACGGCGTCCGGCCCGAGCTCGCGAGCCACCTGCTCGGCGCCGCTCAACGCGTGCGCTGTCTCAATCGCCGGGATGATGCCCTCGGTCCGGCACAAGAGCTGGAAGGCATCCATCGCTTCGGCATCAGTAATCGGTCGATAGATCGCGCGTCCGGTGTCGTGCAACCAGGCGTGCTCGGGACCGACGCCCGGATAGTCCAGCCCGGCAGAGATGGAGTGCGAGTCGAGCGTCTGCCCGTCGTCGTCCTGCAAGACGTAAGAGGAGGCGCCGTGCAGAACGCCGGGCGATCCCCCGGTCAACGTCGCCGCATGACGCCCACTGTCGACGCCTTCACCTCCGGCCTCGAACCCGTAGAGCCGAACCTTGTCATCTGGGATGAACGCATGGAAGATGCCCATCGCGTTGGAGCCGCCGCCGACGCACGCGATGACGGCGTCCGGCAGCCGGCCGATCAGTTCCAAGCACTGGGCTCGTGCTTCGACTCCGATGACCGACGCGAAGTCGCGAACCATCACCGGGAAAGGGTGCGGTCCGCCGACTGAACCGATCACGTAGTGCGTGTCGTCGACGTTCGTGACCCAGTCGCGGAACGCCTCGTTCATCGCGTCCTTCAATGTTCGCGAGCCGCTCTTGACCGGAA